>JAITIG010000073.1 GCA_031279575.1 Bifidobacteriaceae bacterium
TTCGCCTCCGGGGTCTCGGCGAACAGTTTGCGGATGGCGTCCCACACGCCGGTGTAGGTGGCCGGGTTGGAGCGCGGGGTGCGGCCTATCGGCCCCTGGTCCACATGCACCACTTTGTCCACCAGGTCCAGGCCGGTCACCCGCTTGTGCCGCCCGGGCACATGGCGGGCCCGGTTCAACTCGTTGGCCAGCACGTTGTACAAGATGGAGTTGACCAAGGTGGACTTGCCGGAGCCGGACACGCCGGTCACCGCCGTCAGCACCCCCACCGGGAAGGCCACGTCGATGTCGCGCAGGTTGTGCTCCACCGCGCCCACCACTTTCAGCTGGCGGCGCTGCGAGGTGGGCCGGCGGCGGGCCGGCAGCGCGATGGACCGCTGGCCGGCCAGGTATTGCCCGGTCAAGGAGCGCGGGTTGGCCTCCAGGCCCGCCAGGTCGCCGGAATGCACAATCTCGCCGCCGCGCTCCCCGGCCCCGGGGCCGATGTCGACAATCCAATCGGCCGCCCGGATGGTCTCTTCATCGTGCTCCACCACGATCAGGGTGTTGCCCAGGTCCCGCAGGCGGGTCAGGGTGGCGATGAGGCGCCGGTTGTCCCGCTGGTGCAGGCCGATGGAGGGCTCGTCCAGCACGTACAGCACGCCCACCAGCCCGGAGCCGATCTGCGTCGCCAATCTGATGCGCTGGGCCTCCCCGCCGGACAAGGTGGCGGCCGGGCGCTCCAGCGAGAGGTAGTCCAAGCCGACATCGAGCAGGAACCCCAGCCGGGCGTCGATCTCCTTCAACACCTGCCCGGCGATGGCCCGCTGGCGCGCCCCCAGTTCCAAGTCCCCCAGGAAGGCCCGGGCCTGGCCTATCGCCAGCCCGCAGACCTGCGCTATCGACATGCCGCCCACGGTGACGGCCAGGACTTCTGGTTTGAGGCGGGCCCCGGCGCACACCGGGCAGGGCACCTCCCGCATGTAGGCCTCGTATTTGTCCCTTGACCAGTCGGATTCGGTCTCCCCGTGGCGGCGTTCCAATTGCGGGATGACGCCCTCGTAGCCGGTGGCGTATTGCCGCTGGCGGCCCCACCGGTTGCGGTACTTCATATGCACCCGGTGGTTGCGGCCGTAGAGGATGGCCTGCTGGGCGCGCTCCGGCAGCCCGCGCCAGGGGGTGTCGAGGCGGAAGCCGAGGTCGCCGGCCAGGGACTCGAGCAGGTGGCGGTAGTACTCCCAGGCCGCCCCCCGCCAGGGCGCGATGGCGCCGTCCGCCAGCGGCAGGTCTGGGTCGGGCACCACCAGGTCCGGGTCCACTTCGAGCCGGAAGCCAATCCCGGTGCATTCGGGGCAGGCGCCGTAGGGGGCGTTGAAGGAGAAGGTGCGCGGCTCGATCTCGTCGAGGGCCAGCTCGTGCTCGTTGGGGCAGGCGCGGGTTTCGCTGAAGCGGCGCCGGCGGTCGGCGGCTTGGGGGTCTTTGTCCACGAAATCGGCCACCACCAACCCGTTGGCCAGCCGCAGGGCGGTTTCCACGGAGTCGGTGAAGCGCCGCCGCTGGCCTTGGCGCGCCACCAGGCGGTCCACCACCGCCTCAATGGTGTGTTTGAGTTTTTTGTCCAGCGTGGGCGGCTCGGCCAATTGCACCAGCTCGCCGTCCACCAGGGCCCGGGCGTAGCCCTGGGCGCGCAGGTCTTCGAAGATCTCGGCGTACTCGCCTTTGCGGCCGCGCACCAGCGGGGCCAGCAGCTGCAGGCGCGTGCCCTCCGGGTAGGCCAGCAGCTGGTCCACTATTTGGGCGGGGGTTTGCGAGGTGACCTCGGCCCCGCAGGCTGGGCAGTGCTGAGTGCCCGCGCGGGAGAACAGCAGCCTGAGGTAGTCGTAGACCTCTGTGATGGTGCCGACTGTGGAGCGCGGGTTGCGGTTGGTCGCCTTCTGGTCGATCGACACCGCCGGGCTCAGCCCCTCGATGAAGTCGACGTCGGGTTTGTCCATTTGGCCCAGGAATTGCCGCGCGTAGCTGGACAGCGACTCGACGTAGCGGCGCTGCCCCTCGGCGAAGATGGTGTCGAAGGCGAGCGATGATTTGCCGGAGCCGGACAGCCCCGTGAACACGATCAGCTTGTCGCGCGGCAGGTCCACGGCCACGTTTTTCAGGTTGTGCTCGCGCGCGCCGCGCACCCTCAGCCGTTCGCCCACCCGCACAATTGTATGCACGCGCGGCCGCGTTTGGGGCTGGCGCCCGCTGCGCCGTGGGCGAAGCCGCCCCGCCCGCTGCCGCGCGCCCCAGTCCCCGCCCCGCCCTGGCCGCCGCGGGCGCCGGGCCGGCCTGCCCCCCTTGGCGCCGCGCCGGGCGGCATCGGGCGGCGGGCCGGGATGGCGGGGGCGGGGGCGGGCGGAATCGCCGTCTGGCCGGGGCGGGAGCGGGCGGGGGGCATGGGCTGGGGGGTGGGATAATGGACGGCAAGCTGCCTGACCACATCACGGACCCCCGCCGAGGCGGGAAGCGAAAGGAAGAGCATGCACATCCGCCCGCTGCTCCCCTCCGACTGGGACTACGTCTCCCAGATCACCAAAGAGGCCACCAGCCTCAGCGCGCTCGATGACGAGCTCGCCACCTGGGAGGCCTGGAACGCCCGCTTCATGGCCGGCCAACGGCTGGTGGCGGCCAACCGCGAGGGCCGCATCACCGGCTGGGCCGCCTTGGAGCCGGTCTCGGCGCGGCCGTCTTGGACGGGGGTGGCGGCCGTCTCGGTCCACGTCTCCGCCCCGTACCGGGGCCAGGGCTTCGGCTCGCGCCTGCTGGAGGGCATTGTCGCGGCCTCCGAGGAGGCCGGCCTGTGGACTTTGCAAGCCCATATTCTGCCGCAGAACGCGCCCGCCCGGCATTTGCTGGAGGACTTCGGCTTCGAGGTGGTGGGCACGCGGCGCAGGCTGTTCCAGGTCGAGGGCGCCTGGCAGGATGCCATTCTGCTGGACCGCCGCAGCCAGGCGGTCTTCCCGGACGCCGCCCCCGTGACGCAGGAGATCCCCGAGGCGTCCTGACCCGGGGCCTGCCCCCGGGCGGGGGATGTGAAAAACCCGGCGGGCCGGGTGGCCCGCCGGGTGAACCGACCGGGCGGGGAACACGGTCGGCCGGATGGCGCGGGCTGGGGCGGGCCCGCCAGGGTGGGGTGGTCTGGCGCCCCGGTTGGGCCCGGGGCGCGGTCGGTTATGGGGTGTTGGGCGGCGCCGGGGCTGCGGGCGAGCCCGCGGCCGGGGCCGCGACTTGAGCCGCGACCTGGGCCGCGACTGGGGCTGGAACTGGGGCTGGGACTGGGGCTGGAACTGGCGCCGGGGCGGGGAGCCAGGGGAGCGGCGGCTGGGGCGCCGCCGAGGCGCCGGGCGCCGCCCGGTGGCGCGAGCCGGCCCGGCGGTGGCCGGCCGAGACGCTGGTCACCATGGCGTAGACGGAGTAGACAATCAAGCTGACCGCGACCACCACCAGCAGCAGCGGCTTGCCGAACTCGTTGCCCAACTGGAGCGCGTGGCCCACCCACGGCACCGCGTAGGCCACCTTGGCGCGGACTTGCTTCTCAAGGATCGGCTCGTCATCGGCGCTGTTGGCGTCGCCCCTGGTGATGAGGGTTTTTTGCCCCTCGCCGGTGACCGCCCAGGCGACCGCCCGGTGGGTTACCAAGGTGGCGTCCTCCGGGTTCGGCATGAAGGTGACAACGTCTCCGAGCTGGATCTCGTCGAAGCCCTCGACCGGGAAGACCACCACGACATCGCCGGGGTTGTGCGTTGGCTGCATTGAGCCGGTCAGCACCGTCAGAGCCCTGCCGCCGCCCACCGCCGGCACCACCGCCAGTGGGACGGCCAGCGCCAGCAAGGCCAGCACCAGGGCGGTGGTGGCCCAAGAGACGGCCCGCCGCCAGGCCGCGCGCGGCGGCGGGGCGGCGGGGCTAGTGGTGGGGTTTGCCATCTCAGCCTTCGTCGTTGCCGTTCTCGCCGGTGGGATCAAACGGGTTGACCTGCACCAGCTTGAGGTTGACCCCGCTCAGGGACACCAGAGTGTCCATCTGGGAGGTACCGGTAAGGTTTTGATCCAGCGTGGCGGTGAACACCAGCACGAAGACTTGGCCTTCCTCGGTGGTCGGTATCCTGACGTCTGTGGCCAGGTCGATGTAGTCAGACGTGTTGATCTGAGTCACATCGAATGGCTCGCTCACTTTCTCCACGCCCACTGAGAGCTTGCCGGTACTGCCGTCCTGATTGATCGTGACGTCAAGCGCGGCCTTGTACAGCTGGGCCTTGACCGTCCAGCCGGCCAGATTGAAGTCATCGGTGGCCTTGACTTGGAGGGTGTAGCTCATGTTGTTGCCCACGGCCTGGATGTTGATCGGCACATCGACCTCGACTTGGTCGCCGGGAACGCCCCTCCACGCCGTCAAGTCTTGGATGAAGGCGCCGGTCACAGCCGCGTTCTCCTCGCCAGCTTTGCCCAGAGGGTTGGCCTTGTACGCGAGGGAGATTGTCTTGTCCTCCGTCTCGCCATCAGCGCCCTCCTTAGGGACCGAGACGGTGTACGGGATGGTGAGTTCGGGATTCTGATCCCCGTTGTTCCTCAGGTCGTAGGCGGCCACACCAATGGGGGTCTGGCCGAAGGCCAGGTAGCCGTTCTTGGAGATGTCCCCGATAGCCTGCGGGTGCTCGACACTCCAGTAGGCGAAGGTGGAACCGCCCAGGAGCAGGGCGACGCCCGCCGCGCCGGCCACCAGGCCTTTGAAGCGCCGCGCCCGGCGTGAGCGCTCGTTTTGGGGGTTGATTGTCATAGTGATCCTTTCGATCAAATTGGGCTCCGGGGTCGGAGCGTTGCTGCCTTCTTTCCCCGCAGTGACTCCAACTCCCGCCGCCCGCCTGGTATTCCCGGGCGGCCAAATCAGCAACTCGCAAGGCCCCAAAATCCGCGCGGCGGCGGGCCGGCCGCCCACCCGGCGCCGGCCCGCGGCCGGCCGGCCGGTTAGGTCACAGTCTGGTCACAACCCGGGGCGGAGCGGCCCGCGGGCGCCCGAAAGGGCCGAGCGGGCCTGGCCAGGCCCCTATTATGTCCAGATGCGCGTCTGAATCGCGCGGCCATGCGGGCCTGCGGCCCGGGAAGCAGCAATCAGAAAGGGGCTGACTATGGCATTGACAAAGAGGGGAATCTCCTTCGCGGCCCTCGCGGGGGCGGCGGCGCTGGTCCTGGCCGGATGCGGCGGCGCCGGCGGCGGCGACGGCGCGGGCGAGGAGAGCCCGAAATCCGACACCGCCTTCCAGATCGCCTACAACGCGGACGCCGACCACGACAAATGGGTCGACGCGGTGGCCAACTCGCTCAGCAACACGCTCGGCATCAACGCCTCCGGCAACCCGTACCCAACCTTCCCAGAGCTGCGCACGGAGATCACCGAGCGCAAAATCAAGACCGCCTTCCGCTCCGGCTGGCAGGCGGACTACCCGGGGTTGAACAACTTCCTCGGCCCGCTCTACTACACCAACGCCGACTCGAACGATGGCGACTACTCCTCCGAAGAGTTCGACAACCTGCTCAACTCGGCCAACAGCGCCCCCTCGGTGGCGGAGGGCAACGCGCTGCTGCAACAGGCCCAAGCCGTCTTGATGAAGGACCTGCCGGCCATTCCGCTGTGGTACCAGAACACCATCGGCGGCTGGTCCACCAAGGTCGACAACGTCGAGTTCAACTGGAAGTCGGTGCCGGTGTTCGAGTACATCACCAAAGCCGAGGGCGGCCCCATCACCGCCTGGGGCGGCGAGCCGCAAAACCCGCTCATCCCCACCGCCACCAACGAGGTCAACGGCGGCAACATCATCGACATGATCTTCGCCGGCCTGGTCCGCTACGACGCCCAGGGCAAAGCCCACAACGAGTTGGCGGAGTCGATCGAGACGGAGGACTCGCAGCTGTTCACCATCAAGATCAAAGCCGGCGAGGTCTTCTCCAACGGCGAGCCGGTCAACGCCGACGCCTTCATCGACGCCTGGAACTACGGCGCCATCTTGTCCCACGAGCAGCTTTCGAGCTACTTCTTCGAGCAGATCGAGGGCTTCAGCTACGAGGAGGACTCCGAGATCAAGGGCGTCGGCCTGAACAAGGTGGACGATTTGACGTTCACGGTCAAGCTCAAGGCCCCGGCGGCCGATTTCCCGCTGCGCCTGGGCTACAGCGCCTTTGTGCCGCTGCCGGCCTCGGCCTTCGCGGACATGGCGGCCTTCGGCGAGAACCCGATCGGCAACGGCCCCTACAAGATGGCCGGCACGGGCGCCTGGGAGCACGACGTCCGGGCCACCCTGGTCCCCAATGAAAGCTACAAGGGCGAGCGGGCGGCCAAGAACGAGGGCTTGACCTTCGTCTTCTACAACGAGTTGGACGCCGCCTACGCCGACCTGCTGGCGGACAACCTGGATGTGGCCCACGCCATCCCCCAGACCGCCTTCTCCACCTGGGAGGAGGAGTTGGGCCAGCGCCATGTCAACCAGCCGGGCGCGGTGTTCCAGTCCTTCACCATTCCGCAGTCCTTGGAGCACTTCCAAGGCGAGGAGGGCGCCCTGCGCCGGGCCGCCATCTCGATGGCGATCGACCGGGAGACCATCACGCAGAAGATCTTCTCCGGCACCCGCTCCCCGGCCCAGGACTTCACCAGCCCGGTGATCGACGGCTGGACGGCGGACATCGAAGGCTCCGACGTGCTCCAGTACAACCCGGAGAAAGCGAAAGAGCTGTGGGCGGAAGCGAATAAGATCTCTCAGTGGTGACGCGCGGCGCTAGCTGGGCGGGCGGCCGAGGGCCGGCGCGGCGCTAGCGCTGGAGTGAGATAACAGGGGCCGGGTTCGGGGCAGAGCGGTTCGCCGCCAGCCCCCGGGCCCGGCCCGCCTCCTGAAAGGAGCGACGGGTGGGCCTGTACCTGGGACGCCGGCTGCTGCAACTGGTGCCGGTGTTCTTTGGCGCCACCTTGCTGATCTACGCCTTGGTCTTCGCCATGCCCGGCGACCCGATCGCCGCGCTTGGCGGCGACCGCGGCCTGAACGAGGCGGTGGCCGCCCACATGCGCGCCGAACGCCACCTGGACCAGCCGTTCTACGTCCAGTACTACTACTACCTGAAGGGCATTTTCACCCTTGACCTGGGCACCGACCTGCGCGGCCGGCAGGTCATGGAGGTGGTGGGGCGGGCCTACCCGGTGACAGTCAAACTGGCCCTGATGGCGCTGGCCATCGAGGCCATCCTGGGGGTGGGCACCGGTTTGGTGGCGGGCCTGCGCAAAGGCCGGCTGTTCGACTCGACCTTCCTGCTGGTCTCGCTGGTCGCCATCGCCGTGCCCACCTTTGTGGTGGGCTATGTGCTGCAATTCTTTGTCGGCGTCAAACTGGGCTGGCTGCCGCCCACCGCGGGCACCGAGCCCGGGTTCAAGTCGCTGCTGATGCCGGCCCTGGCCCTGGCGGCCGTCTCCTACGCCTACGTGCTGCGCCTGACCCGGGTGGCGGTGTTCGAGACCTCGACGGCGGACTTTGTCCGCACCGCCACCGCCAAGGGCCTGACCCGCGGCCGCGTGGTGACCAACCACATTCTGCGCAACTCGCTCATCCCGGTGGTCACGTTCCTGGGCGCGGACCTGGGCGCTTTGATGGGCGGCGCGGTGGTGACCGAGGGCGTGTTCAACGTCTCCGGGGTGGGCCACGCCCTGCTGGACGCGATCCAGAAACCGGACCCGTCGCTGGTGGTCTCCCTGGTGACGGTGCTGGTGATGGTCTACATGGTGTCCAACCTGGTGGTGGACCTGCTGTACGCCGCCCTCGACCCGAGGATCCGCTATGAGTGAGCCAACCCGCCCCCCGCTGGACGATGCCGCCCGGCCGGCCCCCGGCCCCGCCGCGCCCCCCGGCCCCGCCGCCCCGGGCGCCCCCGCCAGCCCTGCCAGCCCCGGCGGCCCCGGCGCGCCGGCCGGCGCCGCCGCGACCAGCCGGGCGCCTGCCGGGCGGGAGCTGGGGGGCGACGGCACGGCATCGGACGCCGCCAGCGCCCAGGCGCACTTCTTCGCCGACCCGGACGAGGTCGCGCTGGGCGAGGTCGACCAAGTCGACGCCTCGCGGCCGCCGGCCTCGTTTTGGGCCGACGCCTGGCGCGCGCTGCGCCGCCGGCCGCTGTTCTGGGTCTCGGTGGCGCTGACGGTGGCGGTGGCGGCGGTGGCCGTCTTCCCCACCTGGTTCACCAGCGCCGACCCAATGTACTGCGACCTGATGAAATCCTTGGAGCCGGCCGAGCCGGGCCACCCCATGGGCTACACCCTGCAAGGCTGCGACGTCTACTCGCGGGTGGTGTTCGGGGCCCGCGCCTCGGTCACGGTGGGGGTGTTGTCCACCTTGCTGGCCAGTTTGATCGGCACCGCCATCGGGGCCACGGCGGGCTACTACGGCGGCTGGCTCGACTCGCTGCTGGCCCGCGTCACCGACATCTTCTACGCCGTGCCGCTGATCCTGGCCGCCATTGTGGTGATGCAGGTCTTCCGCAGCCGCGCCACGGTGTTCTCGGTGGTGCTGGTGATCTCCCTGTTCGCCTGGGTCAACGTGGCCCGCATCAGCCGCGGCGCGGTCATCGAGGTGCGCGGGGCGGACTTTGTCACCGCCGCCAAAGCCCTCGGGGTGGGGCGCGTCAGAATTTTGCTGCGCCACGTTCTGCCCAACGCCCTGGCCCCCATCATTGTCACCGCCACCACCCAGCTGGGCACCTTCATTGTGCTGGAGTCGACCCTCTCCTTCCTCGGTTTGGGCCTGCCGCGCTCGATTGTCTCCTGGGGCCAGGAGATAGCCCAAGCCCAATCGAACCTGCGCGACAACCCGCTGCTGCTGTTCTTCCCGGCGGCCGCCCTGGCCATCACCGTGCTCGGCTTCATCATGATGGGCGATGCCGTCCGGGACGCCCTCGACCCGAAGGCGGTCAAGCGGTGAGCGCCCTGCTGAAGGTGCGGGACCTGGAAGTCGAGTTCCGCTCCCGCTCCGGCGCGGTCAAAGCCGTCCGGGGGGCCAGCTTCGCGCTCGAGGCGGGCCACTCGCTGGCGATTGTGGGGGAGTCCGGCTCCGGCAAGTCGACCTGCGCCCACGCCATCATCGACCTGCTGCCGGGCGGCGGGCGGGTGACCGGCGGGTCGATCGAGTTTGAGGGGCGCGAGCTGGTGGGCGCCTCGAAGGCGGCTTTTGTGCGCCTGCGCGGCAGCGGGGTGGGCTTGGTGCCGCAAGACCCGATGTCCAACCTGAACCCGGTGCACCGCATTGGCGCCCAGGTCAAAGAGGCCCTCAAAGCCAATGGCGTGGACGTCTCCCGGTCCACTTTCAAGGCCCTGGTCCAGCATTTGGGCGGGGTCGAGTTGGAGGACACGCCGCAGGGGCGCCTCTACCTGTCCAGCCGCGGCCGGGCGGGCCTGCTGGCCGCCTTGGCCGGGCGCGGCGCGGACCTGGCCGCCTTGGAGCCCCGCCTGGTGGTGGGCTTCACCACCCGGGTCGAGGTCCAAGCCCTGCTGTGCCAGTTGGGCCTGCCCGATGCCGCCGAGTTGGCCGCCCAGCACGTCACCGGCTCGGGCGCGCGCGACAGGGTGGCGGGTTTGCTGGCCGAGGCGGGGCTGCCCGATGCCGCCCGCCGCGCCCGCCAGTACCCGCACGAGTTCTCCGGCGGCATGCGGCAGCGGGCTTTGATCGCCATGGCCCTGGCCGCCCGGCCGCAGTTGCTGATCGCGGACGAGCCGACCTCGGCCCTGGATGTGACGGTGCAGCGCCAGATTTTGGACCATTTGGGCACTTTGACCCGGGAGCTGGGCACCGCGGTGCTGCTGATCACCCATGATTTGGGTTTGGCGGCCGAGCGGGCCGAGCAGCTGGTGGTGATGTACAAGGGCAAAGTGGTCGAATCGGGCCCGTCTTTGGAGATCTTGCGCCACCCGCGCCACCCCTACACCCAGCGCCTGGTGGACGCGGCCCCCTCCCTGACCTCCCGCCGCCTGCGGGTGGCCGAGGCCCCCGCCGCCCCGCCGGCCGGGGATGGGGCTGGGGCGGGGGGCACGGCATCGTCCGCCGCGCCGGGGGTGGACGCGGTGCTGCTGGTCGACAACGTCACCAAGGTGTTCCGCCTGCGGGGCAAGCTGCCGGGGCAGCACACCGACTTCAAGGCGGTGGACGCGGTCACCTTGGAGGTGGCGCGGGGGACCACCGTGGCGCTGGTGGGGGAGTCCGGCTCGGGCAAGTCGACGGTGGCGAACATGGTGCTGAACCTGGCGGCGCCAAGCAGCGGGCGGATTGTGTTCGACGGGGTGGACACGTCGACCTTGTCCGCCAAGGAGCTGTTCGCTTTCAGGCGCCGGGTCCAGCCGGTGTTCCAGGACCCGTATGGGTCCTTGGACCCGATGTACTCGATCTACCGGGTGATCGAGGAGCCGCTGCGAACCCACCGCGTGGGGGACGCCAAATCGCGCCACGAGCGGGTGCGGGAGCTGCTGGAGCGGGTGGCTTTGCCGGAGTCGATCATGCGGCGCTACCCCAACGAGCTGTCCGGCGGGCAGCGCCAGCGGGTGGCGGTGGCGCGGGCGCTGGCCCTGGACCCGGAGCTGGTGGTGCTAGACGAGGCCGTCTCCGCGCTCGACGTGCTGGTCCAAGCCCAGGTGCTGGCCCTGCTGGGGCGCTTGCAGCGCGAGCTCGGGCTGACCTACCTGTTCATCACCCACGATCTAGCCGTGGTGCGCCAGATGGCGGACGCGGTCCACGTCATGGAAAGCGGCCGGATTGTGGAGCAGGGCACGGTGGAGCAGGTCTTCTCCCACCCGGAGCAGGCCTACACCCGGCGCCTGCTGGAGGCCATCCCCGGCGCCTCGCTCGGCCTGGGCGCTCTCAGCGCCTGGTAGGGCCGCCCGGCCGCCCGGGCGTGCCGGTGGCGGCGTGGCCGGCCGGCTGGGTTGGGGCCGCCAACTGCGACAACGCGATCCCGCCCGCCATCAGGCCGGCCCCCAGGTAGCCGCGCAAACCCATGTTCTCATGCAGGATGAGCGCCCCGCCGAGGGCGCCGAAAACCGTTTCCAGGGCCATAATCAACGACGCCTGGGTGGGCTCGGCGGCGCGCTGGCCCAAGATTTGGAAAGTGTAGGCCAACCCGACCGAGATCAGCCCGCCGTAGAGCAAGGGGACCAGGGCCAGTCCAAGATTGGCGAACGGGCGGGCGTCGAACACCCAGGCGGCCGCGGCCGAGGTGGCCGCGCAGGCCCAGAACTGGGCGGCGGCAAAGCGCAGCGCCGGCAACCGCCCCACCCAGCGGTCCACCGCCAGAATCTGGATGGCGAAGCAGACCGCCGCCAGCATCACCAAGCCGTCCCCCTTGGCCAGGGTGAAACCGCCCTTGACCGAGATCAGGTAGAGGCCCGCCAGCGCCAGCGCGATCCCGCCCACAGTCAGCCAGCGCACGCGGTGGCCCAAGAACGCGCCCAGCAGCGGCACCAGCACCAGGTACAACCCGGTGACAAAGGCGGCGTTGGAGGCGGTGGTGTCCGCCATGGCCGCCTGCTGCAGGCCGGCCGCGATGGTCAGCAGCGAACCGCAGGCCAAGCCGGGCAGCCAGACGCGCCGGCGCATGGCCCGCCGCCGGGCCGGGGCGGTGCCCCGGCGCCAGTCAAGGCCCAAGGCCACGGCGCTGACCAGAGCCCCGCCCATGGCGAAGCGGACGGCGTTGAAGGTGAACGGGCCAACGTGCTCGGCGCCGACCCGCTGGGCGGTGAAGGCCAGCCCCCACAGCGCGGCGGCCGCCAACAGCAGCAGATTGGCACGCAGGCGGCGCGGATCGGCGGGCAATGGACCTCCTTGGAATCAGGCTGGCGCGGCTAAACCCGGCGGGGCCGGCGCGGCGGGAACAACCGCCCAGCCCGGCGCCGGGTCCGTCCAGGCTACCCGCCCCGCCCCGCCGCGCGGCAACCGCCCAGGCCGATGCCGCGCCCGCCGGCCCGGCGCGGCGCCCGGTCCCGGGGGGGCAACCGGCGGGGCCGGCGCGGCCCCGGGCCGGCCTGGCGGCCGCCCCCGGGGAGCGCCAACCGGGCGGGCTGGGACCGCCCGGCGGCCCGGCGGCGGCCCGGCGGCATCGGGCAGGCGAATTCGGGACCACAGGGTGAGGCGGGGGCCAAGTTTGTGGTGGCAGAATGGCCGGGTGACGGCCAACCGGCCGGCCTTGACGCTGGCGCACGCAACCCTCGACACGCCAATTGGCCGTCTCGGATTGCTGGCCACCGAACTCGGCTTGGCCAAGGTCGCCTTCGAGCACGAGCTGGGCGACCGCCTGGTGCTCGCAACCGCGACGGCGCTGGGCGCCCAGCCCGTCCACCAACCCGCCCGCCTGGACACCGCCCGGCGGCAACTCGACCAGTACTTCGACCGCCTGCGGCGCGTCTTCGACCTCAAGGTCGACCTGGGGCTCAGCCGCGGCTTCGCCCGGCAGGTGGTCAAACAGCTGGTCTTGCTGCCCTACGGGCGGGTGGTGTCCTACGGCCGGATGGCACAGCTGCTGGGGCGGCCGGGGGCCGCCCGGGCGGTCGGAAACGCGTGCGGCGCCAACCCCGTGCCGGTGGTGGCGCCCTGCCACCGGGTGATCCGCTCAGACGGGTCGCTCGGCGGCTACGGCGGCCGCGAGGCGGTCAAACGCGCGCTGCTGGAACTAGAAGGAGTGAAGCTGGCATGAGCCAAGTGGGCTGGGGAATTATGGCGACCGGGGGGATCGCGGGCCTGTTCGCCGCGGATTTGAGGTTGGACGGCCACAAACTGGCCGCCGTCGGCTCCAGGGACGCGGCGCGGGCCAGGGCCTTCGCCGACAAACACGGCGCGCTGCGCGCCCACGGCGCCTACCAGGCGGTGGCGGAGGATCCAGAGGTCGATGTGGTCTACGTCGCCACACCGCACACCGCGCACCTGGAGTGCGCCCTGATGGCGATCGCGGCCGGCAAGCACGTCCTGGTGGAAAAGCCGCTGACGCTCAACGCGGCCCAGGCCGAGACCCTGGCCGCGGCCGCCAAAGCGGCCGACGTGATCTGCATGGAGGCGATGTGGACCCGGTTCCTGCCGCACATGACCCGCCTGCGCACACTGCTGGACCAAGGCGTCATCGGCCAGGTCAAAGGTTTGATCGCAGACCACTCCCAGGGGCTGCCCGCTGACCCGCGCCACCGCCTCAACGACCTCGCCCTAGGCGGCGGCGCCCTGCTTGACCTGGGGGTTTACCCGATCTCATTGGCTTACGACTTGTTTGGCGCCCCGGCTGTGATCGAGGCCCCCTACGGCCTGCTGGGGCCGACCGGCGCGGACAAGCAGGTCTCGGCCGTCTTCGCCTACGCCGGCGGGGAGCGGGCCTACTGGATGGCCGCCTCCAACCTGCCCGGCCCCAACCGGGCCTGCGTCATAGGCGAGGCGGGGCGGATCGAGCTGGACCCGGTGTGGTACACGCCCACCGGCATGAAGACCTACGGCCCGGGCGGCAAGCTGCTGGACTGCTTCGACGGCGCCACGCCCGGGCGCGGCATGCAGTTCCAAGCCCGCGAGATCGAGCACCTGATCGAGGAGGGCCACCTGGTCAGCCGCATCATGCCGCTGTGGCAGTCGGTCGAGATCATGGAGACGATGGACCGAATCCGCGCCGCCATCGGCGTGGTCTACCCCGCCGAGGCCGCCGGCGCCGCCGACGCCTGAAGGCCGGCCGCCTCAGGCCTCGGCTGGGTCGATCAGCATATTGGTGATGCGGATGGTGGCCACCAGCCGGCCCTCCTCGTCGCGGACGGAGACCTCGTGGGTGGTGACGCGCCGGCCCAGGTGGAGGGGGCGGGCGGTGCCCACCACATGGCCGGTGCGGGCGGCGGCGTGGTGGGTGCCGCTGATGTCGACCCCGACCGCGGCCCGGCCCAGCCGCTCGGCGTGCAAGTCCGCGCCCAGCGAGCCGAGCGTCTCGCCCAGGGCCATGGTGGCGCCGCCGTGGAGCCGGCCGCCCGCCAAAGTGTTGCTGCCGACCGGCATGCGCCCCACCACCTGGTCGATCGACAACTCGAGGATCTCGATCCCCAATTTGCCCTCGAGCGCGCCGGATTGCTTCTGCTTGGCCACCCGCCCACCTTATACGCCTGGCCCGGCGGGGGGCTGGATTCCCAAGAGGCTTCCAGGCGCCTCCCAGGCGGCGCCGGTATTCTCGGGCCCATGGCAAAACCCTTGACGCAAGCCGAGCTGGCCGCGGCCAAAGACTTGGTGGACGCGATGTCGCAGGCTTTCTCCACCCGCGTGGTGGGCCAGCGCTCGCTGTGGTGGTCGCTGCTGGCCGGGCTGGTGGCGGACGGCCACGTGCTGGTCGAGTCCGTCCCGGGGCTGGCCAAGACCACCGCCGCGCGCACCTTGGCAACCTTGTGCGGGGGCAGCTTCGCCCGCATCCAGTGCACGCCCGATTTGCTGCCCTCAGACATTGTGGGCACCCAGGTGTTCGATGCCGCCCACGCCGCCTTCCACACCGAGCTGGGCCCCATCAACGCCAACTTTGTGCTGGTGGACGAGGTCAACCGGGCCAACACCAAGACCCAGTCCGCCATGCTGGAGTCGATGCAGGAGCGCCAGATCACCCTGGCCGGCCAGGTCCACAAGCTGCCCCAGCCGTTCATTGTCTTCGCCACCCAGAACCCGATCGAGCAGGAGGGCACCTACGAGCTGCCGGAGGCCCAGTTGGACCGCTTTTTGCTCAAAGAGGTCATCACCTACCCGGCCCCACCCGAGGAGATGGCGATTATGCGGCAGGCCGAGTCCGACCTGCCGCCGCTGGTGGCGGTGGCCCAGCCCTGCGACATCGCCGCCTTGCAGCAGTTGGCGCGCCGGGTGCATGTCGACCGCGCCGTCAAGGACTACATTGTGCGCCTGGTCGGCGCCACCCGGGACGCGGCGCGCGCCATCGGCCCGCTGGGGCGGTATATCGAGTACGGGGCCTCGCCCAGGGCCTCGCTGGCTTTCCAGGGCGCCGGGCGCGCCATCGCCCTGCTGTCCGGCCGCGACCACATGGTGCCCGATGACGTCAAATACCTCCGCTACCTGGTGTTGCGCCACCGCTTGATCCTGACCTACGAGGCGGTGGCGGATTCGGTCCAGCCCGAGGCGGTGGTCGACGCCTTGTTCGCGGCCACCCCGGCGCCATGACGGCCCCGTCCCGCTCCGCCCACCGCGGCCGGCTCGAGGCGGTCCAGGCGCTGCTGGAGCTGCACTCGCAGCGCCGCGCCCGTTCGGTGCTGGACGGCGGCTACGCCTCGGTTTTCCGCGGCCGGGGCACGGATTTCGAGGACCTGCGCGAATACGTGCCCGGGGACGCTGTGGCGGATATCGACTGGAAGGCCACCGCGCGCGCCGGCAAGCCTTTGGTGCGGCGCTACCGGGTGGAACGGAAGAACAACTTAGGCCTGGTTGTTTCAACCGGGCGTTCGATGACCGCCGTGGCCCCGGACGGCACCCCCAAACACGAGTTGGCGCTCGATGTGGCGGGCGTGTTCGCGGGCTTGGCGGTGCGCCACCGCGACGTGGTGGGGGCGGTGTTCGGCGACGCCCACCGCCAGCAGGCGGTGCGCACCCGCGCCGGGCGGGCCCACGCCGAATACGTCTTGGACCGCCTGGCCGCCGAGTCGGGCGACCACAGCGGCGTTGTCTCCGACCTGCCGGCCGTGCTGGACCACGCCGTCAAAGCCCGCCTGCCGCGCGGCATCATGGTTCTGATCACGGACGATGCCGTGCTCACAGCCGCGGGGGAGAGGTCGCTGGCGCTGCTCCACGCCAGGCACCAGGTGATGGTGTTCCGCATCGCCGACATGCCGGTGGGGGCGGACGCGGCGACAGCGCCGTTCGATGTCGAGACCGGGCTGGAACTGCCAGACGAGGTGCGGTTGGACCGGGCGGTGGTGGCCCAGGCGGAGGCTGAGGCGGCCCGCCTGGCGCAGTCGATTGAGCGGGCGCTGGCGGCGCGGGGGATTGCGCACGGCCGGGTGACCGGCCAGGCGGGCTTGGTCGAGACCTTGATCGACGTGTTGGAAAGGCATCGCCGCGGTGGCAAGTGACCTGGTGGATCCGCTGCCCGCCGAGGCCTTCTCGGACTGGTGGCTGGTTGGCGCCATAGCGCTGGCGGCGCTGGCGGTGCTGGTGCTGGTGGGCCCGCGGCTGTGGCGGTCGCTGCGCCGCCCGCCCGCGCCCGCGCCGGCCCCGGCGCCGGCCTCGGCGGCCAAGAGCCGCTCCCAGGCGGCCCTGGACGAGATCGACCGGCTGGAGGCGGCCTGGACGGCCGGCGAGTTGACCGACCGCGCCGCCGCCCAGGGCATCGCGGCCGCTCTCAAGGCCTTCGCCGGGGCCGAGGCGGCCACCTTGACCCTGCTGGACTTGAAAGCGGCAGGCTGGTCGCCACAGCTGGTCGCCGTCTTCGAGGCGGCCTACCCGGTGGAGTTCGGAGTCAAAGGCGAGGGCGATGTGGCCGGGCTGGCGGCCCGCGCCCGGCAGGTGGTGGCGCGGTGATGCTGATCTACTGGTGGCTGGGGTTGGCCGCGGCGGCCGGCTTGGCGGGGGTGGCGGCGCTGGCCTGGCGGCGGGCGGCGCAGCGCTCGCCGGGCGGCCCCGGCGGCGGCACCCGTCTGGCCAACACCTTGCGCGTGGCGCACCTGCCCGCGTTTTTGGCCGCCGCCCGCCGGCACAACGCGGCGGCCGCCGCCGGGTTGGTCTGCGCCCTGGTGGCGGGGCTGGGGGCGGCCCTGGTGGCGGCCCGCCCGGCCCGGGCGGACCTGGTCAGCCCGGAGGCGCGCAGCCGCGACGTGGTGCTGTGCCTGGATGTGTCCGGCTCGATGTACCCGGTGGACGCCGGCATCTTGGAGCAGTTCCGCGAGATTGTGCGCGGCTTCGACGGCGAGCGGGTGGCGATGTCCTGGTTCAACTCCTCCTCGGTGACGCTGTTCCCGCTGACGGACGATTACGAGTTCATCGAGGAGACCCTGGCCCCGATCCAAAAGCAGTTCGAGACCGTGGCGGACCCGTGGGGCGGCGACTGGTGGGACCTGAGCGGGGACAGGTACCCGGATGACACCGGGACGCTGTTGGGGGAGGGCTCGTCATTGCCCGGCGACGGCCTGGCCGCATGCCTACAACTGTTCGATAATAAGAATCAGGACCGGCCACGTTCTGTGATCCTGGCAACTGACAACATGGTTGAGGGCGTGCCCATCTTCGAACTGGGGGAGGCGGCCGCCCTGGCCAGCGCGGCCGGTGTGCGCGTCTACGCCCTGTGCCCGGAGGAGGTCTACGACATCGAGCTCGGCTTGTTTGGCGGCCCCTATGGCGACCCGGCGGCGTTCGACGAGCTGCGCCGGGAGGTCGAGTCGACCGGCGGCGCCTACTACGACACCACCGGGTCGGAATCGATCCAGCGGATCCTGCAGTCCATCCTGGCCGAGGAAGCCGAACTGCTAGAAGCGGCCGAGCCCGTCCGGGTGGTGGCCGACCGGCCGCTGGTCGGGTTGGCTCTGCTTTGGGCCGGTTTGGCGGGGGTGGCGCTGTGGGGCGGCTGGCGGGCCGGCCGGCGCCTGGCGGCCGGGCGGCGGGCCGCCCTGCTGGCGCTGGCCGGGCTGATCGCCCTCAACCCGGCCCTCGGGTCGGAGCAATACCGCCAGGTGGCGGTCGACGCGGACGTGATTGCGCTGGTGGACACCTCGCCCTCGATCGCCGCCGAGGACTGGGACGGCGGCCAGCCCCGGCTCGACGGCGTCAAAGCCGACTTGGCGGCGATCGCGGCCCACCACGCCGGGGCGCACATCGCCATCGTCGCCTTCGACGCCACGGCGCGGCTGGAACTGCCGTTGACCACCGACGCCGGGGCGGTCCAGGCGGCGGCCGACACCCTGGCGCCGGTGTCCACCTTCTACGCCAGCGGGTCCTCGATCGACTCCGGGCTGGACCTGCTGGCGGAGCTGCTGCGGCGCTCGGAGGCGAACCACCCCGAGCGCGCCCGCCTGGTCTACTACCTGGGCGATGGCGAGCAGACCAGCGACCAGGCGATCAACTCGTTCGCCGCCATGGCGCCGCTGGTGGACGGGGGAGCGGTGCTGGGCTACGGCACGGCCGGCGGCGGGCAGATGAAGGAGTTCGCCTTGAACGGCTGGGGTGTTTGGTTCGACGAGCCGGCCGAGGCGGATTACATTCTGGGGCCGGACGGCCTGCCGGGGGTCTCGAAGATCGACGAGGCCAACTTGAAGGCGATCGCCGAGGAGTTGGGCGTGGGCTACGCGCTGCGCGCGGCCGGCTCGCCGGTCGAGCCGGCGCTGTGGTCCGGCGCGCTGCCGGAGCGGACGCTGGACCGGGACACCAGCGCCAGCCGGCCCCTGGGGCCGTGGCTGGCGGTGGTCGCCGCCGCCCTGCTGGCCTGGGAGATCTGGGTCCTGGTGCCGCGCCAGCGCCGGGCCGCCGCCGCCCTGCGCCTGGCCGCCGCCGTGGCCGCCGCCCGCCCCGGCGGCGGGGGAGGCGAGCCGGGCGGCGCCGGCGCCGCCGGTGGCTGGCCTGGGTCTGGTAGCGCCG
>JAITIG010000106.1 GCA_031279575.1 Bifidobacteriaceae bacterium
GTGGCGGCGGGCGGTGGGGCCTGCGGGGCGGCGGCGGCGGGCGGCGGGGGGTCGGGCGCGGCTCGGCGGGCGGGCGGCGCGGGGCGGGCGGCGGGCGGCGCGGGCTCGGGCGCGCCCCCGCGGGCGGGCGGCGCGGCGCTGGCGGCGGGCGGCGCGGGCTCGGGCGGGACACCGCGGGCTGGCGGCGCGGCGCCGGCGGCAGGCGGGGACGCGGCGGCGGGCGGCGCGCTGGTGGCCCCGGGGGCCCGCGGGGCGGCGCTGGGGGCCCGCGGGGCGGCGGGGCGGGCGGGCGGGGCGGCGCTGTGGGCGGGCGGGGCGACGGCCGCATCCGAGCGGATGTCGATCCGCCAACCGGTCAGCTTGGCGGCCAGGCGGGCATTTTGCCCCTCGCGGCCAATCGCCAACGACAGTTGGAAATCCGGCACAATGGCGCGCGCCGAGCGGGCCTTGGCGTCCACCACCTCAACCGATTGGACGCGGGCGGGCGACAAAGCGGCCGCCACAAAAGCCGCCGGGTCGTCGGAGTAATCCACGATGTCGATCTTCTCCGAACCCAACTCGGCCATCACCGAGCGCACCCGGCCGCCCATCTGGCCAATGCAGGCGCCCTTGGCGTTGAGCCCCGGCTCCTTGGCCCTGACCGCGATCTTGGTCCGGTGCCCGGCCTCGCGCGCGATCGAGACAATCTCCACCGCGCCGCTGTCGACTTCCGGGGAGACCAGCGCGAACAAGCGCTTGACCAGCAGCGGGTGGGAGCGCGACAAAGTGATCGAGGGCCCCTTGGGGCCGCGCGCCACGTCCAGCACCAAGACCTTGACCCGGTCGCCGTGCTTGAGATGCTCGCCGGGGATCAACTCGTGGCCGGGCAGGACGCCTTCAACCCCGCCCAGTTCGACCCGCACCGAGTGCGGGTCGCGCGATTGGGCCACGGTGCCGGTCACGACGTCGTTCTCGCGGGCCTCGAAGGCGCCGATGATGTGCGCGTCCTCGGCGTCCCGCAAGCTGGCCAGAATCACCTGGCGGGCGGTGGCGGCGGCGATCCGGCCAAACCCGGTGGGGGTGTCCTCCCATTCCCTGACCAGGCGGCCCTCGTCGTCGCGCTCTTGCGCCCAGACCGTCACCAGGCCGGTCTCCTTGTCCAGGTGGGCGCGCGAATAGGCGGCCGCGCCCGGGGTTTTCTCATAGGCCAGCTGCATGGCCTGCTCGATGGCCGGCACCAGACGCTTGAGCGGGATGTCGCGCTCCACTTCCAACGCGCGCAACTCAACCATGTTGATGTGCATCTGCCGCACCCCTCCCGCGGCCCGCTTGGGGCCTGTTCATTTGTCCTGTGCTATTCGGTTGGCCCGCCCGGGACAACCCAGAGGCGAATACCCGAGTCTAGCGACTGCGCCCAAACGGCGCGCCACCGGCCGGGCGGGCCGGGAGCGCCCAGGCGGCCCGCCGGGGGTGGCGCCGCCGGGGGTGGCGCCGCCGGGGGAAGGCGGATCCCGGCCCGGCATGGGATTATCTATGGCGATGCCACCACGCCGCCGCCTCGCCCGCGCCTGCCTTGCCGCAGGCCTGCTGGCGCTGGCCGCCGGGTGCGCCCAGGCCGCCGCGCCGCCGCTGGCCGCGCCCGCCGCCGACTTCGACAACCTTCTGGCCGCCGCCACCGCGCTGGGCCCGGCGGCCGCCGCTTGCGCCGCCGCGCCGCCGCCCACCTGGTCGGCTGAGGGCTTGGCGCTGCTGGCCGCCCAAGCGCCGCAATGGGCCCAGGCCCTGGAGGCCATGCCCCGCCCCTCCCCCGCCGCCGCGTCCCGCGCCACGACCGCCGCAGCCGGCGCCGCCGCAGACGATGCCGCCGCCGCGTCCCGCGCCACGACCGCCACAGCCGGCGCCGCCGCAGACGACGCCGCCGCCGCAGCCCGCGCCACGGCCGCCGCAACCGACGCCGCCGCGGACGACGCCGCCGCCGCCGCGGCCACGTCCGGCGCCGCCGCCGCGACTGCCGCCACAACGGCCACAGCGGACGATGCCGCTGCCGCCACCTCCCCGGCCGCGGCCCGCGCCACGGCCGCCGCGACCGGCGCCGCCGCGGGCGATGGCGGCGGCGGTTGCCGCCTCGACCAAGTCGAACGGGACCTGGCCCGCGTCGAGGCGCTGGCCTGGCGCGTGGCCGAGGCTGCGGGCGAGAACGCCGCCGTGCCAATCGGCATCGGGCGGGCGGCCCAATTGGCGCAGGGCATTGGGCTGGGCACCCTGGCCGGGGCGGGAGAGCCCGAGGCCGCCGACCTGGCCAACCTGCCGCTGGACCAACTCGCCCAGCTAGCCCTGGCCGAGGACCAAGCCGGGTTTTTGGGCGAGCAGTTGGCGGCCCTGGCGGCCGATCAGGCGCTGGGAGCGGAACTGGCCGCCGCGGCCGAACGCCACCGCCGCCTGGCCGAGCAACTGGTCGCCATGGCCGGGGGCCAAGACCCCCGGGCGCCGGCCTACCAGCTGGGCCAGCCGCCGGCCGACGCGGCCGCCGCCCGGTCCCGCTGGGCAGCCATCGAAATGGCCGTGGCCAGCCACTACGCCGCCTTGCCGCTGTCCCAAGGGGTCGAAGCCCGGGTCATTTGGCAACTCGCCCAGGCCCACGCCTGGGGGGCGGAGCTGCCGGCCCTGCCGTTTGTCGACCTGGGCTGACAGGGCGGCGCCTATTCGGCCGCGGCCAAGGCCGCGCCGACCACGGCGGCGGCGTGGGCGGCGGCCCGGGCGGGCGGCAACTCGGTCGCGCCGCCCGAGCGGCGGTCGCGGAACTCGACCACCCCGGCGGCCAAGCCCCGGCCCACCACCAAGATGTAAGGCACGCCCAGCAACTCGGCATCGGCGAACTTGACGCCGGCCGAGACCTTGGGCCGGTCGTCGTAAAGCACCTCCAAGCCGGCCTGCTCCAACTCGCCGGCGAGCGCCTCCCCCGCCGCGAACACGGCCGGGTCTTTGCCGGTCGCCACCAGGTGGACGTGGGCCGGCGCCACCTGGACCGGCCAGCACAAGCCCTTCGCATCGGCGAACTCCTCGGCCACCGCGGCCACCGCCCGGGTCACGCCCACCCCGTAGGACCCCATGGCGGGGGTGACCAGCTTGCCGTCTTGGTCCAGCACCTTCAGGCCCAAAACCTCGGCGTACTTGCGCCCCAGCTGGAAAATGTGCCCCAATTCGATGCCGCGGGCCAGCTCCAGCGGCCCCGAGCCGTCCGGGGCCGGGTCGCCCTCCAGGACTGTGGCGACATCCAGCACCGGTTGGCCCGCCTGGCCGGCGGCCAGGAAGTCCCGCCCCGCCACCAGCCCAAAGACATGGCGGTCGGCGGCGTTGGCGCCGGTGATCCAACTGCTTCCGGCCACCACCCGGGGGTCTAGGAAGTAGCGCGGCGCGCGCTCCGCCTGGGGCGCGTTGGCCCCCAGCGCGGCCGGCCCAATGTAGCCCCGGACCAGTTCGGGGTGGGCGGCGAAGTCCTCCTCGGCCGCGCCCTCGACCTCGGCCGGGTAGAGCGCCGCCCCCAGGCGGACCAGGTCGACATCGCGGTCCCCGGGCACGCCCACCACAATCAGCTCGCGCCTGGAGTCGGGGTGGGTGACGGCCAGCACCACGTTCTTCAACGTGTCGGCGGCGGTCCACGGGACGGCATCGGCCTTGGGGCCGCGGGCGTTAGCCGCCGCCACCAAGGTGGCGATGCTGGTGGCGCCGGGGGTGGGCTCCACGCTGGCCGGGGGCAGCCCCTCAACCGGGCGGGCGGGCGGCGCCACGCTCGCCACCGCCTCGACGTTGGCCGCATAGCCGCCCGGCGAGCGCACATAGGTGTCCTCGCCAACCGGCGTGGGGTGCAAAAACTCCTCCGAGCGGGAGCCGCCCATGGCCCCGCTCATAGCCGAGACGATCACCGTGTCCAACCCCAGCCGGTCGAAGATCCGCTGGTAGGCGCCGCGCTGCGCCTCATAGGCGCGGTCCAGGCCGGCCTGGTCGAGGTCAAAGGTGTAGGCGTCTTTCATGATGAAGCCGCGCCCGCGCAGCAGCCCGGCGCGGGGGCGGAGCTCGTCGCGGTACTTGGTTTGGATTTGGTAGAGCACCAGCGGCAGGTCTTTGTAACTGGAGTACATGTCCCGCACCAGAATGGTGAAGGCCTCCTCGTGGGTGGGGGCCAACGCCATGTCGACGTCTTTGCGGTCCTTCAAGCGGAACAAGTTGGGGCCGTAATCATCCCAACGCCCCGAGGCCTGGTAGAGGTCGGCCGGCAGCAGCTCCGGGAAATGCACCTCCTGGCCGCCAATCCGGTCCATCTCCTGGCGCACAATCTGCTCAACTTTGGCCAGGACCTTCAAGCCCAGCGGCAGCCAGGCGTAGATCCCCGGCGCGCAGCGGCGGATGTAGCCCGCCCGCACCAGCAGTTTGTGGGAGGCGACCTCCGCCTCGGCGGGGTCTTCCCGCAGGGTTCTGACAAACAGGCTCGACATGCGCAACACGCCCTACACCTTACCGAGCGCCCCCGCGGCGCGCGCCCCGGGCCGGGCCAACCCTTGGCGGCGCGGCCGCCTGGGATACTGGTGGCATGCCTGTCAGCCTTGGCCTTCCGGCCGCGCCTTTGCGCCTGGCCGCCCGCCGGCCGTCGCGGCGGATCAACGTGGGGCCGGTGCCGGTGGGCGGCGGCGCCCCGATCTCGGTCCAGTCCATGACCACCACCCCCACCGCCGACGCCGACGCCACCTTGCGGCAGATCGCCGAGCTGACCGCCGCGGGCTGCGACATCGTGCGGGTGGCGGTGCCCTCCCAGGACGATGCCGACTCCCTGGCCGCCATCGCCGCCCGCTCCACCATCCCGGTCATCGCGGACATCCACTTCCAGCCCAAATACGTCTTCGCCGCGATCGAGGCCGGCTGCGCGGCGGTGCGGGTCAACCCCGGCAACATCCGCCAGTTCGACAACCAGGTCGGAGCCATCGCCCGGGCCGCCGCCGGGGCCGGGGTCTCGCTTAGGATCGGGGTCAACGCCGGGTCCTTGGAGCCGTCGATTCTGCGCCGCCACGGCAAAGCCACACCGGAGGCGCTGGTCGCCTCAGCCGTCTGGGAGGCCTCCTTGTTCGAGGAGGTCGGCTTCCACGATTTCAAAATCTCCGTCAAGCACCACGACCCGGTGGTGATGGTGCTGGCCTACCGTCTGCTGGCCGAGCGCGGCGACTGGCCGCTGCACCTGGGGGTGACCGAGGCGGGGCCCGCCTTCCAGGGCACCGTCAAATCGGCCGCGGCCTTCGGGGCGCTGCTGGGCCAGGGCATCGGCGACACCATCCGGGTCTCGCTGACAGCCCCGCCGGTCGAGGAGGTGAAAGTCGCCACCCTCCTACTTCAGTCCCTTGGCCTGCGCAAACGCGGTTTCGACATTGTCTCGTGCCCTTCTTGCGGGCGGGCCCAGGTCGATGTGGTGGCGCTGGCCGAGCAAGTCGCCGCAGGGCTCAAAGACATCAAGGTGCCGCTGCGCGTGGCCGTCATGGGCTGCATCGTCAACGGCCCGGGCGAGGCCCGCGAAGCCGACCTCGGGGTCGCCTCCGGCAACGGAAAGGGGCAGATTTTCATCAAGGGCCAGGTGGTCCAAACCGTCCCCGAGGACCAGATTGTGGCGGTGCTGCTGGAGCGCGCCCGGGCCCAGGCGGCCGAACTGGAGCGCGGCGCGGACGGCCCGGACGGCCCGGACGGCCCCGGCGGCGCGGACGGCATCGGGCGGCCGGCGGGAGGCGGCGTCCAGGTGATTGTCTCGGGGCGCTGAGCGGCGCATCATGGTTGGGTGACGTTTCCGCTGCTGCCCGGCCCGCGCCCGGCCCGGCCGCGCCCGCTGGGGAGGGCGGAGCTGCGGGCGGCGGCGCAGTTTTGCGCCGAGCGGGGGGCCGATGGCGTCATGGCCGGCGCGCGCATCCGCCAGTCGATGCGCGCCGTGGCGCCGTTCGTGGAGGTCTGGGCCGTTGAGCGGCGCGGCGCGCGCCGCCCCGGCCGGCCGCTCGCGCCCGGCCAGATCGAAGCCCTGGCCTGGGCGGGCGGCAACCTGATCCCAGTTGGGGCCGACGCGGCGGCGGCGCGGGCCTTCGCCGGGCTGGCGCGGGCCCGCGGGGCGCGCTACGCCTCGATTGTGGGCGAGGCCGGCGCGGTGGGGGCGATGTGGGCGGTGTTGAGCGGCGCCTGGCCCCAGCCGCGCTCGGTGCGCCCCTCGCAGCCCTGCCTGGCGTTGGCCGGCCAGCCGCTGGTGGCGGCCGACCCGCTGGTGCGGGTGGCCACCATGGACATGCTGGAGGTGCTGGTGCCGGCCTGCCGGGCGATGTTCGCCGAGGAGCTCGGCTTTGAGCCGCCCGGGCCGCCCGGGGCCTACCGGGCGCACGTGGCGGCCCAAATTGGGCGGGGCAACATCCTGGCCCGGGTCTCCCCCCGGGGCGACCGGGTGGTGTTCAAAGCCGAGCTGGGCTCCGAATGCGGCGCCTGGGTGCAAGTCCAAGGCGTTTGGACCGACCCCCAGTGGCGCGGGCGCGGCCTGGCCAAAGCCGGCATGGCGGCGGTGGTCCAAGAGGCCCGCCGGCGCGACCTGGCCAACGTCTGCCTTTACGTCAACGACTTCAACGCCGCCGCCTTGGCGGTCTACCGGGCGGTCGGCTTCGCCCAGGTCTCGACCTGGGCCACGGTTATGTTCTGAGCCCGCCGGGCTACAGGCGCAGGGGGCTGATGACATCGGCGGTCACCAGGATCAGGGTCATCAAGATCAGCAGGCCCACCACCAGGTAGGTCAGGGGCATCAGCCGGGCCGAGTCGGCCGGGCCGGGGTCGGGCCGGCCGCGCAGGCGGGCCAGGGACCGCCGGCCGCCCTCGAACAGCGCGTTGACCACGTGGCCGCCGTCCAAGGGCAGCAGCGGCAGCAGGTTGAACAGCCACAACGCGATGTTGACCGAGCCCGCCAACTGCAGCCAGGTGGCCCAGCGCAGCCGCCACGGGTCTGCCGCGCCCGCGGTGTACTCGGCGCTCGCCACCTCCCCGGACAGCCGCGCCACGCCGACCATCGACATCGGCGAATCATAGGAACGCTCGTTGCCCTCGACTAGGTCCACCAACGTGTTCCAGACTGAGACCGGCAGTGAGGCGTAGACCTGGGCCGAGGCCGCCACCTGGTACCACAGCGCCTGCGGCGCCCGCCACAGCGGCTCCTTTTGCAGCTCGAGGGCCGAGGTGATGCCCACCACCGCGCGCCTGGCCCCCTCGGCGCCCGCCTCCAGCGGCCAGACCTCCAAGTCGAGGCGGCGCCCGTCCCGCTCCACCGTCAAGGTCGCCTGGCCGGGCCCGGCCCCGCCGACAGCCGCCAGGACCTCATCCCAACTGGCCAATTCGCGCCCGTTCCAGGCCACCACCCGGTCGCCCGCCCGCACCCCGGCCGCCCGGGCCGGCCCCGGCGCCTGGCCGGCCGGGCACTGGTCCGAGGCCTCGGCCCCGTCCACCGCCACGCATTCGGCCACCTGCGCCACCGTGGTCGACGTGCCGTACCACCCCACCCCCGACATGGCGATGGCGATGAAGACCAGCGCCAGCAGCAGGTTCATAGTCGGCCCGCCCAGCATCACAACCAGTTTGCGCGGCGCCGAGAGCCTGTAGAAGGCGCGCGCCGCCAGCCCGGCCGCGCTGCCCGCCTCCGCCTCGCCCGGCCCGGTGGCAGGGCCCGATGCCGTCTCGGCCACCGCGCCGCCACCCCCGGCCGCGGCCGCAGTCGCGGCGCCCGCTGCCGCCTCAGCCGGCCCGGCGGCATCGGCCGGCCCGGCGGCATCGGCCTGGGCGGCTGGCGGGGCGGCCTTGGCCCGGGCGGCGGCGAGCTCGTCTTGGGCCGCCTCGCGCGCGGCGCTGGCCAAGTTGTGCCGCCAACCGGATTTGGCGGCCTTGGGCGAGGCCACCGGCGAGTACATGCCGAGCATGCGGATGTAGCCGCCGAGCAGGATCCACTTGACGCCGTACTCGGTCTCGCCCGCCTTCTTGGACCACAAGGTGGGGCCAAAGCCCACCATGTACTGGGAGACCGGCACCTTGAACAGCTTGGCCGGGATCAGGTGCCCCAACTCGTGCCACGCCACCGAGACCACCAGGACCAGGATGAACACCAACACCCCGAGTGCGACCAGCATGCGCTCAAACTCCCTTCGCCAATCGGCCCGCGCCGGCGGCCACCACTTCGGCGGCGCGCTGGCGGGCCCAGGCATCGGCCTGCCAAACTTGCCCCAGGGTAGGCCTGTCGCCTGGCCGCAGGCTGGAGGCGAACTGGGCCAGGACCTCCCCCACGGTCTCGACAATTCCCAGGTAGCCGAGCCGGCCGCCCAGGAAGGCCGCCACCGCCACCTCGTTGGCGCCGCTGAGCACCGCCGGGTGCAGCGGCGAGGCCGCCAAAGCGGCCCGCGCCAAATCGATGGCCGGGAAAGTCGCGGCATCGACCGGCTCGAACGTCCAACTGGACTTCCCGGACCAATCGGCCGGGCGGATGGCGCCGGGCAGGCGCTCCGGCCAAGCCAGCGCCAAAGCGATCGGCAGCCTCATATCCGGCGGCGAGACCTGCGCCACCACCGCCCCGTCGGCGAACTGCACCATCGAGTGGACCATCGACTGGGGGTGGACCACCACCTCGATGCGGTCCGGCGGGATCTCAAACAGCAGGCTGGCCTCGATCAACTCCAGCGCCTTGTTGACCAGCGTGGAGGAGTTCACCGTCACCAGCGGCCCCATGGCCCAGGTCGGGTGGTCCAAGGCCTGGGCCGGGGTGACCGCCGCCAACTCATCCCGGCGGCGGCCCCGGAAGGGGCCGCCGGAGGCGGTCAGAATCAGTTTTTCGACCTCGGCCGGCCGGCCGGCCCGCAAGCACTGGGCGATGGCCGAGTGCTCGGAGTCGACCGGCACAATCTGGCCCGGGCGCAGTTGGGCCGCTTTGACCAGGGCGCCGCCCACCACCAGCGACTCCTTGTTGGCCAGGGCCAGGCTGGCCCCGGCCGCCAGCGCCGCCAAGGTCGGCTCCAAACCGGCCGCGCCGGGGATGGCGTTCAACACCACGTCCGCCCCGGCGCCGGCGGCCTGGCAGGCGGCGCCCGGGCCGGCCAAAATCTCGGGCCTGGCCCCGGCCTGGACCCCCAAGGCGTCCAAGGCGCTGGCCAGCGGGGCTACCCCATCGGCCGCGGGCAGGGCGACCAAGGCCGGGCGCAGGCGCGCCACCTGGGCGGCCAGTTGGGCTGGGCGGGCCGCGCCAGCCGCCAAAGCCGCCACCGCGAAGCGCTCCGGGCGGGCCCGGACCACCTCGACCGCCTGCGCGCCGATGGACCCGGTCGACCCCAAGATCGCAACTGAGCGTTTACGCACTGGCCTATTGTGCCGCACTGGTCCAAACTAGGGGTCATGGCATTCAACCAGTCCGAACTCGCCGCCGGCGAATACGTTGTGTTCCACGCCCGAGCCCATTGGAAGGTGCTGGTGGCGCCAGTGCTGGTGTTCCTGGTGGCGATAGCGGGCTGGGGCCTGCTGTGGGCCTATGCGATCTCAGCCGACCCAGGCTGGCGCTGGGCCCGCTGGACGGTGGCCGGCCTGGCCCTGATCGCGGTGGCGGTTTGGACGGCGGCGCCGCTGGTGCGCTGGGCCTGCCGCACCGACACCTTGACCAACTACCGGCTGATCTCGCGCGAAGGCGTGTTCAAACGCGAGGGGCGGGACATCCCGATGGACCGGGTCCACGCCGTCTCCTACCAGCAGAGCTTGATCGAGCGGCTGCTGGGGGCGGGCACGCTGCACGTCCAAACCGCCGCCCAGCAATCAGACGTCGCCTTGGACGATGTCGCGCATGTCAAGCGCCGCCAGCTGCAGATCAACGAGCAGTTGCTGGACCGGGACTTCACCGCGGTGGCGCCGGACTCGGCCGACGGGCGCGCCGCCGAGGACGCCTCAGGCCGCTTCGACCAGGACGATGCCGCCGGGTGACGCCTGCGGGCTGGGGACGCGACATAGCGCCCGGCCCCCAGCCAGGCCGCCGAATCCCCGCCAGCCAGAAAAACGCGCCATGCAATCCAAGCCCCACCTGCGCGAACACCCCTGGTTTCGAGGCCGGCGTGGCGGCTTTGGACGCGCTGGCCGAGGCCTTGGCCGGCCTGCGGGCGGACCTGCCGGCCGGACCCTGCCGCTGAGTCCGCCGGGGCCGGGGCTCAGATCCGCTTGGGGGAGACCTCCGCCACGCCGTACCTGGAGCGATCCCCGCGTTCCAGCGCGATGAGAACTGCTTCTTGGCCCCCTGGGCGGCCGCCGAGGCCGCCCGGGCCGGGCGGTGGCCGATGGCGCGGCCCCGCCAGGCGCTCGGCGCGGGCGGGTCAGCCGGGCGGGCCAGGGGCGAGGGACTTGAGGATCTGGTGGACCTCGGCCTGCCAGGCCCGCGCCTGGGGCAGCGCCGCCGTGTAGCAGGAGCTGTCGTGGGTTTGGCCGGCGAACAGGCGCAGGCGGGTTTCGACTCCGGCCGCCGCCAGGCGGGCGGCGTAGGCCTCCGCGTCGCCGCGCAGCAGGTCGAACTCGGCGGCGAAGATGTGGGCCGGCGGCAGGCCGGCCAGGTCCGGGGCCAGCAGGGGCGAGGCGTACGGCTCGCCTGCCAGGGAAACATCCCCCAGGTAGTCGCGCGCGATCTGCCGCAGGCCGCGGGCCACCAAGGCGGGCGGCGCGCCCATCCGCCAGGCCGCCCGGCGCGACAGGTGGGCGCCGGTCAAATCGAGGGCGGGCACCTCAAGCAGTTGGAAGAGCGGCGCCTGCCCGCCCCGGTCGCGGTTCATCAAGGCCACCGCCGCCGCCAGGTTGGCCCCCGAGGAGGCCCCGCCCAGGGCGATCCGCGCCGGGTCCACCCCGACTCGCCGGCCGGCCGCCCGCAGCCAGTCCAAGGCGGCCAGCCCCTGCTCCAGCGCCTGCGGGTAGGGGTGCTCGGGGGCCAGGGCGTAGTCGACGGCGGCGATGACGCAGCCGGCCTGGCCGGCTCTGGCCCGGTTGAGGCGGTCGACGCTGGCGAAGTCGAGGCCGCCCTGCCGAAACGCGCCGCCGAAGAACGTCAGCAAGGCGCCCCGGGAGCGCTCGCCAGGCGGGCTGTAGAGGCGCACCCGGAAGCTGGCGCGGCGGGGCGCCGGGACCTCGAAGTCCCGCCGGGCGATGCCCGGCGGGGGCGGGCTGATCAGCCCCGCCGCCACCTCGCGGTCCACCAGGGCGGCCTGCTCGCGCCAGGCGGCGGGGTCTTTGGCGGGTTTGCCCGCCAGGCGCCGGGCGCGCCGCTGGGCCTGCTTGATGACGGGATCGATTGGCATGCCGGCTCCTTCGCGGGGGGCTCGCGCCCAGCCTATTTGACCGATTTGATGGGGAGCACCAGGACTATTCCGGCCACCGCCGCCAAGCCGGCGAAGACATACAGGCCCTGGTACCCGGCCAAGCTGATGACCAGCGCCGCCAAGCCGGGGGCCAGCACCTGGCCGCCCGCCTGGGCGATGTTCAAGATGCCGAGTTGCTGGCCGGAGTCCGCCGCCGAGACCAGCACCTGGGTCATCAAAGCCTGGTCCACCGCCAGGTAGGCGCCGAAGCCAAGCCCGGCGATCACCAGCGAGACCACCAGCGCGCCCACCGTGGGGCTGGCCAACGGCACCAGGACGGAGACCCCGATCAGCCCCGAGGCGGCGATCACCACCGGTTTGCGCCGCCCCAGGCGGTCGGAGATCCAGCCGCCGGGGACAATCGAGACCAGGATCGCCCCCAGCAGCGCCGCCGAGGCCAGCGGGTAGAAGCCGGCGGCGGCCTGCTTGCTCAGGCCGCAGTAGTCCTGCAGCAGGTAGAGCAGGAAGGAGTAGATCCCCCAAAAGCCCGCGATTATCACCAGGCGGGCCGCGAACACCCAGGCGAAGTCGGGGTGGCGGCGAGGCGAGACCCAGAAGGAGGCCGCCACCTGGCGCCAGCTGCGCGCGGCGGGGCGGGGCAGCCGCCGCGAGTCGCGCCTGAGCCCGATGCCGAGCGGCACCCCCACCGCGGCGGCGAAGGCGGCGCAGGCCCAGAACCCGGTTTGGAGCTGGGAGGCGAAGACTGAGACGGCCACCACCCCGCCCAGCACGCCGAGGTAGGCGCCCGCGCCGCCCAGGGCCGACATCACGCCGCGCCGCTCGACCGGCGTGCGGTCGGCCACGATGGCGCTCAGCGGGGCGGCGAACATCGAGTAGCAGATCTGGACCCCGCAGGCGGCCGCCAAGATGATCGCGAACTGCCTGCTCGCCCCCAGCAGGCCGATGCAGCAGGCCAGCGCCGCCACCCCGCCGGCGATCCAGGGGGCGCGCCGCCCCCAGCGCGTCCGCGTCCTGTCCGAGGCGGCCCCGAACAGCGGTTGGGCGATGATGGCGCAAGTCGCCGCCAGCGTGCCGACCAGCCCGTAGTGGGCGACTTTGGTCGCCGGGTCGAGTTCTTGCAGCCACAGCGGCAGCAGGTAGGTGGCGGCGGCCCCGTTGGCCATGTTGACCACCAGTTGCAGGCCGAAGTAAACGGCCATCAGCGGGCCCAGCCGGACGGGCGCGGGATAGGGGCTGGTCATTGGCAGGCCTTCCTCGGACTGTCTAGTATAGTGCTTTCATAAAAGCACTTAGGAGAGCATATGGGATCGCCACCGGGCCCGCAACCGGGCTTGGCCGCCGCCGGCGGCAAACACCCCACCATCTACGATGTGGCGACGCGGGCGGGCGTCTCCATCGGGACCGTCTCCAGGGCGCTGAACAGCCCCGCCAAGGTGGCCGAGGCCACCCGCCAGCGAGTCCTCGGCGCCGTGCGCGAACTGCGGTTTGAGCCGAAGGAGGCCGCCACCTCCCGGGCCCGCCGCTCCAGCGGGCGGATAGGGGTGTTCGCGCCGTTCTCGGCCTACCCCTCGTTTGCCGAGCGGCTCAACGGCATCCTCACCGCCCGCCCCCAGCGCCGCGCCGAAGTCGTGGTCTTCGACGTCCAATCCGCCGCCGAGTCCGCCCACACGCTGGAAAGCCTGCCGCCGCTGCGCTGCCTCGACGGGGTCATAGTGATGTCCGTGCCAATCAGCCCGCAAGTCGCCGCCGCCCTCCAGGAGGGCCGCCTGCCGGCGGTGTTTGTCGACGTCGAGGGCACACCCTTCCCCAGCGTCAGGGCGGACGACCACCTGGGCGGCGAACTGGCCGCCGGCGCCCTGGCCGAGGCCGGGCTGACCCGGTTCGCCTTCCTCGGCCACCGCCAAGCCCGGGCCGACTTCGCCTCGCCCTCCCGGCGCCGCCTGGAAGGCTTCCAAGCCGGGCTGGCCGCCCGCGCTCTCAGCCTCGACCAGTCCGCCACAGCCCTGACCGGCCGCTCCTTCGATGAGGCGGTGGCGGCGGCCACCGGCCTGCTGGCCGGCGCCGACGGGCCCATCGGCGTCTTCGCCCACACCGACGAGTTGGCCGCCGCCTGCCACCTGGCGGCCCGCCGCCTCGGCCGGCGCATACCGCAAGAGGTCGGCATCGTCGGCTTCGACGACTCGGCCATCGCCGCCGCGCTCGACCTCACCACCATCCGCCAACCGCTGCGCGAGACCGGGGCCTGGGCTCTGCGCACCCTGGCGGCCCTGATCGAGCAACCGGCGGCGGCGCCGCCGTCGCTGACACTGCCGGTCAGGTTGGTGCGGCGCGGCTCCGCCTAGCCGGCGGCGGAGGCCAAGCAGCGGATGCGCCCACCGGGCCAGGACTGGCCGGCGGCGGGCGCGGCGCCCGTCAGGGGCGGCTCGCCACGGCGCCCAGCGACGGCTTGAGGCTTAGGTCCGGGCGGATCGCAGCCCCGCGGGGTAACCTCTTGGGGCGGGATGCCCGCGCCGCGACCCGCGGGCCAGCCACACCCAGGATGGAAGCCACATGAAAATTGCGATCAGGTACTCCGGCCTCGCCATCGAGCCCGATGGCGCCGTGGGCGGCCACGGCGCGGGCGACACGCTGGTGCGCCGGCTGCTCAGGGTGTTCCCCGGCGCAGAGCTGATCGCGCCGCAGATCCACCGCTACGCCGATTTCGACGCGGTCCCACTGGAAATGGTGGACGCGGACAACACCGTGGTCATCAACATGGACGTGATCGACTCCACGGCCGTGTGGCAGACCCTCAAAGACAACTCCCCCAGCGGCGCCGCCCCCAAGGTGATGAACTTCATGTGGTGGAACTGGACCCGCTACGAGACGACCGTGGAATTGGCCACCTTGTCGCTCAGCTGCGCCTTGTTCCCCACCTTCGCCAACTCGGAGCGCACCGCCAAAGCCATCCACGAGTACGTCCACCGCTGGACAGTGCGCCCCCTGGCGGAGCGGGCCCGGGTCTCCTGGGTCAACTTGGGCATCCGCTTGGAGCACGTCCAGCCGCGCCAGGAGCCGGAGCGCCCGGTGGTGCTCTACCCGGCCATCTACATGTCGGAGCGCAAACGGCCCCAGCTGTTCATCGACATCGTCTCCAAGGTGGCCAAGAAGGCGCCGATCCGGGTCGAAGCCCGCCTGACCGAGCAGCACCTGGTGTCGCCGCAGGCCATGGCGCTGTCCCGCAACAAGTGGGCCTGGGTCGGCCCGCTCACCCCCGGCCGGCAGCAATACTGGGAGGCGCTGGCCTCAACCACCGCCTTCTTGGCCACCGCGCGCGAGGAGACCTACGGGCTGGAGTACATCGAAGCCCTGCTGGCGGGGGCTGTGGGCGTGCTGCCGGACCTGGCCTGGGCGCACGCCATCGTGCCGCGGGGCTACCCGTTCTTCTACAACACCCCGGCCGAGGCCGAGGCCTTGCTGCTGCGCGCCGTCACCGAGACCGCCGCCTGCCGGGCGGAGTTGGACGCCGCGGCCGGCGGCTCTTTCGCCGACTGGCTGGCCGCCCACCACAACGACGACGCCTTCGAGACCTCCATCGCCGAACACGTCCACCGCTGGTTCCCCGAAGCCTGACCCCGCCCCCGCCCGGCCCGGCGCGCCCGACCGGCCGACCAGCGCAAACGCAGGGCCCGCCGGGGCCCGCGCCGCCCTCGCGACAGGCCGGGGGGAGCACGATGCCGCCGGGCCGCCTTGGCGCGGCAGGCCGCCTGCGACCGGGCGGCGCCGGGCGGACGGACGGGGCCGGGGGGTCAAGGCATCTTGATTGGGGGGGATGGGATTGGTAAAGTTCTTGAAAACCGCCGCGCCCCCTGCGGTCGCTTGCCGATCTGCCCGTCTGCCCCGTGCGGGTGAAGCTCGAAAGGACTGTGAGGTCGCCATGAGTATGTCGCGTTTTGCCCCCGGCCAAGGATTCAACCACCCCAACTCCCCCGGGCTGCGCCCGGCCAGGCGCGGCGGGCGCCTGGCGGTGGTGGGAGCCGCCGCCATGGCGGTAGCCCTCGGCCTGGCCGGCCTGGTCTGGCCGGCCCAGCGCAGCGCCGCCGACCCCTCCGGCGGGGGCGCGGACGGCATCGTCCCGGCTGCTCAGGCGCAGCCGATGGAGCAGCCGCCCGAGGGCTCAACGCTGGCGGCCGGCTTCACCACTCAAGCCACGGCCGGACTGGTGGACGTGGCCTGGGACCAGGTGGGCGGCGCGGTGGTGGGCGCCTCGAGCTTCCGCAGCGACCTTTACCCGGCCGACAACGCGATCAGCGCCCGCGGCGGGCACTGGAGCACAGCGGAAGGTGAAACCACCGACCAGTGGCTCATCTTGGATCTGAAGCATGACTGGGCCCTGTCCCGCGTGGTGGTGAGCCCGTACACCGTCAGCGGGCCGGCCAGCGTCACGGTGTCGGCGGGGGACGCGCCTGAGGGTCCGTTCACGCAGATCGCCCAGGCGACCGCGGCCAACTCCAGTTCCGCCTTGACGCTGCCGATCCCAAATGGCGCGGCCGCCGGGCGTTATCTGCGCCTGGACTTCCCGGCGCCGTTCACAGCTGACGCCCCATACCTCCAGCTCAACCGCGTGCAGGCCTTCACCGGCCAATTGGGCGGGGCGGAGGTGGAGTTCACCGACACCTCGACCGGCCCGAACCCGATCACCGCCTGGTCTTGGGACTTCGGCGACGGCGTGAAGGCCACAG
>JAITIG010000123.1 GCA_031279575.1 Bifidobacteriaceae bacterium
GTCGAGGACCTGGCTGAGATCGAAGCCATCTTGTCCCGCTGCCAGATCGGCCGGCTCGGCTTGGTCTCGCAGGGCGAGCCCTACGTGGTGCCGCTGCACTTCGCCCACCTGCGCCAGGCGGACCGCCTGGCCATCTACTTCCACGGCGCGGGCGAGGGCCGCAAGCTGGAGGCCATCGGCGCCGGCGCCTGGGCCTGCTTCGAAGCCGACCGGCGCATCGCCCTGGTGGACCACGCCAAGGCCTGCCGCATCGGCGCGACCTTTGAATCGGTCATCGGCTGGGGCGAGGTCGCGGTCTGCGCCGACCCGGCCGAGGCCCTGGCCGCCCTGGCCGCCCTGCTCGACAAGTACGCGCCAGGCCGCTCAGCCGAGTTGGCCCCGCGCGATGCCGCCCTGGCCACAGTGCTGCGCCTGACCCTGGCCCGCCAAACCGCCAAACAACGGCTCTAGCCGCGCGCCTAGGCGGACGGGCCGGCGGGGTTATCGGCTCGCCTCGGGCAGGCCTAGGCGGTCCAAGGCTTGGGACTGGCTCAGCGGGCCCACGTCGATGGAGGCGATGACGCCATCGGCGTCCAAGAACAGGTGCATTGGCACGCCCATGACGCGGTACTTGGCGCCGAGCTGGGTTTGGCTGTCCGCGATCTGGGGGAAGTCCAAGCCGAGCCGCTCGGCGTAGTCCGCCACCGTCTCGGCCGCCTCGCCCACGTACACCGCCACAACCGCCGCCCGGCCGGCCGCGCGGGAGGCGACGGCGGCGACATCGGGCATCTCGGCGCGGCAGTTGGCGCACCAGGTGGCCCCGAACACCAGCCAGACTGGCTGGCCGCGCAAATCCGCCAACGCCACCTCCCGCCCCTCGGTGTCCCAGGCGGTGAAGTCCGGGGCCGGCTGGCCCACCTGCGGGGCGGGCCCGGCCCCTGCCGCGGCGACCTCGACCTGGCTGACCGCGCCCGAACTGCCCTCGCGGCCGGCCGCGCCGCCGCCCCCCTGCGAGAGGTACACCGCCCCCGCCACCGCAGCCGTGGTCAGCCCAATGACCAGGACCGTTCTGAGCCGGCCGGGATCAGGCATACGAGTGCAGGCCGCCCAGGAAGTGGTTGCCGAAGTAGGCGAACAGCACCGCCGCGAAGCCCAGCACGAGCAACCAGGCCGCCTTCTTGCCGCGCCAGCCGCGGGCGATCCGGGCGTGCAGGAAGGCCCCGTAGATGAGCCACGTCACCAACGCCGCGGTCTCCTTCGGGTCCCAGCCCCAATAGCGGCCCCAGGCTGTGTCCGCCCACAGCGCGCCCAGCACAATCATGGTTGTGAGCAGCGGAAACGTCACCACGGCCGCCTTGTAGCCGACGATGTCGTAGACCTCGATGTCCTTGGCCTGCAAGAAGCCGAGCTTGTTGTACAGCAGGTAGCAGGCGGCCCCCGCGAACGAGACGCAGGCCGCGCCGTAGGCCGCCACCGCGAAGCCGACATGCAAGGTCAGCAGGGTTGAGTTCTGCAAGGCGGGCACCAGCGGCACCACCTCGGTGTCCAGGCGCAGCCCGTAGGCCAGCAGCGCCAAGGCCACCGGCAGCGCCACCACCGACAAGATGCGCAGTTTGAAGCGCCACTCGACCACCAGGTAGGCCGCCATGATCCCCCAGGTGAAAGCGACCGCGAACTCATGCTGGTTGGCGAACGGCCCATGCCCGGTGCCGATTGTCCGCACCACCAGGTAGGCCGTCAGCACCAGCCATCCAGCCCAAGCCAAACCGGTGGCGTAGGCGGCCAGCGAGCCGCGCTTGGGGCGCGCCGCGCCAGCTGCGGCCACCCCCTCGGCGGGGCCGGCGGGGACGGCGGGGCCGGCGGGGCCGGCCTGGCCCGGGTCTGGGCGGGCGGCGGCTTGCGCCGCCGGGGCGGGGCGCTTGACGGCCGCGGTCACAATGACCAGGTTGCAAATCAGAGCCAAGGCGGTCAGCGCCCCGGCCACAGTCAAACCCATGGGGGCAATATCAAGTATCGAGTTCACGGCGAATCTTTCCTGCAAGTGACTTAAACGGCGCCTCCAAGCCCACCCCGGGCCGGTCGCCGGAGGCCAAGCGGACCAGCGAGCCGTCCCCGGCCGGCTCGACCAGCACATAGAGGCGGCGGTGGCGCGCAGCGAAGGTGATGGTCATGCCGATGATGAGCAGCGCCGAGGCGGCCCACATCAACCAGGCGCCCGGGTCGGAGCGCACCAGGATGCCGGTGTACTGGGTTTCCCGCTCAAAGGTGACGCTGAGATCGCCCACCGCGGCCGGCTCGCCCTGGTTGGCCACGGCCTGGCCGGTGGGGCTGGTGGAGCCGACCAAGTAGGTGGTGACGCGGGCCTGGCCGGGCTCAAGCCCCGACAAAGCGGCCGCCTCTTGGCCGCTGGCGGCCACCGACACCTGGATCTCGCTGCCCGTGCCGGGCATCTCGGCCAGCCCAATGACCCGCGAGCCGTCCTCGGAGCGGTAGTCCAACGGCAACGCGCCCTGGTAGACCACCTGGCCGGAGGCGTCAGCCACCTCGATCAGCGCGGCCATGCCGTAACTGGACTGGTGGAACTTGACGCCGTCGCGCCGCAGCGGCTCATTGACCCGCACATCCTGGCTGGCCACGACCTCGCCAGCCTGGTACAGCACCAGGTGCGAGACGTAGTCCAGCGGCATGCCCGCCTCAGAGAAGGTGGCGTCGAACTCCTCGGCCGCCACCTCCCAAGGCGTGCCCGGCACCTTGACCGGGCCGGCGCCCACCGCCAGGTTCAACGCCTGGTCAATCCCGCCGGCGCCGCTCAAAGCGAAAGCCGCCAAAATCCCGATAAAGCTCAAGTGCGCCAGCACGGTGCCAACCCCGCCCCAAGCCCAGCGGTCGGCGTAAAGCTGCGGCACGGCATCGTCCGCCGGCTCGATGACGCGGAAGCGGCTGGCTTTCAGCAAAGCCGCCACCCGCTGGCGCGCCTGCCCGGGCGAGGCGGCGGTGGCGATGGTCTGGCGCGTCGGGGCCGTCTCGAACAAGCCGCTGGGGGCGTGGGCCTGGGGGTGGCGCCAGGCCCGCCACAGCTGGGGCAGGCGATGCGCCGTGCAAGCGGTGATCGAGAGCCCCAGCACCACCACAACCCCGATGAACGTCCAAGACGAGAACACCCGGAAGCCGCCGATGCCGTCCAACACCCAGGCCCAGCCGCCGTACTTCTGCCGGGCGGCCTCCATGAACTCGGCCTTGGCCGCTGGCTCGTCCAACACCCCGGGCGCGGCCTGGCCCACCAAAGTCCCCAGCAGCGTCAGCGCCGCCAGGGCCAAAATGGCGCCCAAGCCCAGTGTCTTGGAGTAGAACAGCCGGTAGACCCACCTCGCGGCGTCTGCCAGGCTGGGCTCGCCGCCCGCGCCCGCCAGCGCCGCTGGGCCGGGCTGGCCAATCTCAGGGTCAGGTTTGGCGTCCACGTTCGCCACTGACTCTCCTCCCCGCTCGTCTCCCAACCGCATTCCGATTGCCTACCTGCTGGTGCGGGTTTGGCGGGTTCCGGTGGGCCATGATACCGACTTGGAGGCGGCGGCAACCGGGGTGCCGACCGCTCCGCCCCACCACTGTACACGGGCTGGCTGCTGGTTCAACCGGACAGGCAGCCGAGCTTGGCCGGCCAAGCAACCCCAGGCCTGGCCGGCCAAGCGGTCGGGACTGGCCGGCCAAGCGGGTGGGCCTGGCCGGCCAAGCGCGCGGGGCGGCCGCCGCGCTCCGGTTGAGCCGGAGGCCCGCCCCTGGCCCTACTTGCCGATGTCCTCGAAGGTCCAATTGGGATTGGCCGCCACCTTACCGGAAACATAGCCCTGGAAGAAGGCGAAACCGTTGCAAAGCCCGCCGACTATCATCTGATAGCCGCTGCCAAGGCGCCAGCCAACCGTGTTGCCGGCCGCGAACAGACCCGGAATTGGGTTCCAATCCCGGTCCAGCACATGGCCGTAGCGGTTGATCTTGACGCCGCTGGAGGTGCAGTAGAAGTGGCACTCGGCCCTGACCGCCTGGTAGGGCGGGTCGTCGATGGCGTCTAGGAACTTGGGCAGCTTGGAGTAGTCGTCATCGACGCCGGCCGCGCAAACCTCGTTGTAGCGGTCCACCGTGGCGCGCAGGACAGCCGGGTCGCACTCGATCTTCTCCGCCAACTCCTCGATGGTGTCGGCCGAATGCTCCACCCACTGGCCCTTGAACATCTCCGCCCAGGCCTTGTAGGGGATGGGCATCAAGGTCGAGGGCATCTCGAAGTCATTGGTCGGGAGGATCTGCCAGTAGTAGTTGACGCCCGCGGGCAGCTCGGTGATCAGGTGGGTGTGGTCCAGCCAGGAGGAGGACTCGTTGCGGAACCGCCTGCCGGCCGTGTCGACGTGCAGGAAGGGCCAGAACCAGTAGCCGGTGTCCTCCCAGGACTGGAACGAGGGATCGATTTGCTCCATGACCGCACCGGCCCAGCACATCATCTTGTGGCCGGTGCCGTCATCCATGGTCTCGTCGGTGGTGATGGGAGATGTCTCGGTGACGCGGGCGTTGTAGACGCGGTAGTTCTTGGCGTATTCGCGCAAGAACGGGGGCGCGAACGCCCTGACCATGTCATCGTTGCCGCCGTAGGAGCCGGTGGCCACCACCACGCCGCCGGAGGCCTTGTAGTAGATGTAGTCGCCATCCTGGTTTTGGGCGATGACGCCGGTGACACGGCCGTCCGCGTCCTGGGTCAGCACCCGGGCCGTGGTGTTGTAGAAGATCTGGCCGCCGTTGGCTTTGATCCAATCGTGCATCACGGTGTTGAACACTTCGAGGTTGTCGCCGCCTGAGTCGTCGAAGTTGACGTGGCTGGCCAGGTTTTGGAACAGCTCGCGGCTCTTCTCCGGCCCGGGAGGTTCGCCTGTGGCTGTGCCGGGCAGGCCGGCCGGTTGGAGCACAACTTCTTCCAACTCGTCCAGCACGGCGCCGCTGTGCCACACCCAGCTCGCCAGCAGCGCCTGGTCGCTGCGTCCTTGCAGCTCGTTGAAGATCTTTTGGAACAGCTCGTACTTGTCGATCTCGGGCAAGCCCTGCTCGATCTGATACTTCGAGTTGGAGAAGCCGATGCCGCTGCCGCTGATGTGGGCGGTGCCGTTGCGTTCCAGCATGACAACTTTGGCGCCTTCTTTGACGGCGCCGTAGCCCGCCAACTCGCCGGCCACCGCGGTGCCGACCACCACGACATCGGCCTCGACGGTTTCAACGCAATCTTCGGGGGTGACCTCTGGCGGGGCGCCCAGCCAGTCGATGGGGTTTCTGGCGTCGGCCAGCGCCGGGTACTTGTCGGTGTCGAGTTTGGCGGTCCCGGCTGTTTCTTCTCCACCATTGGAGTTGCCGGAGCCGGATGGCGTGCAGGCGGCCAGCCCAGCCAGCGCGGCCACGCCCCCGACTGCGGCGGTGCCGCCCAAGAATGCTCTTCTGGATACGGTTTTTTGCTCCCCTTCAGGGCGGGGGATGCCCTCTTCTTGTGCCATGAACCCACTCTGGCTTACAGGCGGGCCCCAGGCAAGGGTCAAATTTCCTGGTTGGAGGCGCCCGGCGGACCTGGGACCCTTGAGCGGCCTAAGAGGGTGTTGCTACACTGACCGAATCCGAAGACCAGGGAGAAGACCAGGGGAAGGACCGCGGTGGAACTGTTCGGCGTCAGCGGATCAGAGTTCCTGGTCCTGGTGGTTCTAGTTATCTTGGTCTCGGGCACCAAGGGGGCCGCCCAAACAATGGCGTTGCTGAAGAAGGGCCTCAGCTCGTTCAAAGCCTGGAACGCGCGCCTGCGCCAGGAATCCAACCTCGGCGCCGTGGCGGCTGACTTGAACATCCGCCCGGAGTCGCTTGACCTGCGGCAATACGACCCGCGCCGGATGGTGCGGGAGGCTGTCCGGGAGGAGATGGACGCCTGGATGAAGCAGACCAGCCCCCTGGCGGAGGACTTGGTCCCCGAGGCCGCCAACCCGGCCAAGGCCGGGGCGAAGGCAGCCGCCGGGTTCAAACCGCCCGCCGCGGCCGGCCAGCGGCCGGTTGCGATGGGCGCCGCGGCCACGGCCGGGCGGCCGCCGGTCGCGGCCGGGCCTGCCCCCCTGGCGCCCGCCACCAGTTCTACAACCACCGATTTGGCGGTGACGGAAGGCGCGAACGGCGTTCCGGATGCCGCTCGCACAATGGAAGGAACATCATGAAACCTTGGCACATAGTTGTACTGATAATCGTCTTGCTGTTGGTGTTCGGCGCCAGCAAGCTGCCGGACGTGGCCAAATCCATCGGCCAGTCGCTGAAGGTGTTCAAGAAGGAAATGAGCGAGTTGCGCGACGACGGCTCGGGCGGGGCGGCGGCTGCGGCAGCCGCCGCCGCAGCCGCGCCGCCGCCAGCGGTTTACCCGGCAGCGCCGCCGGCTTACCCCGCCGCGCCGCCGCCTGCCCCTGCGGCCTCGCCGCCAGTTGGTGATCCCGGCAGTTCAGCTTCAGCGACTTAGGGACCGCCCGGCGCATGGCGGACCGCGCTAAGTCCGCAGACGGGACCATGGGGCTGGGGGATCACCTCCGGGAACTGCGCAACCGCTTGATCTTGGCCTTGGTGGGGATCGGTTTGGGGGCTGTGGGCGGGTGGTTTTTGTACGACCCGGTGGTGGCCTTCATCTCGGCGCCGCTGACGGAGATCGGCGGCGCCAGGGCGCAGATGAACTTCCAGACGATCTCGGCTGCCCTTGATCTGAAGCTGAGAGTGGCGATTTCGCTTGGCGTGCTGGTGTCCAGCCCGTGGTGGATTTACCAGGCGGCCGCGTTCATTGGCCCGGGGCTCAAGCCCCGGGAGAAGCTCAACGCGGCCGCCTTCAGTTTGGCCGGGCTGGTTTTGTTCGCGGCCGGCGCGTTCACCGGCGTTGTGGTGGCGCCCCGGGCGGTGACAATCCTGGTGTCGTTTGTGCCGGCCGACGCCGCCGCCTTGGTCTCGGCCGTCTCCTACGTCAATTTCTACGCCTACCTGGTGATCGCTTTCGGGTTGTCCTTCCTGGTGCCGGAACTGCTGGTGGCGGCCAGCTTCATGGGCGTGGTCAAAGCCCGCACCCTGGTCAAGGGCTGGCGCGTGGCGGTGATCGCGGCTTTCACTTTCGCCGCCGTGGTCAACCCGATACCGAATCCTCTTCCCATGATTGTCCAAGCGCTGGCCATGCTGGCCCTTTACTACTTGGCTGTCCTGATCGCGTTCTTCCACGACCGCCGGGTGGCCGCCCGCGAAGCCGCCCGCGACGCCGAGCTGTGACCCGAGCTCCGGGCCCATCGCCTTCCGGTCAGGTTCGGCCGCCTAGGCTCCGCCCTTGAGTTCGACCAGGAAGGACTCGGGGGTGGCGGCGGACCCGCCCAGCAGCCAGTCCATCTCCGCCAGCCGGGCCGCGAACAGCCTCCCGCCGGTGGCCAGGGGGATGATCGGCCCGGGCTCGGCGGTCGGCAGTTGGCCGGCTAAGTCCACGGTCCACAAATCGGCCAGGCCGTCCGCCAGGTCCAGCCCCGTGACCTGATTGCCCGTGTCCGCGAGATAGGCGATGTCCCATCCAGCGCACATCAGCCGCTCCTCCTCGCCGAGGGCGCGCTGGCTGAGCACCGCGCCGGTGCGCAGGTCGCGCACGGCCAGGTCGGTGAAGTCGCTGGCGACGGTCAGCGCGCCGGCGCCCGTGAGCACCCGCAGCCCGTAGCCCGGCTGGGACCAGAGCTCTTCGCCTGAGTCGGCGTCGACTCCGACCACCTGGCCCCGGCCTGTTCCGAGCTCCAGGACGTCGAACATTAGAACGCCGCCGGACACCAGCGCGACCGCCACTATTTGGGTGGCCTCGACCCCGTGGTCCCACACGGCCGCTCCGGTCCGAAGATCGACCCGGGTGACCTCGAGGGTCTCGGAGTCGTGGCGCAACAGCACGTCCGAGTCGCCCTCGGCCAGGTAGTACATCGCGCTGGCGATGTCCGCGCCCGACGCCAGGGTCTCGCCGGTCAAGGCGTCGATGAAGCCGCCCGCGCCGAAGATGAGCCAGGTGCCGGTGCGCGGATTGAACAGCTCCCGCTCGAAGCCGGGGTAGGCCGCCTCCCAGGTCGGTTGGCCCAGGGCTGTCGCGGTGTACCCGGCGATCCGTCCCTCGCCGCCCACCACCAGCGTTCCGCCATGGAAGCCGATCACCCGCTCGACCGGGGCGATCCGGGTCTCGGAGACCACCTCGCCGGTGTCGTCCAGAACAGCCAGGACGGCGTCGGGCGCGTCCGGGGCGTACCCCGACTGGTCGAGCACCATCGCGCCCAACTCATCCGAGAAGGTGAACTGGCGGTCGACGCCCACGCCCGGGTCCAGGCCAAACTGCGCCATCGGATCGAGTCGCCATTTGGCCTCGCCGGAGTCCAGATCGAACCCGACCAGTTCGAGGAGCGGCCCGGCGCCGGCAGCGGCGTCGCCGCCCTCGCGCGCCTCCGCCTGGGGGGTGTTGGAGCCGCTGGCCAGCCCCGTCGCCTGGCCCAGGAAACCTTCAAAGGTGGAGCGCTCGAATCCGTCGCCCAGCAACGCGCCGGTGGAGATCGCCGGCCCGAGGACAGGTGCGACCGCGATGTCGGGGGCCGGGGTCGCGCCGCCCGCGGCACTCTCGCCTGCCGCCCCGCCAGTTTGCTCCTGGAGGCCACTCGCGCCGCCGGCGCCCGCCTCTAAGCCGCGCGACCTCATGACCCAACTCGCCCCGGCGATGGCGAGCGCGAGCGCCAGCGCGCCGGCCCCGGCGATCAGTGCCGCCCGCTGCCACCGCGGCCTTGGACCCGGCGGCGCCGGCGTGATCGGCGCGGGCTGCGGCGGCGCGAACCGCTGCGCCAGGCCGCCGGGAGCGGTCCCGGAGCCAGGCTGCGCCCACGCGGCCGGCCCGAACCCGAATGACCCGGCGGCCGCGGGTGTGGCGCCCTCCCCTGGAACCCCGGGCGCGGCGCTGGCGGCATGGGCTCCGGGGGCGGCGAGCGCCGCTGGAGCCCAAGGCGCCGCTGGAGCGCTAAGACCCGCTGGCACGCCAGGGCCGGGGGCCGCCGGCGGCGCCGGGTGGGCGGGGCCGCGGCCCGGGACCGCGCGGGCCGCCAGCGCGGCATCGACGTCCGGCTGCCGCAGGCTGCCCAACCACGCGGCCAGGGCCGGGTAGAGGCGCGGGTGAGAGGCCGCGGCCGGCGCCAGCGATGGGAAGGCCGCAACGATGCGGGCCAATTCGGCGGGATCGAGGTCGGGATCAGCCACCCGCCGCGCGGCCTCGGCCAGCGCCGCGTCCTGCGTCTGGTCGAACATGGTGCCTCCTGAGGCGCAAGGGGTCTGCCCTGCCTAAGGAAACTACGATAGCGCCGCCACGCCTCTGGGCCGACGGCCCTTTGCCTGAGGGCTCGCGGGCCGATTTGGAGGAGTTGCGGGACGGCGGTCGCCCCTCTGAGGCCGAGGTCGACCAGATCTCCAAGGCGCGTCGTTGACCGGCGCGAGGCGTGGGCGCCACCCTCGGCGGCGCCGTCTGGCGACCTCGTTCTCAGGGCGGGATTGGGCGGCACCGGCCTACCTGAGAGGGTTCGAGGCCGCCCCGGCGGTAGTATACTTTTAGTATGACTAGTACGACTATCAAGGTGGACTCGGCGTTGCGGGACCGGCTCAAGCGGCAGGCCGCCGCCAGCGGGCGGACCCTGGGCGCCCACCTCGCCGTGGTCGCGGACCTGGCTGATCGCCAAGCCGCGATGGCGGCGCTGCGCCGGGCGATCGCGACCACGCCGCCAGATTTGATGGACTCTTGGCGGCAAGAGGCGGCGGCTTGGGAGCAGGCTGAACTGGCGGACTCGGGCAATGCTTGAGCTGCGGGGGGGCGCCGTCGCCTGGGTCTGGCTGGACCGCGCGGTTGGGAGGGAGCAAGGCGGGAGGCGGCCGGTGGTGTGCGTGTCCTCCGACTCGTACCTCAACGTGGTCGATTCGATGTTCTGGTGCGTGCCGGTCACAACGGTTGACCGCGGCTGGCCCAACCAGGTCCGCCTGACAGGCCCGGAATTGCCGCTCAGCCAACCCTGCTTCGCCATGACCGAGCAACTCAGAACCCTCTCGCGCGAACGCGTCAAGACCTACGCCGGCGCCGTCGAGGCCGCTTGCCTGGCCCAAATCCGCTGGTGGATCGACACTTTTCTAGCCCCCTGAGCCCGCCGCCCGGCGCGGGGGCCGGGACTGTTGGCGAGTAGCCCGATGCCGTCCGCCTGCGCCCGCTCGGCGGCGCCGGTTCGCTGTGGGCGCGGATTTTGTATAGACTCCTAACTAATACCGAGTCGGACCAACCAGAATCGAGTCACCGTGGACACCATGGCCACAATCAAAGAGCCGGCCCTATTGGCGCTGGTTCTGGCGGCTGGGCCGGCCGCCACCGGGCGCGAACTGCTGCTCAAGCGGCTGGGGGAGGCCGCCGTCATCGACCATGTGCTGGCCACCGTCGCCCAGGCGGCGCCGGGCGCCAGCATCACGGTGGTTGCGCCGCGCGAGGATGCGGCCGTGGCCAACCACCTCGGCCCGGGATTCCGCTACGCCACCCAAGGCCAGCCGCTGGGCCCGGCGGCCGCGGTGCGGGCCGGGCTGGACGGCATCGGCCACCCAGAGGCGGCCCCCGGGCAGGTCGAAGCCGGACCGGAGCTGCTGGTGGTCGCAGGGGATTTGCCGCTGCTGCGGGCGGCCTCGCTGCGGGGGCTGGTGGCGCGCCACCGGCTCAAAGGGGCCGAATTCTCGCGCCTGACCTTGGACGGGCAGGATGTGGGAGCCTACATCGCCAGGCTCAAAACCTGGACCGACCTGCTCAAACAGCACCAAACCAACTCCTTGACCCAGCTATCGCAGGCGGTCCGCGCCAGCGGCGCCAAGGTCAGCGAATACCGCATCGTGGACCCGGACGAGCTGCGGGACATCAACACCCCGGCAGACCTGGCCCGCGCGGCCGACATCCAGCTGAAGCGGCTGTTCGCGCCGCAGCACGCCATCGAGACCGGGCAGATCGCCTTCGGCACCGGGGGCTGGCGGGCCAAAATCGGCGAGGGCTTCACCATCCACAACGTCCGCCGGCTGGCCCAAGCCCTGGCCAGCGAGCTGATCAGGACCGACCGCGAGCCGCTGGGCGTGGTCATAGGCGGCGACCGGCGCTTCTTGTCCCAGGAGTCGGCCCAAGCCGCGGCCGAGGTCTTCGCCGGCAACAACATCCCCGCCACCCTGCTGCCAGGCGATGTGCCCACCCCGCTGGTGACCTTCGCCGCGCCCCACCTGGGCTGCGCCTACGGCCTGGTGTTCACCGCCAGCCACAACCCGCCGCAGTGGAACGGGCTGAAGGTGTTCCGCCAGGACGGATCACTGCCGCTGGCCGCCGAGACAGACCGCTACCAAGCCGCCGCCAACGCGCTGACCAGGGAAGACATCGTGTCGGTGGACCTTGGGGCGGCACGGGCGGCGGGCTTGGCGCAAGACCGCGACCTGACCGGCGCCTACATCGACGCCATCGAGCGGATCGTGGACGTCAACGCCATCCGGGCCCACCCGGTGCGGGTGCTGGTCGACCCGATGTACGGCACCTCCCAGCTAACCCTCGGAACCATTTTGACCGACGCCCGCTGCCGGGTCGACTTCATCCACGAGCGCCACAACCCGCTGTTCGGCGGCCGCTCGCCCGCCCCCGACGCGGCCGCCCTGACCGCCTTGATCGACCTGGTCCGCACGGGGCCCTACGACCTCGGCTTGGCCACCGACGGCGACGCCGACCGCATCGCCATCGTGGACCAGGACGGCCGCTTTGTCACCACCAACGACCTGCTGCTGCTGCTCTACCACTACCTGCACGAGTTGCGCGGCCAGCGCGGCGGCATCGTGCGCAACACCGCCACCACCCACCTGCTGGACCGGTTGGCGGCGCACTTCGGGGAGACCGCCCGCCAAGTGCCGGTCGGTTTCAAGCACATCACCCAGGGGATGCGCGATGACGCCGCCCTCCTCGGCGGGGAATCCTCCGGGGGGTTGACCATCCGGGGGCACATCCTGGGCAAGGACGGCATTTTCGCTTGCGCTTTGGTGGTCGAGATGCTGGCCCGCACCGGGCGCTCGATCGCCGAGTTGCTGGACCAGGTTTACGCCATCACCGGGCGGGCTTATGCGGTGGAGTCCTCGCTGCCGGCCACCCCGGAGATGCGCCTGGCCGTCCCCAGAGCTGTGGCGGCGGCCGCGCCCGCCGCCCTGGGCGGCCTGGCGGTGGAAGGCTTGGACCGGGCCGACGGCTTCAAGTTCCTGCTGGCCGGCGGAGCTTGGGGGCTGCTGCGCTTCTCCGGCACCGAGCCGGTGCTGCGCCTGTTCGCCGAGGCCCCAACCCCCGAGGCGGCCGAATCCGTCATGGCGGACCTGGCCGCCCTGGCGCGAGGCCGCTGACCATGCCAAACATTGGGAGCGTGGTTGCCCGCCAGGCCCCGACCGGGTTGAGGTGGGCAGCGCGAAATGCCAACCTTGGCAAACGGGGAAAACAAGCGCAACTTCGAGCCTGGGGGCCGGTTTGCCGGCCGGATTTGCAATCAGGCGTTGGAATTAGAAAGGCGAGCAGTTCGAATGCGTTACGGCCACTTTGACCCCGCGGCCCACGAGTATGTGGTGGACCGGGTCGATGTCCCCGCGTCCTGGATCAACTTCCTCGGCGCCAAAGACTTCTGCACCGTCATCAACCAGGTGGCGGGCGGGTACTCCTTCTACCGCTCCTCCGAGCGCGGCCGGGTCACCCGGTTTAGGCCCAACGGCGTCCCCAAGGACCGCCCCGGGCACTACGTCTACCTGCGGGACCGCGCCAGCGGCGACCACTGGTCCATCTCCTGGCAGCCGGTGGGCAAGCCGTTGGCCGCCTCCCGGGCCGCCCAGGCGCCGGGCCAGGCCTGGCACCGCGCCCGCCACGGTCTGGGCTACTCCGTGTTCGAGTCCGCCTACAACGGCATCGAGGCCAGCCAGCGGATCTTCGTGGTGGACGATGCCGCCGCCGAGCTTTGGGACGTCGCCGTCGCCAACCGCTCCGACAGGCCGCGCCAATTGGATTTGTTCGGCTATGTCGAGTTCTCCTTCCACAACGTGGTGGTGGACAACCAGAACTTCCAGATGTCGCTTTATTCGGCTGGCGCCGACTGCGCCGACGGGATCATCCAGGATGATTTCCACTACGAGCCGTGGACCTTCCACTACTTCACCTCCACCTTGGAGCCAGTCGGGTTCGACTGCCTGCGGGAGAGCTTCATCGGGCCGTGGAACACCGAGGCGGCGCCGGCCGGGGTCCTGGCCGGGCAGCTGTCCAACTCGGCTGGGACCACCCAAAACCATTGCGGCGCGCTGCAGCACACCCTCACCTTGGCCCCGGGCCAAACAGTGCGCCTGGCCTACCTCCTGGGCTACGGCGACCGGGCCAAAGGCGCCCAGGTCCGGGCCCGCTTCCAGGCCCCGGGCGCGGTGGACCAGGCCTTCGACGCGGTCTTGGCCCACTGGCGGGGCCGGCGCGGGCGGCTAAAGGTGGAGACGGCATCGGACACGATGGATTTGCTGTTGAACGATTGGAACTTGTACCAGGCGGAAACCTGCGTGGTGTGGTCTCGCTTCGCCTCCTTTGTGGAGGTGGGCGGGCGGACCGGTTTGGGCTACCGGGACACGGCGCAGGACCTGATGGCGGTGGCGCACACCAACCCGGCGGCGGTTGAGCGGCGGATTGGGCAACTGCTGCGCGGCCAGATGGCGGCTGGTTACGGACTACATTTGTTTGACCCAGATCTGTTCGCTGAGGCGACCCACCCGGACATCCCGGTGGGCGTCAAACTGCCCACCGTGGTGCCGCAAACCAACTACGAGCAGTTGCACGGGCTGCAGGACGCCTGCTCGGACGACCACTTGTGGCTGGTGCCCTCGACCTTGGCCTTTGTCAAGGAGACCGGCGACCTGGGGTTCCTCGACCGGGTGGTGCGCTTCGCCGACGCGGGCCAGGCCACCGTCTACCAGCACCTGCTGCGGGCGGTCGACTTCACCAGCGCCCACCTGGGCGCCAACGGCCTGGCCCAGGGGCTGCGGGCGGACTGGAACGACTGCCTCAACCTGGGCGGCGGCGAATCCACCCTGGTGACGTTTCTGCACGTCTGGGCGGCGCGGGAGTTGGCGGCGGCAGCCCGGCGGCTGGGCCGCCAAGCCGATGCGGACCGGCTTGAGGCCGCCGCGGCCGCCTCGGCCCAGGCCGCCAACCAGGCGGCCTGGGACGGCCAGTGGTACCTGCGCGGGTTCACCGCCGCCGGGCGGCCCATCGGCTCGGCCGCCTCGCCGGAGGGCAAGCTGTTCCTGGAGCACATGCCGTGGGCGGTGATCAGCGGCGCCGCCAGGGACGGGCGGGGGCGGGCGGCGATGGACGCCATCTGGCGCCACCTGCGCTCGCCTTATGGGGCGCACCTGCTGTGGCCGGCCTACACCTCGGCAGATGACTCGATTGGCTACGTCACCCGGGTCTACCCCGGGGTCAAGGAGAACGGGGCCATCTTCTCCCACCCGAACGCCTGGCCGGTCATCGCCGAGGCCATGCTGGGGCGCGGCGAGCGCGCCTTCGACTACTACCAGGCCATGGCGCCAAGCCGGTTCAACGACCGGGTCGAGGTCCGCCGGGCCGAGCCCTACGCCTACTGCCAGTTCATTTACGGCCGCGACCACGCCCTTTACGGGCGGGCCGAGAACCCGTGGCTGACCGGCACCGCCGGTTGGATGTACACCGCCGCCACCCAGCACATCCTGGGGGTGCGCCCCAGCTGGGACGCCTTGGTGGTGGACCCGTGCGTGCCCGCGGCTTGGGACCGGTTCCGCGTCTGGCGGCGCTGGCGCGGCGCCCAATACGAGATCACCGTGTCGAATCCGGCTGGCGTCAGCGCCGGGGTGGGGGCCGTCTCGGTGGCGGCCTTGGGGGCTGGGGCCGCCGATGCGGCCGGGCCTGGCGCTGGCCCCGGCGCGCCTGGCGGGTCTTTGGCCGGGTCTCGAGCCATGGCATTGGAACCTGTCTTGGACCCGGCGACCGGCCGGCGCGTGGCCATGATTCCCGCCCCCGCCAGCCCCGCCTGGCTGGCGGCCGGCCTGCCCGCCGCCGGCCCCGGCCTGCGCCTGGCCGTCCAAGTCAGCCTCGGCTGAGCGCCGCGGCTGCGGCCAGGCGGGGCGGGGCGGGCGGGGCGGGCGGGGCGGGCAGCGCGGCGCGGGCTGCCAGCGGTCACGCCCGATGCCGGCCGGCCCGCCCGGCATCGGCCCCGACCTGCCCGGACGGGGCATTGCCGGGTCAGGCGGGGCGGCGGGCGCGGCGGCGGAAAACGCCCGGGGTCTCGCCGGTCAGGCGGACCAGCTGCCTGGTCAGGCTGGGCTGATCGTAGAAGCCGGCCCTGGTCGCCACCTCGGAGAGCGGCAGGTCGGTTTCCGCCAGCAGTTCCATGGCCCGGTCCGCCCGCTGGAGGAGCACATAGGCCCGGGGCGTCAAACCGAACACCTTGCGCATGTTGCGGTCCAGGGTCGAGGTCGACATGCCGGCCGCCCGGGCCAGTTCCGCCACCGCCGGCAACCGCGGCGCCTCGGCCGCCAAAGCGGCCCTGACCAGGGCCACCGCCCGCCCCAGCGACTCCCCGATCTGCTCCGAGGAGCCCAGGGCCGCCAGCGGCGTCGACACGGTCACCACGCCCACGGCGGCCCGCGCCCCGCCCGCGCCCTGGCGGAACAACGGCAGCTTGGTGGTCAGGTGCCAGCCGGGTTGGCCGCGCTCGGCGCGGATAACCTCCAACTCGCCGCGCAGGGGCTTGCCGGAGGCCATCACCGCGGCGTCCTGGGCCTCGTAGCGCTCAGCCAAACCGGGCAGGAACAACTCGCCCGCCGTCCGCCCAATCACCTGCGCCCGGGTGGCGGCCGAGGAGCGGCGCACAAACGCCTCGTTGACCTCGACATAGCGGCCGGTGGCATCTTTGATGGCGAACATCACGCCCGGCAGGTCCGCCCAGAGCGCCACAAGTTCGGGGGTGAGGTCCAAACCCCCCAAAAGAGCGTTGTCGGTTTCGCGCGCCATCCTGACCAGGATGATACAAGACTCCCTGGACTCGGATAAGGCAATCTAATCAATTGGCAAAGACTGCTTGCGCCGAGACCCGCCCGCGTGGCGCGCCGCCCGGCGCCTAGATGATGGAGGTTCCCGTGACCCACCCCCAGCCCGACCCGGCCTCGCAAGCCACCGCCGACCAGTTGGTCGACGACGCCATCCGCCTGGCGCGCGAATGGTTCAACGCCACCGACACCCAGGCCTCCGCCAAGGAGATCGCCTCGAACAAGATGCTGGCCAAGCTGCTGCAAGACAAAGCCGGCTTGGAGTTCACCATGGCGTTTGTCGACCGGGTGGCCCGCCCGGAGGACAACCAGGTCGCGGCCAAAGAGCTGAAGAAGCTCGCCACCAGCGGCAACGTGCCCGATTTCATCGCGCTGCATGACCGCTTCCTGACCCTGGCCGGCGGGCGGGTGGCGCCGCTGATGGCGGACCTGGCCATGCCGCTGGCCCGCGCCCGCCTCCGCCAAATGCTGGGCCACCTGGTGGTCGACGCCGCCGACAGCCCCCTGACCAAGCACATCGAGCAAGCCAAGCAGGCCGGCTACCGGCTCAACCTGAACCTGCTGGGGGAGGCCGTGCTAGGCGAGAAGGAGGCGGCCAAACGCCTGGCCCGGACCATCGGCCTGATCCGGCGGCGCGACGTGGACTACATCTCAATCAAGATCTCCTCGCTCGCCCCCCAGATTGTCACCTGGGACCGGGCCGGCTCGGTGGCGCGAGTCCTGGAGCACCTGCGCCCGCTGCTGCGCGCCGCCCGCGAGTCCGGCACCTTTGTCAACCTGGACATGGAGGAGTACCGCGACCTCGACCTGACCATGGACGCCTTCCAGCAGGCCATGATGGAGCCGGAGTTCTTGAAACTGGAAGCCGGCATTGTGATCCAGTGCTACCTGCCGGACGCCTTGGGCGCCATGGAGCAGCTGGTCGGCTTCGCCGACGCGCGCCAGGCGGCCGGCGGGGCCCCCATCAAGATCCGGCTGGTGAAAGGCGCGAACCTGTCAATGGAGCAGGTCGAATGCCAGTTGCACGGCTGGGAGCAGGCCATCTACCCGACCAAGGAGGCGGTGGACGCCAACTATGTGCGCGTCATCGACTGGGTGACGCGCCCTGAGCGGCTGGGCAACCTGAAAATCGGCGTGGCCGGCCACAACCTGTTCCACTTGGCGCTGGCCCACGTTCTGGCCTCCCGGCGCGGCGTGGCGGACCGGGTCGAGTTCGAGATGCTGCAAGGCATGGCGCCGGCCCAAGCCGACGCGGTCAAAGCCACCACCGGCTCGGTGCTGTTCTACACGCCGGTGGTGGCGGCCGAGGACTTCGATGTCGCCATCGCCTACCTGGTGCGCCGCCTGGAGGAGAACGCGGCCCCGCAGAACTTCCTCCACCAGTCATTCGCCCCGGTGGCCGACCCGCTGGCGATAGCCGAGGCGGCGTTCCGCCAGTCGGTGGCCGAGCGCGAGAAGTACTCGTTGCAGCCCCGCCGCGGCACTGTTCCGCCGCCGCCCGCCGAGGGCTTCTACAACCAGCCGGATTCCGATGCCGCCGTCCAGTCCCAGCGCGATTGGGCCTTGGCCGCGCTGGCCCTCCAGCCGCCCGCCCAGGCGGTCCCCGAACTGGCCAGCCGGCGGGCGGTGGACGAGGCCATCGGGCAGGCGGTCAAAGCCGGGCAGGCTTGGGCGGCGACCCCGGCGGCCGAGCGGGCGCGGGCGCTGCGGCTGGCGGCCGACAAGCTCAACGCGGCCCGCGGCGACCTGCTGAACATCATGGCGCACGAGGGCGGCAAGACCATCGCCGAGGCCGACCCGGAGATCAGCGAGGCGGTGGACTTCGCCCGCTACTACGCTTTGAGCGCCGTCGAGACGCTGGCGCGCGAGGGGCTGGTGTTCACGCCGTCCAAGGTCACCGCGGTGATCCCGCCGTGGAACTTCCCGGTGGCGATCCCGGTGGGCGGGGTCATGGCGGCGTTGGCGGCGGGCTCGCCGGTGGTGATCAAGCCGGCCAAGGCGACCAGGCGCTGCGTCGAGGTGGCGGTGGCGGCGATCCAGGCGGGCCTGGCGGAGGCGGGCGCGCCGGAGGGCATCCTGCGGGTGACGCACGTCGCCAACCACGAGCTGGGCCAGCGCTTGGTGACCCACCCGGACGTGGAGACGGTGGTGCTGACCGGCTCGATCGAGACCGCCGCGATGTTCGCCGGCTGGCGGCCCGAGTTGAACCTGCTGGCGGAGACCTCCGGCAAGAACGCCATCGTGGTCACCCCCGCGGCCGATTTGGATTTGGCCGCCGCCGACTTGGTGAAATCAGCCTTTGGGCACGCCGGGCAGAAGTGCTCGGCGGCTTCGCTGGGCATTTTGGTGGGCTCCGTCTACCGCTCGCGGCGCTTCTTGGGCCAGTTGGCCGATGCCGTGCGGTCGCTCTCGGTGGGCCAAGGCTGGGAGGTGGGCACCACCATGGGGCCGGTCATCGAGCCCCCGGGCGAGAAGCTGCTTCGCGGCCTGACCAAACTGGACCCGGGCGAGAAGTGGCTGGTGCGGCCAGAGCAATTGGACGAGTCGGGCCGGCTGTGGTCCCCGGGCCTGAAGGTGGGGGTGGCGCCCGGGTCTTGGTACCACCTGACGGAGTGCTTTGGGCCGGTGCTGGGGTTGATGTTCGCCAAGGACCTCGATGAGGCGATCTCGCTGCAAAACGCCACCGCTTTTGGCTTGACCGGCGGCATCCACTCGCTGGACCAGGATGAGATCGACCGCTGGCTCGACCGGGTCGAGGTCGGCAACGCGTATGTCAACCGGCACATCACCGGCGCCATTGTGCGACGGCAGTCGTTTGGCGGTTGGAAGGCCTCGGCGGTGGGCCCAGGCGCGAAGGCGGGCGGGCCCAATTATGTGGCCGAGTTCGGGGTTTGGACCGAAGCCGCCCCGCCGGCCGACGCCGCCGGGTGGGATGCCTGGCTGGAGGCGGCCCGCCACTGCGACGCGGTGGCCTGGGCGGACGAGTTCGGGGTGGACCACGACGAGTCGGCGCTGCGGGTCGAGGCGAACATCTTCCGCTACCGGCCGGTGCCGGCCTACACCGTCAGGGTGGGCGAGGGGGCAATCGAGCACCAGGTGCAGCGGGTGCTCTCGGCGGCGGCGGTGGCGGGCGTGACGGCCCAAGTGTCCCGCTGGGGCGAGGAGACCCATGAGGAGTTCGCCCGCTCGGTGCGGGTCGGGATTGTCTCCGGCCGCATCCGGGTGGTGGGCCGCGCCCCGCTGTTGCGCGAGGCGGCCGCGACCCGCCTGGGCCAGGTGACGGTGCTGGACCAGCCAATCACCGGCGACGGCCGGCGCGAACTGCTGAACGTGCTGCACGAGCAGGCCTTGTCCATCACCAAGCACCGCTTTGGGCACGTTCCGGACTGACCCGGCCGTTTGTTGAGCCGCGCCGGGCTGGCTGTTGGCGCCTGCCGGCCGGGCCGAGTTGACCCGGCCGCCGGCCGCCCCCGGCGACTGGCCGCCCCCGGCAGGCCGTTGGCGCCTGCCCGGCCGGGCCGAGTTGACCCGGCCGCCGGCCGCCCCCGGCGACTGGCCGCCCCCGGGCAGGCCGTTGGCGCCTGCCCGGCGGGGGGCGGGGTTGCCGCGGGTCAAGGCGGGCCGGCCTCGGCTGAGGCTTGCGCCTGGCGCGGGCCCAGCACCACCAGGCGCACCGGCACCGCGCAGGCCGCCCGCAATCCGGCAGCAGGCGCGGCGGCGCACTCAAGCAGGTCCGCCTCCATCGCCCCGGCCACGCGGCGCGCCTCGGCGCAGGCCTGCTCCAGGCCCAGCCCGTCAATCAGCGCTTGCGCCCCGGCCAAGGCGGCCAGGTCCGCCGCCGCCTGGGCGCGGTGGCGCGCGCTGACCGCCTGGGCTGTGGCCGCGAACGCCACCGCGGCCGAGGCCAAAGCTGCCACCAGCCCAATCGCCAGGACCGAGCCTGAGCCGCCCGCCGCCGCCCGCCCGCCCCGGCGCCCCCGGCACCCGCAGCGCCGGCGGCGCGGCCGCAAGCGATCCCGCGGGTTTGGGCTAGCCCGCGCCACCGCAGCCCCGCGACGGCTCGCAGGCGGCGACCGCCAAGGCGGTCACCGCCTGGGCGCCCAGCAGCGGAATCGCCGCAGTGCCGGCGCACTCGACCGTGACCAAGCCGTTGGCCCGGCTGACCGCGACCTTGACGGGCCCTCCGGCGGCTTGGGCGGCGACGGCGGCCACCTCCGCGTCGGTCCAACCCAGCGCGGCGGCGCGGGCGCCCGCCCGGGCGGCATCGTGCGCTTGGAGCTGGCTGACCGCCGCCGAGCCGAAGCCCGCCAGCAAACCCAGCAGCGCCACCACCGCGGGAAGGGCCAAAGCCAGCTCGACCGTCACTGCCCCGGCCTCGGCCCGCCGGGGCCGCCCGCGGCCCGGTCCGGCCGAATTCGGCGGCGCCCGATGGCCGGGGGGCATCAGTTCAGCGCTTTTTGGACAATGGCCAGCAGCCAACCGCGCACCGCGTCCGATTGCAAGATGGCCAGCAACAAGCCGGCGAAGCCGGCGGCGGTCAGAATCGCGATGGCGTATTCGGCGGTGACGCCGCCTGCCTCGCCATCGGCGAAAATGTCTGCCTCGAAAGGGCCGGCTGCCGGGTCGGGCCGAAGCTGGCCCAGGGCCGGGGGTCTGAAACTGCTCTTATTCGCGCTCATATCGCGCCTCCTTCGGGTTGGTGGGTTACCCCTCCAGCGTTGCGCTTCGGCTCCCGCTGTGCCGCTGAGAAAGAAAAGGCCTGTGGACAGCGCAGAAAGCCGCGGCGCTGCGCCAATCACAGCGGCGCCAGCCCGGCGGCCAGCGACAGCATGACTGGGACCAGCCCAATGGCGACAAAGGCCGGCAGGTAGCACAGCCCCAGCGGCGCCATCAGGTGTACACCCAAGCGGGCGGCGGCCTGGGTCAGCCTGCGGCGCTCGGCTCGGCCCAAGCGCGCCGCCAGCCCCTCCAGCAGCGGCCCCGCCTCGACGCCCGAAGTCCACACCAAGGCCAAAGTGTCCCGCAGCGCGGCTGTGAACGGGCCCGCCTCCGGGGCGCCGGCCGGGGCGGACTGCCAGGCCTCGTCCCAGGGTTGGCCGCGACCCAGGGCCTGGCCCACCGCCGCCAAGGAGCTTCCAAACTTCCCCTCCCACGCCTCTCCCACCTGCAGCAATGCGGCTGGGAGGGGCAGGCCCGCGCGCAGCGCCGCCGCCAAGACGGCCGCCAGCATGGCCTCGGGGCCGCCTGGGCGGCTGGCGGCCCGGATCAAGGCCCCGCTCCACATCCGGCCCAGGGCCACCAACCCCAGCCCCGCCGCCAAGGCGGCCGTCCCGGCGCCGCCGCCCAACAACGCCGCCACCGGGTTGGCCCCCATGGCTGTGCCCAGCACCAGGCCAAGCACCGGCAGGAACTGCAGCAGGCGGGCGCTGGACTTCGGCCCGGCGATGGCGGCGGCGCGGGCATCGGCTGTCTCCTGCGCGTCTTGCAGGGCCGCGATGACCGCGTCCAACAGCTCCGCCGTCGAGGCTCCGGCATGGCCGCCGATTTGGTGGACCGCCAGCACCGCCGTGGCGCACGGCTCCACCGCCGTCCCCGCCTGGGCGGCCGCCCAGGCCGCCAAGCCGCCTTCGCCCGCGGCCAAGCTGCGGGCGCCCGCAGCTGGTCCGAGCAGCGGGCGCCACACCTCTGGGCCTGCCAAACCAGCCCGCGCCAGGGCTCTGACCTGCGCTAACGCGCTGGCAACGGTCTCTAGCGAAGCTTCGGGCCGGTTCGCTGGGGCAGGGCCAGCCGGTAAGGCCGGCCGGGCGGGGCGGCCCGTCACAGGCCCAGCCGCCGGCTCAGCGCCTCCCAGCCGGGCCCTGTGCGCGAACCGCCCGGCTCAAACACCACCGCGGGCGCCGCCGCCAAATCAGACCCGGCCAACTCGAAGGCGGCCAGCGACCGCACCCGGCGCACCCCGTCCCGGCCCCGCGCCAGATGGACCGCGGCGCCCAGGGCGGCAGCGGCCTGGACCGCCACCGTGCGCCCGTCCATCCCGGCCAAGGAGCCAAGAGCGGCCAAGCGGGCGGGCACATCCTGAGACGAGTTGGCGTGGATGGTGGCGGCCGAGCCCTCGTGGCCGGTGTTGAGCGCCGTCAGGACCTCGCGCACCTCCGGCCCGCGGCACTCGCCCAAGACAATGCGGTCTGGCCGCATCCGCAACGACTCCCGCACCAAGTCCGTCAGTGTGACCAGGCCCCGGCCCTCCGCATTGGCGCCGCGCGCCTCCAGGCGAACGCAATGCGGGTGCGTGGTGATGATCTCCTGCGCCTCTTCAATCACCACCAAGCGCTCAACTGGCGGCGCCAAGGAGATCAAGGCGGACAGCAGCGTGGTCTTGCCCGCCCCGGTCGCGCCCGATACCAGGAAGTTCACCCGCGCCGCCACCAAGGCGCGCAGCAGATCCGCCCCGGCGGCGTCCACCGTGCCGGCCGCCTGAAGCTCCCGCAAGCTCAAACCCTCGCGCCGGAAGACGCGAAATGAGATCAGCGGCCCGGCCGGCGCCACCGGCGGCACCACGGCGTGCATCCGCACCCCGCCCGGCAAGTGCGCGTCAACGGTGGGCGAGGCGTCATCCAGCCGCCGGCCGGCCTGGGCGGCCAGTTGCTGGGCCAGCGCCCGCACGGCGGCCGCGTCACCGAGGTGCAGCGCCATCCGCCGCAAACCCCCGGCCCCATCCACCCAGACCGCGTCTGGCCCATTGACCAGGACGTCTGTCACCGACGGGTCCTCCAACAAGGCCGCCAGCGGGGCCGGCGCGCGCAAAGCGCTCACCATTCCTCCGCAAAGGCCGCCGGGTTGAAGGTCGGCAGCGTGACCCGCCCGGCCCGCCGGCCGCGCCTTGGCCCGTCTGCCCGAGGCACTCGGGGCGCCCGGGCTACCCGGGGAGCCCGGGGCGCCCGGGGCGCCCGCCCGAGCCGGGCGCTGGCCGGCTCATCGGCGCTGGCCCGCGCGCTGGCCAGGCTGGCAGCCTGCCCGGCCAGATCAAGGTCCGCCCGCGGCCTGGCGAAGGCCGCCTGCAGGCTGCTCGGGGCGGCCGGCGCGGGCGCCGGGCGGCCCGCCCGCGCCCCGAAAGGCCACCGCGCCCCCGCCGCCGGGCGCTGGGGCGCCCCCGCCTGGCGCGGCGGCCCCACCCGCTTGGCCAACTCCGCGGCGGCCGCCGCCAACGGCCCAAAAGAGCGGTCGCCGGGCGCCAGCCCATGGCTCAAGGCGGCCACCAGGCTGCGCTCGTCGCCCACTTTGATGACATCTTCTCGCCCCAGCGCCTCGGCGGCCTGCGCCAGCCGCAACCCGCCGCGCACCTCCCGCAGCGCCAGGTGGGCCGGCGCCCCGGCCGGCGCCAAGTCCCGGGCCAAAGCCGCCACCGCCGCCACCCCCGCCGGGTCGCAGCGCCCCACCAGCACGATTCCGTCCGCCCACGAGGCGCAGCGCCAGCCTCCGCAAGGGGCGGCGCGGTCGGCATCGAGCACTGTGACGCCGCCGTCGGCTTGCGCCTCCCACGCCTCGATGGCGCGGCGGATCTGCCATGCGGCCAGGCCCGGCTCTGGCCCTTTGGCGCCGACCAACTCGATCCCGCCAGCCAGTTGCGGCTGGACGGCGGCCCCCGCCTCGGCGGCGGCGGCGGCTTGGGCCCAGCCGGCGCGCGACTCGACGCCGAGCAAGCTGTCCACCGGCCCGCCAGCCGCGCCCAAGACCGCCAGCCGGGACACCCCCGAGCTGCTCAGGCCGCGCGCCAGCGCCACCGCCAGGCAGCTGGCGCCAGCCCCGCCGTGGGCGCCAATCAGCGCGATCCGCCAGCTGGTGCGGGCTGGCGCGCCGGCCGCCTCGACCAGGTGGGTCAACTGCCGCCACGAGCCGGGCAGCACTAGATCGCCCTGCGGCAGAGCTCCGCCCGCCGCGCCCAAGGCCAGGCCGAGGGTGGAGCACTTAGGCCAGATCCGCCGCACCGCGGCCTCGACCTCCGCGCCCACGTCATGCCCGCGCAGCAACAAGCGCGGCGCGCCCGCCAGCCCATCCAACTGTTCTGGCCAGGACAGATGCTGGACGGGCGCGCCGGCCTCCCACACGGCCGCTTTGGCCAGACCGGCCAATTCTGGGTCTGCGGTGAGCAGCACCACCGGCGGGAAGTTGGACACCAGACCAGCCTGCCCGCCGGCCCCGGCCCGGCAGGCGGAGAAAAACCCGGCCTGTGGATGACACACCCTCTTCACATTTGAGAAGATCTCGGGATGACGCCCACCCCGCCGGCCAGCCCAGCCGCACCGCCCCAGGCCGCCTTCTTCGACCTGGACAAGACCTTGATCGCGCGCAGTTCCACGCTCGCGCTCACCTCCACCCTGGTCGCGGAGGGGATACTGCGGCGGCGCACCGTTCTGCGGTCGGTCTACGCCCAGGCCGCCTACCAGATGGGCTCCGCCGGGCAGACGCAATCGGAGCGGCTGCGGGTCATTTTGGGGCGGGTCATCGGCGGCTGGGACGCCTCGCGGGTGGCGGCGCTGGCCAACGAGCGGATCGCGGAAAAAGTCGCCCCGCAGGTCTTCAGCGAGGCGGCCGAACTGATCGAACGCCATCGGCGAGCCGGGCGGGACATCGTCATCGTGTCCGCCTCCAGCCGCGAGCTGGTCGAGCCGATCGGGGCCTTGCTCGGCGCCGACCACTGCTTGGCCACCCGGATGCAGGTCAAAGACGGCCGGTACACCGGCGAGGCCGAGTTTTTCAACTACGGGCCGGCCAAAGCCGTCGCCATGGCCGGCCTGGCCGGGCGCGAAGGCTACGACCTGTCCCAAAGCTACGGCTACTCCGACTCCATCACGGACCTGCCCATGCTGGAGGCCGTTGGGCATGCGGCCGTGGTCAACCCGTCGCGCCAGCTGAAGCGCCTGGCGGAGGAGCGCGGCTGGGAGGTGGTGCGCTTCCGCGCGCCGACCTCGGTGCGCTTGGAGAACCGGCGCCTGGCCTGGGGCGCGCTGGCCGCCCTCGCGGCGCCGGTCGCGCTGGCTCTGCTCGCGGCCAAGTTTGCCCACTGGGCCCGGCGCCGCGAGCGGGTTGGAACCGGGGTTTGAAATTCGGCTCCGGGCGTGCTTGGATTGGGTTCGTATGGCCTCTTCCCGGGCCGCCTTTCATCCCACCTTTTCGGCGCGTTTTGGCTTGCCAGAGGCCCAAACGGGTGCTATAAAAGAGGTACAGAACAACGGGTGAACAGGAACCCACGCACGTATTAACCTACGTTAAGGGAATGTCGGCGGGGCACCCCGTCTCGGCAATTGGATTGCGCGATTGATAACCTGTTCACCCGTTGTTTTTCTGCCCCAATCCGTCGGCCTGGCCCGCGGCGCCCGCGCCCTGGCTGGGGGCGGCGCCATCGGCGGGGGGCCGCCGCCCCCAGCCCAAGTCCGCGCGGCTGCGTTTCCAGGACGCGCGGGCCGACCCGCCCGAGGTGACCTGGTGGTGAGGCCGGGTCGCGGCGCGGGCCAGCGGGCGGGAGCGCGTCACGCCTGCAGCTAGGGCATCGCAGGCCGCATGGCGCCGCTTGAGCGGTCACCGGTTTTGCGGGCGCGGCGCGCAAAACCGTCCATGTTGGCGCCGCTGGGACGCCATCCTGCACATATGTGCGTTCACGCCGGAGACGGATCCAAGGCGGGATGGCGCCCGCCAGGTCGCCTTGGACCCCAAGGGCCGGGGCGCCTAGCCGTTCCCCGGCGGCATCTGCGCCTTCGCCCCGCGCTTGACCCGCGGCGCGAGGCGACGCGGGCCGCCGGGCCGCCGGGCGCCGCCGCGGGCGGCCCGGACGGCAGGCGGCCTAAGGCCGGGCGCGGCCCCGCGGCACGCAAAAAGCCCCAGTGAAAACGAATAGGCTTGAGGACGGCGCCACCAAGCCCCCCGAGTCCAGATCTGGCTCGCGGGCCGCGGCGCGACCGCCTGGCCCCGGCCAAGCGGCCCGCGCGGGCGCCGCCCCCAGGTGTCTGGTGCGCCGGGGGAATACGAACTGACCCAGGGAAGGTTTCGAGGGACATGACCATAGCTGACACCTCAGTTGCCGCCATCGCCGCAACTGCCCCGACCAAGAACGCCAAACTGATCCAGTGGGTGTCCGAAGTCGCCACCAAGACCCAGCCGAAAGACATCGTTTGGGCGGACGGCTCCGAGGAGGAGTGGAAGCGCCTGACCGACGAGATGGTGGAATCCGGCACCCTGATCCGCCTCAACCCAGCCAAGCGTCCCAACTCCTTCCTCGCCCGCTCGGAACCGAGCGACGTGGCGCGGGTCGAATCCAGGACGTTCATCTGCTCCGAGAAGGAGATCGACGCCGGCCCCACCAACAACTGGATGGCCCCAGCCCAGATGCGGGAAATCCTCGACCGGGTGTTCACCGGGTCGATGCGCGGGCGGACCATGTACGTGGTGCCGTTCTCGATGGGGCCGCTGGGCGGCAACATCTCAAAGCTCGGCATCGAGATCACAGACTCGCCCTACGTGGTGATCAACATGAAGATCATGACCAGGATGGGCCGCCAAGCCCTCGACCTGATCACCGAAGACGTCGAGTTTGTGCCCGCCGTCCACTCGGTGGGCTACCCGCTGGTGGACGCGGACGGCATCGAGCGGCCGGATGTGGCCTGGCCGTGCAGCGACGAGAAATACATCACCCACTTCCCGGAGACCCGCGAAATCTGGTCCTACGGCTCCGGCTACGGCGGCAACGCGCTGCTGGGCAAGAAGTGCTACGCGCTGCGCATCGCCTCGGTCATGGCCCGCGACGAGTCCTGGATGGCGGAGCACATGCTGATCCTCAAGCTGACCAGCCCCGAAGGCAAGACCTCCGTGGTGACGGCGGCCTTCCCGTCCGCCTGCGGCAAGACCAACCTGGCCATGCTGGTCCCCACCATCCCCGGCTGGAAAGTCGAGACCGTGGGCGACGACATCGCCTGGATGCGCCCCGGCCCGGACGGCCGGCTCTACGCCATCAACCCGGAGTCCGGGTTCTTCGGCGTGGCGCCCGGCACGTCGCTCAAGACCAACCTCAACGCCATGTTGTCGATGACGGAGAACAGCATCTTCACCAACGTCGCTTTGACCGACGATGGCGACGTCTGGTGGGAGGGCATGACCGATGAGCCGCCCGCCCACCTGATCGACTGGCGCGGCAACGATTGGACGCCCGCCTCCGAGGCGCCATCCTCGCATCCGAACTCGCGTTTCACCGCGCCGGCCGCGCAATGCCCCATCATCGCGCCGGAGTTCAACGACCCGAAGGGCGTGCCGGTCGACATCATCTTGTTCGGCGGGCGGCGCGCCACCAACGTGCCGGTTGTCAACGAGTCGCTCAACTGGGAGCACGGCGTGTTCATCGGGGCGACCGTGTCCTCCGAGCAGACCGCGGCGGCCGAAGGCGCGGTTGGGGCGCTGCGCCGCGACCCGTTCGCGATGCTGCCGTTCTGCGGCTACAACATGGGCGATTATTGGGCTCACTGGCTGCGCATGGGGAAGCTGCTGGGCGACAAGGCGCCGCGCATCTTCCAGGTCAACTGGTTCCGCAAGGACGCCGCCGGCAAGTTCCTCTGGCCCGGCTTCGGCGAGAACTCGCGGGTGCTGGCCTGGGCGGTGGCCCGCGTCCTGGGCGAGGCCGGGGCCGAGCGCACCCCGATCGGCCAGATCCCGCTGCAAGGCGAGTTCGACGTCGACGGCTTGGACCTGCCGGCGGGCACGCTGGAGCAGCTCTTCGCGATCGACCCGGCGGCCTGGCTGGCGGAGGCGGATTTGACCGAGGAGTACTTCGCCCAGTTCGGCGAGCGCCTCCCGGCCGAGTTGACCGGCCAGTTGGCCGCCCTGCGCGAGCGCCTGGCGGCCGCCCAGGCCTAGCCCGGTTGTTGGGGGCGGCGCCCGCCTGGCCGGCCGCGCCTCCCCCTTGCCCGATGCCGTCCCCCCCCCAGCCGGGTGGGCGGCATCGGGCAGCGGCGGCCGTGGCGGGTGCTTGGCCGGGGTCGCGGCGCCGATCTCGGCCCCACCCAGGCCCGTGCCCGGCCCACTCGCCCGCCGAGCCGCCGCCGTCAACCCGCCGGGGGGCGCCACAGGGCGTCTAGGGGAAGGACGTGCAGGCGGTCGGCTTGGGTGTACGCGATCGGCCCGGTGGTTAGCAGGACTCCAGCGACGAAGGCGTCCCCCAGGGCGTCGCGCAGCGCCGCCAGCCCGGCGAAGTCTTTGGACGATGCCGTCCGCGCGGCTTTGACCTTGAACGCCACCACCCGTTTGGCGCGGTCGGTCATGATCGCGTCGACCTCGGCGCCCTCGTAGGTGCGCCAATAGCCGGCCAGGCTGACGCCCCTGGTCCAACTGGCCTCCTTGACCAACTCGTTGACAGCGAAGGCCTCCAACAGGTGGCCCAACTCGGTCGCGGCGCCTGCGTCCACCCGCTCCAACCTCTCCTGGGTCAGCCCGGCCAAATGGCCCGCCACACCGGAGTCCACCAGCAGGACCTTGGGCCGCAACTGGGAGCGGGCCGTGTGGACGGGCCGCCAAGCTGGCAGCGTGCGGACCAGGAACGCGCCTTCCAGCAAACTGATGTACTCCCGGGTGGTCGGCTGGCTCAGGCCAATCTGGGAGCTGATCGCCGCGACCGACAGGACCTGGGCGTTGCGCGCCGCCAGGCGGTTGAGGATCTCCGGCAAGGCCCACGAGTGCCGGATGCGGGCCAGCTGGCGGGCGTCCCGGTCCAAAGTCAGGGCGATGTAGCCCTCGAACCAGTCTTGGCGGTCCTCGCCGGTTGGCGCCGCCAAAGCCAAAGGCAGGCCGCCGCGCAGCGCCCGGGAGATGTACTCCGGTTTGCCGGCCCCGTTTGGCGCCCGGTAGCTGTCGACAACCCGCGCCGGGTCGCTGAACAGGGCGGCCACCGTGTCCGGCGCGGAGCGGTCGATCTCGCTTTGCGCCAAAGGCTCGACCGCGATCCGCCGCAAGCGCCCGGTCAGGGCTTGCGCCCCGGCGGGCAGCGCCGCGTGGCGGGTAGACCCGGCCAGGAGGAAGTTGCCGGCCCAGCCGGCCTGCCCGATGATCGCCTTGATCGATTGGAGGACCGCTGGGACTTGCGAGTATTCGTCCACGCACACCAGGCCGCCGCCGTCAAGGGCCCCGTCCGGGTCGGCCCGCACCGCTTGGCGCACGGCGGCGGCGTCGAGGTTGAGCAACCGGCCGGAGCGCCCGTCCGCGACCAAACTGAGCAGGGTGGACTTTCCTACGGTCCTGGGGCCTTCCAACAGGACCGCCGGGTAGCGCTCCAGCGCGGAGGCGACAAGCGGCGTGACGCGGCGCGGCGTCAACGGAAAAGACGTGGCCACAGCCCCGATTGTAGCTGCTGTTTTAGATTTTCGGCGCGGGAACTTTAGATTCTCGGTCGGCAAACTTTAGAATTTCG
>JAITIG010000139.1 GCA_031279575.1 Bifidobacteriaceae bacterium
ATCGCGGCCAAAAACCCCGCCATGGTCCGATCCGGGCGCCCGAACCCGCCCCGCGCCGCCGCGCCCCCCCCGCCGACCCGCGCAAACACCCACGCGCCGGCCCGGCGCCCCCAACAAATCGGACCATCGCGGCCAAAACCCCCGCCATGGTCCGATCCGGGCGCCCGAACCCGCCCCAACCCCGCCGCGGCCCGGCGGCGCGGCCCGCAGGCGGGCCACACGGCAAGGAGCGGCCTTGGGATTTCAGCCGCCACCGGCCCCGCGGCTGGCGGTGGCCGGCAGACCAGCGGCGCAGACGGCGCCATCGGGCGCCCGCTGCGCTTGGTAAACTCCCTGCGGCACCACTCGCCGCGGGGCAACGGAATACGGCCGCCCGCCCGGCGTGTTGACGGGATAGACCCAAGTACGGAAGAAGGAAACGCCATGGCCACCAAGACGGCTGACGTCCGCCCCAAGATCACCCTCGCCTGCACGGTGTGCAAAGAGCGCAACTACATCACCAAGAAGAACCGCCGCAACACCCCGGACCGCCTGACACTGTCCAAGTTCTGCCCCCGCTGCCGCCACCACACCGAGCACCGCGAGACCCGCTGACCAGCGGTGCCGGTCGATCCGGCCTTGGCCGGCCGCGTCTACCCGCCCGCCGAGCCCTACCAAGTCGGCCGCGAGAAGCTGCGCGAATTCGCCGCCGCGGTCGGCGCCGCGCACCCGGCCTGCTTTGACCCCGAGGCGGCGCGCGCCATGGGCTACCCCGACATTGTGGCCGCCCCCACCTTCGCCGCGGTGGTGGCCCAGCGCGCCGAGGCCGCCTACATTGCCGACCCGTCCGCCGGGATCGACTTCTCCCGCCTGGTCCACGCCGCCGAGTCGGTCCAGTTGGACCGCCCCATAGTGGCCGGCGACCTGCTCAGCGCCGCGCTGCGGGTGGTTTCGGTGCAACGCCGGGCCGGCCTGGCGTTGGTGACCACGCAAGTGGAGTTGCACGATGCCGTCCACCGGCCAGTTGCCCGCGTCACCTCCACTCTCGCGGTCAGAGAGGAATCCGAGTGAGCTTTGCCCCCCCGCCCGTCCCGCCGCCCCCGGACGGCTCGCCCGGCAACCCGCCCGTCCCGCCGCCCCCGGACGGCTCGGCCGGCAACCCGCCCGCCCTGCGGCCCCCCGACAGTTCGGCCGGCAACCCGCCCGCGCCCGCCCCGCCGCCCCCAACCGGCTCGGCCGCCAAACCGCCCGCGCCCGGTCTGGCCGCCAAACCGCTCCCCGCCCGCGCTGGCTCTCCGACTGGCCAACTCCGTCCCGCCGGGTCAATCCCGGAAGGCCGCGAGGATGCGGTCGCCCGGCCAACCGAGCCGCCGCCCGCCGAGGGCGCTGGCCCTGCGGCGACTGCGCAAGGCCGCGAGGATGCGGCCGACGCGGGTGGTGGTCCGGTCGCGCCGGGGGCGGCCGGTGCGGGTGGTGGGGAGGCGGCCGGTGCGGGTGGTGGTCCGGTCGCGCCGGGGGCGGCATCGTCCATCGGCGCTGGCCCTGGCGCTGGCGAGGGGGCGGGGATCGGGCCGATTGAGATCTTGCTGACGCGGGCTGACTTAGTGCGATACGCGGGCGCCTCCGGCGACTTCAACCCGATCCACTGGTCGGATTCCGCCGCCCGCGCAGCTGGCCTGCCAGGCGTCATCGCCCACGGCATGGCGACTATGGGCCGCGCTGGCGCGGCGCTGGCGGACTGGGCGGGCGACCCGGGCGCCGTGCTGGACTACTCGGTGCGGTTCGCCCGCCCGGTCCCGGTGCCGGAGGCGGGCGGGGCGCGCCTGGTGGTCTCCGGCCAGGTCGCCGCCGTGGCCGAGGGCGTCGCCACCGTCAACCTGGCGGTCACCCTGGCCGGCGCCCGCGTGCTCGGCAAAGCCCAAGCCCGAGTCCGCCTCGCGCCGGGTGGTTAATTCCCGATCCGCCGATCTGCCCCGTCATTTTGGCGCAGTCTTGGCGTCGATCCGGTCATCTGGATCCAGATCCGCTGCGGCCGCTCGAGGTTTCCCGCGGTTTCGCGCGAGCTTGCCGGGGCCCTTGTCCGCCGAATCCGCCGCCAACCGCCGCAGCTCCCGGCTGACGGTAGCCGGACTGCGGCCCAACTCCCCGGCAATCCACCGCGCCGACCGGCCTTGGTCATGGTACTTCTCGATCCGGATCCTCATCTCCAGGCTCAAGCGCTTGCAATGTCGTGCCAAGGAAGCGCAACCCCTCTCAGGCCGTGATGTGAACAACCACAACCTACCGAGGTGTTGCACTTCCGTTTAGAAACCGGGGAGCGACCCGCCGGCGGGCGGGAAGCTAATCTGGAGGGCGTGGGGGAAAAAGCGCGGCTAGGGCTGGCCTCGGCCTGGGAGCCGCCCAGGCAGGCGGCGGGCGCGGCTGGGGCTGGCCAGCCGCCGGCTCCGCCGCCGCTGTCCCAACTGACCACCTTGCGGGTGGGGGGCCGGCCTGGCCGCCTGGTTGATTGCCTCACAGAAGGGCAACTGATCCAGGCTGTGGCGCAGGCGGATGCCGCCGGCCGCCGTTTGCTGGTGCTCGGCGGCGGGTCAAACCTGGTGGCGGGCGAGCAGCTAGGCGATTTGGTGGTGGTCCGCGACCGCCGTTCAGGAGTCGCGGCCGATCTCCAAGGCCCGCTGGCGCGGGTGAGGGCCCAGGCGGGCGCGGCCTGGGACGCCTTGGTCGCCTGGACGTTGGAGCGGGGTTGGGCGGCGTTGGCGCCGCTTTCGGGGATTCCCGGGTCGGTCGGGGCGCTGCCGGTCCAAAATGTCGGCGCCTACGGCGCCGCCGCCAGCGATGTGGTCGAGTTGGTCAGGGCCTATGACCGGGCGTCGGGCCAGGTGGTGGAGTTGCGGGCGGACGACTTGGCCTTCGGCTACCGCGACTCGGCGTTGAAGCGCTCGGTCGCGGCCTACGGTGGGATCACACCCCGCTGGGTAGTGCTGGACGTGGTGTTCGCCCTGCCGGCGGGCGCGGGCGAGGTTCCCGCCAGCGTCCCTCCCACCGGCCCGGGGCCAAGTTCGCGCTGCCCGGAGGCGCCCGATGCGGACCGGTCGAAGGCCGCGTCCCCGCCAGCCCAGCCGCAGCCCGCCACCCAGCCCCGGCTTAGCGCCGATGCCGTCTCCCCAAGCCAGCCCCGCCCGCAGCCCGCCGATGCCGTCTCCGCCAGCCAGCCCCGCCCGCGGGCCGCCGATGCCGTCTCCCCAAGCCAGCCCCGCCCGCCGCTCGCCGATGCCGTCTCCGCCAGCCAGCCCCGCCCGCCGGCCGCCGCTGCCGCCTCGCCAAGCCAGCCCCGCCCGCAGGTCGCCGCTGCCGACTGCGCCGGCGTTGAAGTGCGCTACGCCCAACTGGCTGAGGTCTTGGGCGTGCCGCTGGGGGCGTGGGCCCCGGGCTGGGCCGTGCGCCAAGCGGTCTTGGGCATCCGCCGCCGCAAGGGCATGGTGCTGGACGCGGCAGACCACGACACTTGGTCGGCGGGTTCCTATTTCACCAACCCAGTTGTGCCGCCCGAGGTGGCGGCGGCCTTGCCGCCCGAGGCCCCCCGCTTCCCCGCTGAGGGCGCAGCGCCCGGATGGGTCAAGACCTCGGCGGCCTGGCTGATGACGCAGGCCGGGGTGGAGCGCGGCTTCGCCTTGACCCCGGCGGCGCGGGCGGCGACATCGTCCAAGCATGTGCTGGCGCTGACCAACCGCGGCGGCGCGACCGCGGCCGAGGTGCTGGCGCTGGAAGCCTGGATTGCGCAGCGGGTGCGCGGCCGCTTCGGGGTCGAGCTGACCCGCGAGCCCGTGCTGGTGGACTGAAGCGCAGGCGCCAGCCGGCGCGGCCAGCCGCGCGATAGCTGCCCCTGGGCCGGGACGGGCGGCGCAGCCGGTTCAAGCCCGCTCCCCCGGCGCGGGCCGCTTGGCCGACTGGCCAGGCCGGCGGCGCAGCGGGCTCAGGGGCCGGGCGCGGGGGCGGCCAGCCACTGGTCGATGCCGCGCTCCAGGCGCCGCTTTGAGGCGGCCGAGGCCCGCGAGGCCAAGACCGAGGCCCGGGCCAGGCCAGCCAACTCGGGGTCGGTGAAGCCGTGGACCTGGCGCAGCGCGCGGTACTGGTCCACCAACCGCGAGCCGAAGATCAGCGGGTCGTCCGCAGCCAGCGCGATCTGGGCCCCGGCCCGCGCGATCGCCCGCACCGGGACCGCGGCGGCGTCCGGGTAGACCCCCAGGGCCACATTGGACAGCGGGCACAGCTCGAAGGCGACCCCCGAGTCGACCAGCCGCGCCAGCACCGCCGGGTCCTCCGCCGCGCGCACCCCGTGCCCAATCCGGTCCGGGCGCAGCAGCCGCGCCACCTCGGCGGCGTGCTGGGCCCCGAGCAGTTCCCCGCCGTGCGGCAGGCTGGCCAGCCCGGCCGCCCGCGCGATCCGAAAGGCCGGGGCGAACTCGGCCGTCTCGCCGCGGCGCTCGTCGTTGGACAAGCCGAAGCCGACCACTTGGCCGGGTCCCTGGCCGGCGTGGCGGGCGGCCAGCCGCGCCAGCGTCCGGGCCTCCAGCGGGTGGCGCAAGCGCGAGGCCGCCACCACAATGCCGACTTCGACCCCGCTGGCGGCGCTGGCGGCGGCCGCCTCGTCCAGCACAATCTCCAACGCCGGGGTGATGCCGCCGACATGCGGCCCGTAGGTGGTCGGGTCGATCTGCAGCTCCAACCGGCCGGAGCCCTCGGCGGCGTCGTCCTGGGCGGCTTCCCGCACCACCCGGCGCAGCGCGTCTTCGCTGGTCAGAACGCTGCGCGCGGCGTCGTAGAGCCGTTGGAAGCGGAACCAGCCGCGCTGGTCGGCGCTCAGGGCGACAGCCCGGTGCTCGGTCAGCCCGCGCGGCAGGCGGATGCCCCGCCGGGCCGCCAAGGCGGTCACAGTCGCCAGCCGCATAGACCCGGTGAAGTGCAAATGCAGATGGGCTTTTGGCAAGGCGGCAAGGTCACGCACAGCCTGCCTCCGCCCGCCGGAGCGGCCGCCGCCGCCTTGAAACCAGTTGGCCAGGCCCAGGCCGCCGCCGGTGGGCTGGGGCCGCCGAGGTGTTTGGCTGAAACAAAAAGTGGGCCGGGAGGCGCCTCCCCCGTGGTACCTCCCGGCCCCTCGGGATACCCCAATCCCGAGTGGTAGGCCGCCAAACCTGCGGTGTCGGCAGGTGGCCGGCCTCACCGCTATCCAATGGAGCGGCTATATAAGTAGAACTGCTGGGTTCGAGAATAGCAAGGCCAGAGCCAACCGTCTCACATCCTGGACGCAAGGGGCCGGCCGGCCGGCCCCGCCAAGCCCATTCCAAACCCGTCCGGCGCCCGCCCAACCCGGGCCGGCCCCCGGCGCAACCGCATTTCGCTGAACTGCCAGGCGGGGCCGGGGGACCCAAAGCAGGCGCGGGCGGCACCGCCCTAGCGCGCCTCGGCCAGCAGCGCCTGGATGCGGCCCACGCCTTCGACCAGGTCGTCGTCGCCCAAAGCGCAGGACAAGCGCAGAAAACCAGACGGGCCGAAGGCCTCGCCCGGCACCACCGCCACCTGCGCCTCATCCAAAATCAGCGAAGCCAACTGGGATGACGTCATCGGCCGGGCGCCCCGGATGGTCTTGCCCAGCACCCCCTGGACGGAAGGGTAGGCGTAGAACGCGCCGCGCGGCATCGGACAGTAAATTCCGTTGATCTGGCGCAGCATTTCCACCATGGTCAGGCGGCGGCGGCTGAACGCCTGGCGCATCTCGAAGGCCACATCGAGCGGGCCGGCCACCGCCGCCAGCGCCGCCCGCTGCGACACGTTGGCGACGTTCGAGGTCAGATGCGATTGCAGGTTGGTGGCGGCTTTGACCACGTCCAGCGGGCCTATCATCCAGCCCACCCGCCAGCCGGTCATGGCGTAGGTCTTGGCCACGCCGTTGAGCACCACGCACTGGTTGGCCAACTCGGGGACGGCCACGGCGATGGAGGTGAACTGCTGGCCGTCGTAAACCAGGTGCTCGTAGATCTCGTCTGTGACCACCCAAATGCCGTTGTCAAAGGCCCAGCGGCCAATCGCGGCGGTCTCCTGCGGGGTGTAGACGGCGCCGGTCGGGTTGGACGGGGAGACGAACACCAGCAGTTTGGTGCGCTCGGTTTTGGCCCGGTCCAACTGCTCCACGGTGACCTTGTACTCGGCTTCGGGGCCGGCCAAGACCGCCACCGGGACGCCGCCGGCCAGTTTGACCGCCTCCGGGTAGGTGGTCCAGTAGGGGGCGGGCAGCAGGGCCTCGTCGCCTGGGTCGAGCAGGGTGGCGAAGGCCTGGTAGACGGCCTGCTTGCCGCCGTTGGTGACCAGGACTTGGTTCCATTCGACCTGGTAGCCGGAGTCCCGCATAGTTTTTTGGACGATGCCGCGCCGCAGCTCCGGCAGTCCCGCCGCCGGGGTGTAGCGGTGGTTGGCGGGGTCGCGGGCGGCTTGGACGGCGGCCTCGACAATGTAGCCGGCGGTGGGGAAATCCGGTTCGCCGGCCCCGAATCCGATCACCGGGTGGCCCTCGGCTTTGAGGGCTTTGGCTTTGGCGTCCACCGCCAGGGTGGCGGAGGGCTCGATCGCCGCGATGCGCCGGGAGACGCGGCTTTTTGGTTCGCTCACAACTCCAATCATTCCACGCGCCCGGCCCCGCCCGCGGCGGCGCCGGGCGCGGTTTGGGCTGGTGGGGCGATGGCCTGGCGGGGGTTCGCGGGGGTGCGCCGGGGGCGGGTTGGCCTCAAGGGGCCTTCATCGCATACACTGGGCGGCTGGCGTTCCAGCCTAGGGCAGTGGCGCAATTGGTAGCGCACCGGTCTCCAAAACCGGCGGTTGTGGGTTCGAGTCCCGCCTGCCCTGCCGCCCAGGTTGGTCCCTCGGGTACCGTTGTCAGCACCACACCATGCGAAGGAGAATCATGGCACAGGCGAAGAAAGCCACCAAGCGCCAACTCGGCCCCATCGGCCGTCTGATTCGCTTTGTGCGCCAGGTTGTGGCCGAGTTGAGGCAAGTGGTCCGGCCAACGCGCCAGGAGCTTTGGACCTATTCCAAAGTGGTGGTGGTGTTTGTGCTGATTGTGATGGCGTTCATCTTTGGCGTCGATTGGTTGGTCAGCGAGGGCGTGATGGCTCTGTTCGGCTGACGCGGGACGGGATGCCAGGCGGCTGAAGTGATATGGATTCGCAGGGAAGAGGAATAGCAGAAGTGGCTGATAACCAGGCCGTCGTCGAGGCCGGGGCCGCGGCGCCCGCCGAGCCGGCAGCGGCCGAGGCGGGCGGGGAACCGGCAGTGGCCGAGCAACCGGAGCCGGCAGCGGCCGAGGCGGCCGAAGTGGCGGAGCCGGCACCGGCCGCGGCGGGCGAGGCGGTTGAGCCGCCGGCGGCCGAGGCGGGCGGGGAACCGGAACCGGCGGCCGCCGAGGAGCCGGAGCCGGTTGCGGGCGGGGAGCCGGAAGCGGCAGCCGCCGAGGCGGGCGAGGAGCCGAAGCCGGCGGAGCCGACAGTGTCGGAGCAGTTGGACGAGTTTCGGCGCGAACTGGCCGCCCAGCCGGGCGACTGGTACGTGGTGCACTCCTACGCCGGCCAGGAGAACCGGGTCAAGCACAACCTTGAGACCCGGATCGCGTCCTTGCACCAAGAAGAGGCGGTGTTCGAGGTCCGGGTGCCCATGGAAGAGGTCACCGAGATCAAGAACTCGGTGCCCAAGCTGGTCAAAAGGGTGCGGGTGCCGGGCTATGTGCTGGTGCGGATGGAGCTCAACGACGAGTCGTGGGGCGCGGTGCGCCACACGCCCGGCGTGACCGGTTTTGTGGGGCACACCCACCAGCCGATCCCGTTGACCATCGACGAGGTTGTCAGCATGCTCGCGCCCAAGTTCGCCTCGCCGGCCGAAGAGGCGGGCGCCGGGGGCGGCGCGGCCGGCCGCCGGGCGGCCGGCGCCGGCGCGGCCGATTTCGCGGTGGGCCAAAACGTCACCATCACCGACGGCCCGTTTGAGACCTTGGCGGCCACCATCTCCGAGGTCAACTCGAAGACCGGCAAGCTCAAAGTGCTGGTGTCGATCTTCGGCGGCGAGACCTCCGTCGAGCTCAGCTTCAGCCAGGTGGCGAGTCAGCAGTAGGCTTGATGACCGTTCGCAGGCGGCTGGAAGGCGCGCCGCCGCTGGTCGCGGCCAGACGGCATCGGGCGGAAGAATACGGAAAAACGAAGAGGAAAAGGACCCAAGATGCCTCCTAAGAAGAAGGTGTCCGCGCTGATCAAGTTGCAGATCCAGGCGGGCCAGGCGAATCCGGCGCCGCCGATCGGCCCGGCGCTGGGCGCC
>JAITIG010000163.1 GCA_031279575.1 Bifidobacteriaceae bacterium
GGGGCGACCGAGCAACTGCTGCTGACGGCGGTCCTGGCGGAAGGCGTCACCGAAGTGCGCGGCGCGGCGGTCGAGCCGGAGATCCTTGACCTGGTGGCCGTGCTGCAGCAGATGGGGGCGATCATCTCGCTCGAAACCGACCGCACTTACCGCATCGAGGGGGTCGAATCCCTGCGCGGCTACCACCACCACGCCCTGCCGGATCGGATCGAGGCGGCCTCCTGGGCCGGCGCGGCGCTCGCCACCGGCGGCGAGATCACCGTGCTGGGCGCCCGCCAATTGGATATGACGACCTACCTCAACTACTTCCGGAAAGTTGGCGGCGCCTTCGACGTCACCGACGACGGCATCCGGTGTTGGCACCCCGGCGGGCAACTGCGGTCCATCGCGGTTGAGACCGGCGTCCACCCTGGCTTCATGACGGACTGGCAGCAGCCCTTTGTGGTGGCGTTGACGCAGGCCACAGGCCTGTCGATTGTCCATGAGACGGTCTACGAGAAGCGGTTTGGGTTCACCGGGGCCTTGCGCCGGATGGGCGCTCAGATCCAGCTTTACCGGGAGTGCCTGGGCGGTCAGCGCTGCCGGTGTGGCCAGATGAACTATGAGCACTCGGCGGTCATCTCCGGGCCGACGCCGCTGCGCGCGGCCGACATCACCGTCCCCGACCTCAGGGGCGGGTTCTCGCACCTGATCGCGGCCCTGGCGGCGCGGGGCAAGAGCTCGGTCACCGGCATCGACCTGATCGACCGGGGCTACGAGCGTTTCACCGACAAACTGGAGGCCCTGGGCGCCCGCATCCGCCGGCCGTGAGGTTTAGCTGGCGGGGGAGCGGCTAACATGGCCGGGTGCGAAAACCACCGGTCCCGTTCACCTACAAGGTGGTCGTCGCCATCTTGGCCCCCATCGCCACGCTGCTGACGCGCAAGACCTGGCGCGGCCGGGAGAACCTGCCGGCCAGCGGCGGCTATGTGGTGGCGGCCAACCACCTGTCGAACCTTGACTTCCTGGCCGTGATCAAACTGCTGGCCTGGTGGGCGCGGCCGCCGCAAGTCCTGGCCAAAGAGTCGCTTTTCCGGGCGCCGGTGGTGGGCGCGGCCATGCGCGGCATGGGCATGATCCCGGTCCACCGGGGGACGGCGCAGGCGGCCAAGGCGCTGGCCGGCGGGGCGGCGGTGATCCGGGCCGGTGGCCTGGTGCTGGTCTACCCGGAGGGCACCGTGACGCGCGACCCGAACCTCTGGCCGATGGCCGGGCGCCCGGGCGCGGTCCGCCTGGCGTTGGACACCGGCTGCCCCCTGGTCCCGCTGGCGCAGTGGGGCGCCCAGCGCATCCTGCCCTACCGCACCAAACGCCTCCACGTCTTCCCGCCGACCAAGGTGGCGCTGCAAATTGGGCCGCCGATCGACTTGAGCGATCTGGCCGCCTGGGAGGACCGCGCCGCCGCCGCCCGCGCCGGCACCGAGCGCCTGATGACGGCTCTGACCGCAATGGTGGGGGAGTTGCGCGGCGAGACACCGCCAGGTGAGCCCTACAACCAGTTCGCCGCCCGGGGCGGGGCCTAGATGGCACGGGTCGCCGTCATCGGGGGTGGGGCCTGGGGGACGGCCTTGGCCCAGATCTGCGCTGACGCCGGGGCGGCGGTGCGGATTCTGACCCGCGACGCCGCCCTGGCCCACGCCATCACCTCAGGCGCCAATCCGCGCAACTACCCCGGCCACAGCCTGCCGCCGATGGAGGGCTGCGTCGATCCCGCCCGCGCCTTGGCGGGGGCCGACTTCGTGGCGGTGGCGGTTTCAGCCCAGGCCGCGGGCCCGGTGGTGGCTGATTTGGCCGCCTTGATTCCGCCTGGCGCCGTGGTCGCCTCCCTCATCAAAGGGATCGAGGTGGCCAGCGGCCGGCGCATGTCGCAGGTCTTGTCCGATGCCGCCGACCTCGCCCCCCAGCGCATCGCCGCCGTGTCGGGTCCCAACCTGGCCTTGGAGCTGATCCAGCGCCAGCCCAGCGCCACCGTCGTGGCATGCCAGGACGAGGCCGTGGCCAGGGAATTGGCCAGCGCGATGGCGACGGCCTACTTCCGGCCCTACACCAATCCGGACCTGGTCGGGGTCGAGATCGCGGGGGCGTTGAAAAACATCGTGGCGCTGGCGGTGGGCGCGGCTCAGGCGATGGGATTCGGTCTGAACACGGCCGCGACCCTGATGACCCGGGGGCTGGCGGAGATGACCCGCCTGGGCTTGGCGCTGGGCGCCGACCTGGAGACATTCGCGGGCATGGCCGGGATCGCCGACCTGGCCGCCACCTGCCTCTCGCCGCTCTCGCGCAACCACCGGGTAGGCCAGCAATTGGGCCGGGGCGCCACGGTCGAGGCGGCTGTGGCAGCAGTCGGCGGGACCGCCGAGGCGGTCCAGTCCTGCCTGGCCGCGCAGGCCATAGCGCGCGCCCAAGTGGTCGACGTGCCGATCACCGATGGCGTGGTGGCAGTGCTGCACGAGGGCGTCCCGGTGGTGGACATGGGCCGGGAACTGCTGGCCCGCCCCTTCCGCTCGGAAGGCTCCCGTTACCAGGCCTGGCCCCAGGCCGCCGCCCGCTGACCCGCCGCCCGCTGACCTGCCGCCCGCTGACCCGCCGCCCGCTGACCCGCCCCGCTGACCCGCC
>JAITIG010000174.1 GCA_031279575.1 Bifidobacteriaceae bacterium
CCGCTGAGCGCGGTGACGGCCACCGGGTCGTCCTTCGAGAGAACTCTCACATCCGACTCGAAAGGAATGACCGCGATGACCGTCGCATCCAGTATTGACCCTGCGCGCCTTCTTGAGGAGGCGATCACTCAAACGCCGGCGGCGGCTAGGTCTATCAGCCACACGGTGCGCTGGCGGCCGGCCACCAGGCCGGCTGGGAGCGGGGAGGCGCCGCCCGGCGCGAGAGCCCGGGCCACGGCCGCCCGCTTGGATGGGCCCGCCGCCACCAACCAGACCTCCCGGGCGGCGTTGATGGCGCCCAGCGTCAACGAGAGGCGCCGCGGCGGCGGCTTGGGCGCATCGCGCACCGCCACCACCCCATAGATGCCCGATGCCGTCCCCCCAGCCCCATCTCCAGCCCCAGCCCCATCTCCAGCCGCCGTCCCAGAACCGGCCCCAGCCGCCGACCCCGCGCCGGCCCCGGCCGCCGTCCCAGAACCGGCTCGGACGGCCGACCCCGCGCCGGCCCCGGCCGCCGTCCCGGCCGCCGTCCCAGAACCGGCTCCGGCCGCCGATCCCGCGCCGGCGCCGGCCGGCGTCTCAACGCCGGGGAAGAGGGAGGCGACGTGGCCGTCTGGGCCGACGCCCAGCAGGACCAGGTCGAAGCGGACCTGGTGGCGGCGCAACTCGGCGGCGTAGCTGGCGGCGGCGGCATCGAGCGTCAAACCGGTCCCGGCGGCCGGCATCGGATGGGCGCCGCCGGGGGGCTGGGGCAGGTGGTCTAGCAGGGCGCGGCGGGCCTGGACCTCGTTGCGGGCCTCGCCGCCGGGCTCGACAAAACGCTCGTCGCCCCACCAAAAATGCACGTCCGGCCAAGACACCGCGCCCAGCAGCGGATTGCGCCGCGCCTGGGCCAGCAAGGCCGTGCCCAAGGCGCCGCCGGTCAGCGCCAAATGCACCGGCGAGCGGGCGGACTGCGCCTCCAGCAAGAAGCCAACCAAGCGCTGCGCCGCCGCCTCGGCCACCGCCGCCGCGTCCGGCAAGACCACCACCGTGCTCACGCGCCCGCCCCCGCCGCATCCAAACCGCCGGCCGCGATGAAGGCCGGCAGGCCCTCGCGCACCAGGCGGCCGTAGGCCAAATCCGGCTCCAGGCGGCGCATCTCCTCGCCCAGGGCCTCCGCCCGCGAGCGCCGGTCCAACGCCACCACGCGGTCGACCTGGCCGGTGATGCGCAACCGGGCCTGGGCCTCATCCAACTCCTTGTCCAGCAGAATGTGCCGCCCGCCGGACAAGTTCAGCTCCACCGCCGTCAAAAAGTCGCCGTCGATCAACTCGCGGCGCACCGGCACGCCCAACCGCCAGGCCAGCCACGCCGCCATCAAATCCGGGCCGGCGTAAGGCGGCCCGGTGACGGTGGCGGAGGTCACCGCCTGGCGCGGCGGGATCTCCAAAGCGGCCGCCAGCTGGGCCCGCCAAGGGGTCAGCCGGGTCCACGCCAAATCGGTGTCGCCCGGCGCGTAGCCGCTGGTCAGCAGTTCGAGGCCGGCGCGGCGCAACTCCTGGGAGGCGCCCCGCCGGGGGGCGGCCGTGGCGTCGGTGATGCGCCGCGAAGCCAACCTTCCCAGCGGGTCCAGGGCCGGGGTGGTGGGCCGGGCGCCCGGCCACCAGACCACCACCGGGGCGTCCGCCAGCAGCAGCGGCGTGACCACCGCGTCCAAGTGGGCCCCGGGCTGGCCGCGCAGCCGCAGCACAATCACCTCCGAGGCGCCGGCGTCCGAGCCGACCCTGATCTGCGCGTCCATCGAGGCCGGGCCGCCCAGGTCCTCCGCGGTCAGCACCACCACCCGGCACGGGTGCTCCATCGAGGCCAGGTTGGCGGCCTGGATGGAGGTTTCGATGGACCCGGCGTCGCATTGCACCACCAAAGTCAGCACCCGGCCGAGCGCGGCCACGCCGCCGTCCTCGCGCAGCTCGACCAGTTTGGTGGCGACCTGGGCCGTCGAGGTGGCGTACAGCGGGATGATCACGGCCGCCTCCATTCCCGGCCGTCGCGCGCCAGCAGGGCCGCGGCGCCCGGCGGGCCCCAAGTCCCGGCCGCGTACGGCTCGGGCGGCGTGCCCAAGGCGGCCCAGTGCGCCTCCACCGGGTCGATCACCCGCCACGAGGCGTCCACCTCCGCCGCGCTGGGGAACAGCGGGTCCGCCCCCAGCATGACATCCAGGATGAGCCGCTCATAGGCGTCCGGCAGGGCTTCGGTGAAGGCGTGCCCGTAGGCGAAGTCCATGGTCACGTCCCGCACCTCCATGCTGGTCTGGGGCACTTTGGCGGCCACTTTGAGGGTTACCCCCTGGTCCGGCTGCACCCTGACCACCAGCGCGTTGGGCCCGCTGGCGCGGGCCGGGAAGAGCGCCGGGGGGTGCGCCGGGCGTTTGAACACCAGCGCGATCTCGGTGGTGCGCCGGCCCAGGCGTTTGCCGGCGCGCAGGTAGAACGGCGTGCCGCGCCACCGTTCGCTCGCCACCTCGAGCTTGAGGGCGCCGTAGGTGTCGGTGGTCGAGCCGGCCGCGATGCCGGGCTCGTCGAGGTAGCCGACGGCCGGCACGTTGCCCTGCCAGCCCGCCGCGTACTGCCCCCGGGCGGCGCTGGCCCAGGCCGGCCCGGCCAGCCGGGTGGCCTGAAGCGCGGCTAGTTTGGCGGCGCGCAAATCGGCCGGGGCCAGGCTGGCGGGCGGGTCCATGGCCGTCAGCGCCAGCAGTTGCAGCAGGTGGTTTTGGATCACGTCCCGGGTCGCGCCGATGCCGTCGTAGTAGCCCGCGCGGGAGCCCACTCCCAGCGCCTCGGCCATGGTTATTTGCACGTGGTCGACAAATTGGGCGCACCACAGCGGCTCGAACACCTGATTGGCGAAACGCATCGCCAACATGCCGCGGACGGTTTCTTTGCCCAGGTAGTGGTCAATCCGGAAGACCGCCTCGGGGGCGAAGACGGCCGCCAGCGCCCGGTCCAGGGCCTGCGCGCTGGCCAGGTCCCGCCCGAAGGGCTTTTCCACCACCACCTTGGCCCCGCCCCGCGGCGGCGCCAAACCGGAGGCCGCCAACTGCTGGCAAATCTCCTCAAAGGTGGCCGGCGGCATCGACAGGTAGAACACCCGGCGCCCGCCCGTGCCGCGCTCCTGGTCCGAGGCCTCGAGGCGCCCGCGCAACCGGGCGTAGGTGTCCGGCGCGGCGACATCGCCCGAAACGTAGTCGACGGCGGCCGCCAACTGCTCCCAGACCCGCTGGCGGAACGGCGTGCGCGCGCCGGAGGCGACCGCGGTGTGGGTTTGGCGGATGAACTCCTCGCGGCTCAAAGCCCGCCGCCCCACACCGGTCAAGGAGAACCCGGCGGGCAGCAGCCCGCGGTTGGCCAAATCGTAGATGGCGGGCAGAATCTTGCGCCGGGCCAAGTCGCCGGTGGCCCCGAAGACGGCCACCGCGCATGGCGGCGGGATCAGCGGCAGGCGGCGGTCGTCTGGCTCGACCAGCGGATTGGCGGGGGCGGGGGCGGGGGCGGCGGCGGGCCG
>JAITIG010000202.1 GCA_031279575.1 Bifidobacteriaceae bacterium
GTACACGTCATCCCCCTGGGCGCGCTCGCGCCGTAACAGCCACTGGGTCTGCGAGACGGGAGCATCGACTTGGACGTGCCCCTGCCGCTAGAAGTGTCCGGGGACAGGGTTGGAACATCCAACATCTGGTGGAGCTGAAGGGACTCGAACCCTCAACCCCCTCGATGCGACCGAGGTGCGCTACCAATTGCGCTACAGCCCCTTGACGGGATGCCCGCCAACGCGTGCGGGCACCGAGTCTACCATTCTGCCCAGCTCCAGCACTTTAGCCGTAAAGTTGGCGCCCCCCGGGCCAGGGGGCCGCCGCCCAGTCTCGCTGGCGCCACCGCCCCCACCTGCGGAAACACCGCCATCGCCGGGTCCGCCCCGGCGCCGGCCGCCGGGGCGCGCCGCGCACCGGACCGGTCGCAGATCGGCGCTGGTGTCTGGGGTCGCGCCGGGAGGGAGGCGGATGACGCGCCCGCAGACGGGGGCGGCGGGGGCGCGCCGGGCCGGCGGCGGGCGGGATTCGCACCCGTCCAGCGCTGGTCAGCGCGCGCCGCAGCTGCGAGCGCGTCAATACCTCCCAACCGCCCAACCGCCCTGCCTATTCCCAAACCCCCAGTTGTCCCAGGTCGCTTTGTTTGCGGATCTTGGTGTCGCTGGTTTTGCCGTCGTGTTGACGGGGCGGGGGGCTCGGGCCGGGTCACAATGGTGACGACGAGGGTGGGGCTGACCCCCCGGCGCCGGTGATTTGCGGGTCTTCGGCGCCGGGGGTCCTGGCGCGAAAGGACCGCGCCGGTGTTCATGATAGGCCCGGACGGCCCGTTGGCGCGACGGCGGCGGCGGGTCTGTTGGGCGCGCGGTTGGCGCAGACCGGGGGCGGCGTCAGTTTGAGGCGGCGGCGCGGCGCCTGGCGGCGATGGCGCGGTCCAGGTCCAGCGCTCCGTCCGAGAAAATCACCCGGCCGGGGATGGGGATCTCGCCGGTGGCGGCCGTCTCGAGGCCTTCGGCGCGCGCCTCGGCGGCGGCTCGCTGGGTGGCTTGGGCGGCGGCCCGCCTGGCCTGGGCGAAGTCGGTCGCGGTCAGCGGCTTGGGCTCCCACCTGGGGGCGCCCGACATCAGCGTGTACGAGGGCGCCGGAACGCCGCGCGGCGTCCAAGTGGCGCCCTTCGCCGCCGGCCCGGAGCCCGCTTGCCCAACCTCGGGCGCGACCGGGTCCCCGGGTTGGCGCCGGGTTGGGGCGGACGCCTCCGGTTGGTCCGCCGAGATGGGCTCGCCTTGGGGCAAAGCTGCCGCTTTGGGAATCTGCTCGGTCGCGCCCAGCACTAGCTTTGGGCGCGCCGGGGACATCCGGCGCCTGCCGTTTGCACTGGCCACCGGCTCGCGGCCGGCTCCCGCGGCGGTCAATTCCTCAGCCGAGACGGCCTTGATCTCGAGCGGCTCGGGCAACTTGAAGGCGCCTCTGGCCCGCGACCTTCCCGGGATGGCCGGCCGGCGCCCAGGACGGGTGCGGGAGTCCGCCGGGCCGGACTCGTAACCGGGGCGGCCTCGCGTCTCGCTAGCACCGCCCGCCAAACCCTCGGCCCCCAAGTCCGCCGTTGCCCCGGCCGCATCCGCCCGGGCTTCGCTTCCGGCTGCGGCCGCGCCTGCCCGCGCCCCGGTCCTGGCCGCGCCGGCCCGCGCCCCGGCCGCATCCGCTCGCGCCGCAGTCCTTGCGCGCTCCCCGCCCCCAGTCGCATCCGCCCGCGCCCCGGCCGCGGCCGCATTCGCCCGGGCTTCGCTGCCCGAGCCTTTGCTGTCCACGTTGGCGGCGCCGCCGGCTGTGCCCGATGCGGGGCGCAGCTTTGGGCTGGGGACGGCGCGCGCGGCATCGGCCCGCTGTTCTGCTACTACGGCGATCCGGCCCGCTACCAGCACCGATGCGGCCAAAGCGGCGCAGACGGCGGCAGCCCACGGGTTCAGCCCGGCCGTGATCGTCAGGCCCAGAGCGCACACCGCCAACAGCGTGAAGCCGATCAAGAGCGAGGCCCGCAGGCGGGCGGCCCGGGCGCGGGACTCGGCCAGGGAGGCGGGGTGCGCGCTCGGCCGGGCGGCGGCATCCGGCGCTGGGCCGACGGGCTTGGCGGCGGCGGCGGACTCGTGCGCGGACCGGCCGGCCGGCTGGCCCGGGCGCTGGCGGGCGCGCTGGGCCGACTTCGCCCGCTGGGGGCTTGCGGGCGAATCCGCGGCGGCCTCGAGCGGCTTGATGGGGCGCGCTGGGGTGATTGGTCGGCTAGTGGCGGGCCTTTGCATGGTTGCGGTCCTTTGCACGTGGGTCCCTGCCAGCAGCGCGGTCGACGACCGCCCTGCCGGAGTCGGTTCGGTGGGGGGGTCGATCACGCGGGCGCTGGTCGAAAACCGGTCTTCCACAGGCAACTCGGCGTCGATGCTGCGCCGCCGCGAGACATGGGGAAGCAGGTACCCGAGGCACAGCGCGGTGGCGGTCAGCATCGCCAATGCCGCTGGGACCGAATTCTCCACTTCCCCAAACTAAGCCCGTATTTGGCAAGGTCAGGGGAGCATTCCCGGTGTGTCGGGCATGGCCCGGGCAGGGGTGTTGCTGGAGTGTGTGAAGTTGCTGAAGTGGTCCCAGAGGCCGTTTGGGCCGACCCTCGCCGCCCCGGGTTTGCCCGAGCCCCGCCGCCCCGGGGCATGGCCGAGCCCCGCCACCCCGGGTTTGCCCGAGCCCAGCCACCCCGGGCCTGGCCGAGCCGCGCCGCCCCGGGCCCGGCCTCCCCCCGGGCTTGGCCGAGCCCCGCCGCCCCGGGCCTGGCCTCCCCCCGGGCTTGGCCGCGCCGCGCCGCGTCGCGGGTCCGGCCGCGCGCCTCCCGCCCCCGCGCCGGCGGGCCGTCCGCTGCCGCAGACCCGCCCGGCGGCATCGCCCCAGGTCAGGGCGTTGGGGGCCCCGGCGGGCCGCCTGCGGTCGGCGGCCTAGTCGGGCGGGCGGCGCGCTGCCCGCCAGCGGGTCATCAGGCCCTCGGGCGCGTCCTCGCGGGTCAGCGCGAAGACGCGGTGGTCGCGCCAGGCGCCGGCCACGTGCAGGTAGCGCAGGCGCAGGCCCTCGTCGCGGAAACCCAGCTTTTGGGCCACCCGCAACGAAGGCCCGTTCTCAGGCCGGATGGCGATTTCCAGCCGATGCAGCCCGCCCGCCGTCATGGCGTGGTCAAACGCCAACGCCACCGCAGTCGGCGCGATCTCCCGCCCGGCGAACTCCTGCGCCACCCAATAGCCCGCCGCCGCGCCAAGGTAAGCGCCCCGCATGATCCCGCCAACAGTCAACTGGCCAGCCAATTCGCCGCCGTATTCGATCAGCCACGGCCAGGTCTGCCCCGCCCGAGCCTGCCGCAGCAGCCCCCGCGCGTAGGGGCGAAAGGCGCCCGGCCCGAGGTCCCCCCCAGGGGGCGTGCCGTCCCACGGCTGCAACCATTCGCGGTTGGCGTCCCGCACCCGCCGCCAGGCCCGCGAATCCCGCAGCCGCAGGGGTCGAAGCCGCACCGCCCCTTCTATCAAGGTGGCCGGCCAGGCCCAAGGCGGCTCGGCCTCGGAGCCGCTCACTTCCCGCCGTACCCCCGCCGCCCGATGCCGTCCGCCCCCGTCCCAGCCGCCGGGCCGCCGGTGGCGTTGGTTCCCGTCGCGCTCGCCGGGCTGCCGGTCTTGTCGGCTCGCGTCGCGCTCGCCGGGCCAGCGGTGGCGTCGGTGACCGTCCCAGCCGCCGGGCCGCCGCCGGAGTTGGCCCCCGTCCCGGCCGCCGGGCCGCCGCCGGTGTTGGCCCCCGTCCCGGCCGCCGGGCCGCCGCCGGTGTTGGCCCCCGTCCCGGCCGCCGGGCTCTTGGCGCGGTTGGCGGCATCGTGCCTCCGCTGCCGGGTGCTGTCTTTGCCTGGTCTGGTTGCTGGGGCTGGGCGGGGAGCGGTGGGCAGGTGGGCGGCGAAATCGCGCAACCAGCGCTCGAAGTCGCGCCCCAAGTCGGGATGGTCGAGCGCCAGGCGGACCACGGCTTTGAGATAGTCCAGGCGGTCGCCGGTGTCATAGCGCCGCCCGGTGAACAAGACGCCGTGCAGGCCGCCGCCCTCGCCGGGGGGCATGGCGGCGAGCTCGCCGAGGGCGTCCGTCAACTGGATCTCGCCGCCGCGCCCGGGCGCGGTGCGCTCCAGCACGCCGAACACCGCCGGATCCAGCACATAGCGCCCAATGATGGCGAAGTCGGACGGGGCGGACGCCGGGTCCGGCTTCTCCACCAGGTCCGAGAGCCGGAAAACCGCCGCCCCCATCCCACTCCCCGCCGCTGCCCCGATGCCGCCGGGGGTGCTGTTGCCGCCGAGGCCGCCAGGCGAGCCGGGGCCGCCGGGGATGCCGTGGCCGCCAGGGTCGCCGAGGCCCGCGGGTGCGCCAAAGCCACCGAAGTCCCCGGGCGCCCCGATGCCGCCGACGCCGCCAACGCCGCCGGGGACGCCCGGGCCGCCGGGTGCGCCAAAGCCGCCAAGGTTGACCTGCGCCTCAACCCCGCCGACCCCGCCGACCCCGCCGACCCCGCCGACCCCGCCGACCCCGCCCACCCCGCCAACCCCGCCGACCCCGCCGACCCCGCCAACCCCGCCGACCCCGCCAACCCCGCGGGGGCCGGCCAGGCGGGCTGGGTCGACCGGCTCGGCCGCGGCGGAGCCGTAGAGCGAGATCTGCTCGCGGGGCACCTGCATCAAAGCCACCACAGAGCCGCCCAGGATCTGGCGCACCTGGATCATCGTGGTCAGCAGGGGGTCGCGCGGGTCAATAAGGTCATCGCCCAGGAGGACCGCGAAAGGCTCGTCCCCCACATGGCGCCGGGCGCACAGCACGGCGTGGCCCAGGCCCCGGGGCGAGGCTTGGCGCACAGCGTGGATGGTGGCGAACTCGGCCGAGGCGCGCACCGCCCGGAGGCGTTCCAAATCGCCCTTCTCCTGGAGGATGGCTTCCAAATCCCAAGCCCGGTCAAAGTGGTCCAGGATGGCGCCCTTGGTTTTGCCGGTGATCATCAGGACATCGCTCAGGCCGGCCGCGGCCGCCTCGCGCACCACGTACTCCAGCGCCGGGGTGTCCACCACGGGCAGAAGCTCTTTTGGGATCGCCTTGGTGGCGGGCAGGAAGCGGGTGCCCAGGCCCGCGGCGGGGATCACCGCCTTGGTGACGCTCATTCCCCGAGTCTAACCGCCACCCCGCCAAACACCTCTTCACCCGCGCAAACGCCGCCCCCGCCGATGCCCGATGCCGCGCGGCGGGGTTTGATTCGCGCCCGGATCTGCGGGCCGGCTGGGTGGCGGCCCCCACTTGGCCAGCACGGACGGCGCCGCCGCTTGCGGGCGGTGCCCGGCGCCCCTGACTGCCACCGCGCCCGGTGCCGCGCGGCGCAACTCAGCAGCGCGCCCAAACGCTGCTGGGCGAGACTCGGCCACGCGCCCGATGCCGCGCGGCGGGGTTTGATTCTTGCTGGGGCACGTAGGGTGGTTTGGTGGCGACCGCGCGAGGGGACAAGGACGGTTGGCGCCGGCGTTTGCGGGCGGCGCGCCGCGCGGCGCAGGCCGGTGGGCCCAGCTGCCGGGCGCACTTGGGGTTGGCGGGCGGCGGCGCCGGCGGGGCGGAGTCTGCGCCGCCCGCCGCCCCGCGCTGGCCCGACCTGGCGGACAGCCCCGGGCTCTTGCCCCTGCTGCCGAACCCGGGCGAGGCCGTGGCGGCTTTCCGGGCCACGCCGCTGGAGCCGCCGACAGCAGGGCTGCTGGCCTTGCTGGCCGCCCGCGGCCTGACTGTGCTGCTGCCCGCCCCTGGCCCCGACCGGCGGGAACTTGCCTGGACCGCGATCGCCCCGGCCACCTGCGCGCTGCCGGTGCGCCTGGACGGCCCAGCAGCGCGCCCCCAACCCGCCGCCACTGCCATCCAGCTTGCCGACCCCGCAAGCGGGCCCCAGGTCCCGGCTGCCCGGCCCGGCGACCCCGCA
>JAITIG010000221.1 GCA_031279575.1 Bifidobacteriaceae bacterium
TTGTTCAAGACCAGAGAGACGGTGGCGACTGAGACCCCAGCCTCCCGAGCCACGTCGCTGATCTTCGTTCGCGTCATTGCTGTCCTTGCCCGTCCAAGTGATAAAACGATTTATCACAAGGTATCACCGCCCTCTGAACAACGCAAGCCCTCCTGGCGAATTGAAGATCAGAGCACCTTGGCGAGGCGGGCGCGCCGGCGGGTGCCGGCGAACTCGACCAGCCCGCCTGTCAGGTTGGAGCCGGCCAGGCCTTGGCCGGCGTAGATGCTCGACGCCCTGGGCGCCTTGGCCACGACCACATCCCCGGAGGCCACCGAACCCGCGTTGTAGAACTCCCTGCCGCCGCTGATCGACACGCTCCCGCCCCCGCCCCGTGTCCATTTCCGCGATCGCGGCCGCGGCCGCCGGGTTGGGAACCGGAGTTTCAGGGAGCGGGCGGGCGGGGCGCGCGCGGGAGCGCGCGCCCGAGCGAGCGGTCGCCCAGGGCCACGCCGGCCAGCATCACGGCGCCGACCAGCGCCAATCCGGCCAGGCCGGAGGCCAGCGCGCTGATCAGCCCGCCACCCAGGGCCGAAGCCAAGGCGGCGGCCGCGCAGCGGCCGGCGGTCGCTCCCAGGAACGCCGCCACCAGGACCACCAAACCCGTCCGCGCCAACCCGGCCAGGGCGGCCCGCCCCAGCGCCCGCCAGCACTGGTGGACCAGTCCCGCCCCGGCCACGCTCATCCCGGCGCTGACGGCGATCGCCAAGCCTTCGACGGTGGCGGCCGGGCCGCCGCCGCCCAACCAGACCAACCCCGCCGATGCCGCCGCCACCGTCAGCCAGCCCGCCGCGCAAGCCGTCACGGCGGCTTTGGCCCGCCCGGCGGCGTAGAGCACCCGCTGCAGGTGCGCGATCAGCCCCCAGCCGATCAAGCCCGGGGCCAGGGCCGTGACCGCCGCCGCCAACCCGACCACGTCCCCGGAGCGGTCGATCCGGTCGAACAGGACCTGGACGGCCGGGGCCGTCGCCACCAGGCAGGCCGCCCCCAAGGCCGAGACGGCCACCACCACGCGAGTGGTCCCGGCCACCCCGGCGGCGAAGCGCCGGGCCTCGCCGCGCTCGGCCCATTCGGCCAGGTGTGGGAAGGCGGCCGTGGCCAGCGGCACCGCCAGCACGGCGTAGGGCAGCATGTAGACGGCCTGGGCGTAGTTGAAAGTCGGCAGCGCCCCCGCCCCGCCGACCCGCCCGGCCGCCACCACCGCCGTCGCCACCGAACATTGTTGCGCCAGCAGCGCCCCGATCCCCGCCACCGCCAGCGTCAACGCCCGCCGCCCAACTCCCGGCGGGAACCGGTAGGTCCAGCGCCAGCGCACCCCCAGCCGGAAGACCGGCGCCAGCAGCGGCAGCGTCAGCGCCGCCACGCCCGCCGTGGTCCCCCAGCCGAGCAGCCCGACTGCCGCGCCACTGAGCGCGGCCGGGTCGTCCTGCGCGCCGGCGGCCAGCGCCCGGAACGGCAGGTAGACAGCGATCACCGTCACCGAAGAGATCAGCGGCGCGACGGCCGGCCAGAAGAACCGCTTGGCCGCCTGTAGCACGCCGCCGGCCAGCACGCCGATCCCGTAGAGCGGCACCTGCAGCGCGAACATCCTGATCAGCCGGGTGGCCAGGGCGATCACGCCGGGCCCGGAGGTCTCGGCCGCGCCGGACAGGGCCAGCCGCGCCAGCGGTTCGGCCGCCAACGCCAGCACCGCCGCCAGCGGGGCAAGCACTGTCAACGTCCAGGTCATCAGGGCCGATGCCGTCGCCGACGCCCGCTCCAGGGCCCCTTTGGCGAGGGGGCCGGCCAGGAGCGGCACCGCCACCGCCGCCAGCGCGCCTCCGGCGGCGACCTCGAACAGCACATTCGGCAGGGCGTTGGCGGCGGTGTAGGCCGAGCCGGTGGCGGTTGAGCCGACGGCGCTGGAGAAGACTCCCCAGCGGGCGAAGCCCATCAGGCGCGCGGCCACCGTCACCCCGGCGATCAGCGCGGCCCCGCCGGCCACGCCGACGGCGACCCGTCTCACCCCTGCTCCCCCGCTGACCCGTCGGCCGGGGAGTCCTCCCGGCCCCAGTCATCGATCCGCCGCAAGGTCGGGTTGGCGGCGATCACCTGCGAGAAGGAGAGCTTCTCCGAGGCCAGGATCAGTCCTGCGACGGCCGCCGCCGCCGCCATCCGGGCTGGCCTCGGCAAGGACATGACCGCGGCCGCGCCGACGCAGGCGCCCAGCGCGTTGGCGCCGCAGTCTCCGAGCATGGTTTGTTCGGCCAGGTCCCCGGGCGCGGCCGCCAAGGCCGCGCCGACCGCGCCCGCCGCCAGGCCGCCGCCGGCGCCGGGGGCGGCCGCCAGGAGCGCGGCCGTCGCGCCGGCCGCTTTCAGGGCCCGGCCGGGCCGCAGGTCCAGCAGATTGACCAGGTTGGCGGCGCCCGCCACCAGGGCGGCGTCCGCCGCCGCCATGACCAGCCGACCCGCCAGCGACCGCCGTCTTGGCCGGGGCCGGGCCGGGCTGGTTTGACCCGCGAATTGGTTGACGGTGGCGAAGATCGCCGCCCCGGCGCCCACCGCCACCAGTTTGACCAGCCCGGTGGTGACTTGGCCTTGGCGCAGGCGCCGGAAGTGCCCCTTCAAGCCTCTGGCCGAGCGATCGCCTTTGAGGTCGTCCGCCAGCCCGGCGGCCGCCGCCGCTGCGATCGCCAGCGCCGCCGCCTGTTCGACCAATCGCGTCCCGGCCGGGTCGCGGCGCGGCCCCGCGGGGCCGCGCCGAGCCCGCCGGGGTGGCCCGCCCCCCGGGCGGGCGCGGGGCCCCCCCCGCCGCAGCCCCGCCACCCGCGCCGGGGCGCCCCGCCGGG
>JAITIG010000079.1 GCA_031279575.1 Bifidobacteriaceae bacterium
GGCGGGGATGCGGGTCTGGGCCAAGCCGCCGGCTCGGGCGGGGGCGCGGGTCTGGGCCGGGCCGTCGGCTCGGGCGGGGGCGCGGGTCTGGGCCAGGCCGCCGGCTCGGGCGGGGATGCGGGGAAGGCCGGCCGCGTGCGGGGCGGGCGCGCCCGGCGGCGCAGCGGCAGCGGGTGGACGCCGTATTTGCTGATCGCGCCGGCGGCTGGGATTCTGCTGCTGGCCTTGGCCTACCCGGTGGGCTGGCAGCTGGTCACATCCTTCAAGGAGTTTGGGCTGGCGCAGCAATTTGGCCAACCGGCCGAGTTCGCCGGCCTGGACAACTACATCAAGATTGTCACAACCCCGGAAACTTGGGCGGTGGTGCTCCGATCAGTGGCGTTCTGCCTGGTCAACGCCTTCCTAACGGTGGGCGTGGGGACTGGGTTGGCGACTTTGATGACGGCGGTGCCCAAGGCGGTCCGCCTGGTGTTGCAGATCGCCTTGCTGCTGGCCTGGGCCATGCCGGTGGTGGCGGTGATGACGGTGTGGAACTGGTTGTTTGATTGGAACCACGGCACCGTCAACTGGCTGGCCGTGCAACTTGGGGCGGAAAGCTATTTCCACCACAATTGGCTGGAGTCGCCGCTGTCCTTCTACGCGGTGGCAACAGTCATTATTGTGTGGATGTCGGTGCCGTTTGTGGCTTTCTCGCTTTACGCCGGCTTGACCCAGGTTTCCGGCGAGGTGCTGGAGGCGGCCCAGATTGACGGCGCGAATTGGTGGCAGCGGTTTTGGCGGATTGTGCTGCCGATTGTCCGCCCGGTCTTGATGATTGTGCTGCTGCTTCAGATTATCTGGGATTTGCGTGTCTTCACGCAGATCAGAATGCTGCAGGACCGGGGTTCGTTTGTTTCCCAAACTGACCTGCTGGGCACTTATATTTACCGTGAGGGCGTGGGCGCGAACCACTTCGGCATGGCCGCCGCGATGGCTGTGTTTGTGCTGGTCATAACGGTGGCGGCGGCCTGGCCCTACGTCCGCTCCCTAATCAAAGAGGAGGCCATCTAATGTCCGGTGAAGCTCCCCCGACCCCGGCCACGCCGGCCCCGGCCACGATTCGCCGCGCCTCGGCGGCGGGGGCTTGGCGGCGGGCGGGGCGCCTGGGGGCGTCCTTGTTGGCGCTGGTTGTGGCCGTGGTATGGGTGTTCCCGGTCTACTGGATGATCAACTCGTCCTTCCTGCCGAACACCAAGCTGGCGGCGGCATCGCCCACCTTCTTGCCGTTTGGCGGATCGCTGGAAAACTTCCGCCTGGTGCTCTCGCAGGGGAACTTCGGCGCGGCGTTGAAAATGAGCCTGGTGATCACGCTGATCACAGTGGCGTTCACGCTGCTGTTCGCCTTCCTGGCGGCGCTGGCGATCTCCCGCTTCCGCTTCAAGGGCCGCAAGTCGTTTGTGCTGGCGGTGCTGTTCATCCAAATGCTGCCCGCCGAGGGCCTGTTCCTGGCCCAGTACTCGATGATCCGCGACCTGGGGCTGTTGAACACGGTGATCGGCGTGTCCTTGATCTACATCGCGGCGGTGGTGCCGTTCACAGTTTGGATGCTGCGCGGTTTTGTGGCCGGCATCCCAGCTGACCTGGAGGAGGCGGCCATGGTGGACGGCCTGTCCCGCTCCAAAGCCTTCTTCCGCATCACGTTTCCGCTGCTGGCGCCTGGTTTGGTGGCCTCTGGCGTGTACGCCTTCCTGCAAGCCTGGAACGAGTTCACGGTGGCTTTGGTTTTGCTGCAAGGCGACACCAAGACCCTGCCGCTGTGGCTGCGGGGCTTCATCCAGCAGTCCTCGCAGCATGAGATCGACTGGGGCCAGGTGATGGCGGCCTCGACCTTGGTGGCGGTGCCCGTCATCGTCTTCTTCTTGCTGGTTCAGGGGCGTATGACCTCCGGCTTGGTGGCGGGCGCGGTCAAGGGGTGACAATAGGCTTATGGAAGTTGTGATCTTGCCGGGGCGCGAGCAGATCGCGTCCGCCGCGGCTGACGTGTTCGAGGTGCTGCTGGCGCGCAAGCCGTCCGCTGTGCTGGGGTTGGCGACGGGCTCATCGCCGTTGGAGTTGTATGGCGAGTTGGTTCGCCGCCACCAGGCCGGGCGGATCTCGTTCGCCCGCGCCCGCGCCTTCATGCTGGACGAGTATGTCGGTTTGCCGGCCGACCACCCGGAGCTGTACCGCAATGTGATCGAGCGGGAGATCGCCTCGCGGGTGGACTTCGCGCCGGGCGCGGTGTTGGGGCCGGATGGGACGGCATCGGACATTGCGGCGGCTTGCGCGGCCTACGAGCAGGCCATACGGGATGCGGGCGGGGTGGACGCGCAGATTTTGGGGATCGGCTCGGACGGGCATGTGGCTTTCAACGAGCCCGGCTCGTCGCTGGCCTCGCGCACCCGCATCAAGACTTTGACCCCGCAGACGGTGGCGGACAACGCGCGCTTCTTCGACGGCGACCCCGCCCAGGTGCCGCGGCATGTTTTGACGCAGGGCCTTGGCACCATCATGGAGGCCCGCCACCTGGTGTTGATGGCGCAGGGGCGGGGCAAGGCGGAGGCGGTGCACCACATGGTGGAGGGCGGCGTCTCGGCGCTGTGGCCCGCCTCGGTGCTCCAGTTCCACCCCCACGCCACAGTCCTATTGGACGATGCCGCCGCCGCCCGCCTCCAGCTCGGCTCCTACTACCAGCACGTTTACGCCGGCAAACCGTCCTGGCAGAGCCTGTAGCCCCAAGCCCGCCACCGCGCCCGCCCGGCCGCTGGGGCCGGATGCCCCAGCGCGGCCCTCCCCGCCCCAACTCGCGTTTCCGCAGGTGAGCGCCCTGCGGCGGGCTGGGCCGGGCCAGGGCCGGCCCACGCCCCCGGTGCCAAGTCCACAGAACTCGCCTCAGCCGGGAGAAGTGTGGAGTTACGCGCCGCCCGCCGGCGGCCTCAGCCGGACCCGCCTAGACGCGGTCCGCGTTTGCGCTGGTGGGAGCGCTGCATCAGGCCAGACCGACTCGGGGCCGGGCGCGGGGCCTGGCGCCAAGTCCACAGAACTCTCCTCGGCGGGGAGATGTGTGGAGTTCCGCGCACCCCTCGGGCGGCCCCAGCCGGAGCCGCCCCGCCCCAACTCGCGTTTCCGCAGGTGAGCGCCCTGCGGCAACCCCGACCGGGCCAGGGCCGGCCCACGCCCCCTGATCCCAAGCCCACAAGAAAGAACTCCAGTCAACCAGTGTGGTCTTGAGAGCACCCATCCGGC
>JAITIG010000103.1 GCA_031279575.1 Bifidobacteriaceae bacterium
GTCTTCGACGCCGACGCGCTCACAGATTTGCCGGGGCCGTCCTGGAATGTGGCCCCGACCAACGCCATTGCGTTGGTGCGCGAGTTCGCCCCCAAGGCGCCGGGCGCCGCCCCGACCAACCCGGCCGGCCCGGCCAACCCGACCGCCCGGGCCGCCGGTCCAGCCCCCGCCGGCCCCGCCCCCGCCGCCGAGGACCGCCGTCGGCGCCAGATCCGCGCCGCCCGCTGGGGACTGGTGCCCTCGTGGGCGGACGATCTGTCGATCGGCGCGCGGCTGATCAACGCCCGCAGCGAGACCATCACCGTCAAGCCGTCGTTTCGCGCCGCCGCCAGGTGGCGCCGGGCGCTGATCCCGGCCGCCGGTTATTACGAGTGGCAGGCCGGCGGCCAGGGCCCCAAGACACCGTTCTACCTCCATCCGCAGGACGATGGCGTGATCGCCATGGCCGCGCTCTACGAGTGGTGGCGCCCCGGGCGGGGCGGCTCGGACCTCGCGTCGGACCCTTCGGCCCGCCCCGAGCCGCTGCTCAGCGCCACGGTGGTGACCAGGGCGGCGACCGATTCGCTGGGCGCCATTCACGACCGCATGCCGCTGGTGGTCCCGCCGGAGCTGTGGGAGGCGTGGCTGAGCGCCGAGGTCAACACCGCCGCAGCCGTCGCCGCGCTGGTTGAGGCCGTCCCCGACCCGGTCCTGGTCCCCCGCGAGGTCGGCCGCGCGGTCGGCTCGGTGCGCAACAACGGCCCCGGCCTGATCGCGCCGGTCCGCTGAGGTCTTCGCCAGCGCCGGTCAGGGGTGGGGTTGTGGCTGGGTCAGCGCCAGCCGCCGATGCCGTGCCAGGACTCGCCAGCGCCGGTTGGCGTTGCCGATGGGCCGGCCAGTGCCGATGGGCCGGCCAGTGCTGACGGGCCGGCCAGTGCTGACGGGCCGGTCAGTGCTGACGGGCCGGTCAAGGCCGACTGCGCGGCCGTGGCGGGCTGCGCGGCCGGGGCTGATCGCGCGCCGGAGGCGGTCTCGATGGCGCCGCCGACCATCAATGCGCCCACCACCACGCAGGCCACCAGCAAAGCCACGACCAGCACCAACAGCGCCGTCAGGGCCGGGCCGAAGGGCGGCGCGGCGCCCGCCGGGCGGGCTGGCGGGGTCTGACGGGCGGGCGCGGGTTTGGGCGCGGTCCGGCGCGTGGCGCCGCTGGCGCTTGAGCCGCCCCGGGGGGCGGTCCTGTCGGCGTCCGGGCGGCGCGGCGGCGAAACCGGCGCTGGTTGCGGCCGTGAGGGGCGCGGGCCGCGACCGGTGCTCGGCTTGGTCCCGTGCGAGTCGTGCTGACCAGCGCTGGCGCGCGGCGCCGAAGCTGGCTGGGGTTCCTGCCGCTGGTCGATGAGGTCGCGCGGGGGCCAAGGTGTGCGCGGTTCGCCGAGGAGCGGGTCGAACTCGCGCTTGACCACCGGCGAGGCCGCCGGCGCCGGCCGCGCTGGCTTGTCGATCCGGCTCGGGCTGACCGGTGTTGGTTCGATCTTCGGTTGGGCGGCATGGCGCGGAGCGGGCGGCGTCCGGTCGGCGTCGGGCTTGTCCGCTCGCTGGCGGGTAGCCGGCGCCGCGGTGTCCCCGCTGCCGACATCCGGGCTGGCGGCGTCCCCGCTGCCGACATCCGGGCTGGCGGGCTTGGGGCTGGCTGCCTCCGGGCTGGTGGCTTCCTCGCTGGCGTCCGGCCGGGCCCTGGTCAAGTCGGCGACGGTCAACCCGACCGCCTCTGGCGTTGGCGAAGGTTCGGACGCGACCGGCGCGGATGGGCCTTCGGCCGAGGCGGGCTTGACCGCCCTGGGGATGCGCAGCGGTGTCTGGCCGCGGTCGCCGATTTTGGCCCCCGGGCTTGACCGCTTGCGGCGCGGCAACGGGCTGCCGCTCAGAATCGACCTGATGCCGAGCGCGAGCCCGGCGGGCGGGGTGGCGTCAGGGTCGGCCGGCGCTTCGGCCGGACCCGCGTCCGGGGTCGGCTTCGCCTCGGCGCCAGCCCCGTCGCCGCCCGATGCCGCTCGCCGTGACGGCGCCGCTCCCGAGGCCGGCGCGGCGGGGGAGTCCGGGCTTGAGTCTGGGCTTGAGTCTGGGCTTGAATCTGGGGTCCGGGCCGCTCGCCGCGACGGTGCCGCTTGCGAGGCTGGCGCGGCCTTGTCCGGCGCCTCGGCCGCTGTGGCTGGGTCGGGGGGTGATGCTGTGTCGGGGCGCGCGGTATCGGCGGCTGGGCTGGGCTTGGCGTCGGCGGCATCGTCGGCGGTGGCCGGAGCGGGCTTGGCGGCATCAGCGGCCGGAGCGGGCTTGGCGACGCTGACGGAGCGCGCGGACAGGCGCACCCGCGCCGCGCGGGCGGCCGGACCCTGACCGTTGTCGCGCAACCATTCGAGCAGGTTCCGGTCGACGTTCTGGTGCCAGGCGACCCGGACCTGAAGTTCCGGGTGCTCGGCGGCGACGCGGGCCAACTCGGCGGTCGGCAAGCCCGGGTCCAAAGTCGGGGCGTTGACCCCAGCTGAGCCTGAGGCTAGAGAGACCATCTGACAATCATGGCCCAGAAATGACCTCAATTTCGACTTTCGAGCGCAATGTTCCCAATCCAGTGACCGTGACCGCCACCTCTTGACCGGGTTTCAGGTACGCCGGCGGGCACCGCGCGTGGCCCACACCGCCCGGCGTGCCGGTGGCGATGACGTCCCCAGGCTCAAGCGAGATGAAGGTCGAGATGTAGGAAACCACCGCCGCCGGGGGCACCAACAGGTCGGCGATCCGGCCGCGTTGGACCTCGCGGCCGTCAACGGTCGTGATCAACTCGGCGCCGGGCGCCAATTCGTCAGTCGTCGCCATCCAAGGTCCCAGCGGAGTCGAGTTTTCCCAGGCCTTGCCCTGCATCCATTGAGAAGTGCGGTACTGCCAATCGCGCATGGAGGTGTCGCACATGAGCGTGTAGCCGGCTATCCCTTTGGCCGCCTCGATCGCGTCCACGCGCCTCAGGCGCCGCCCAATGATCACGGCCAGCTCGCCCTCCCAGTCGACCTGGCTCGATTCGGGCGGCAGTTGAATCGCCTCGCCCGCGCCGATGAGGGACTCCTTCCACTTGGCGAACAGGCTCGGATGGGCCGGCACGGCCCGCCCCATCTCCTTGATGTGGGAGCGGTAATTCATGCCCATGCAGAAAATCTTTCCGGGCGCGACCACGACCGGCGCGAAGCGCGCCCCGTCCAAGGCGATGACCGGCCCGTCCGCCCCTGCCACAGCCGCCAGGCCGCCATCGGCCGCCAGGGCGGCCCTCAGCACCGCCGCCACGTCGGCGAACGGCTCCAAGATGACCGCGTGGTCGCCCTCGATTCGCGCCGCCACCGTCGCCGCCCGCGAGTCGGTCGCCGCCCGCGGCTCGGCCCGCCCCGGCGGCGCGGCCAACTCCGGGCCCCGCCCGCCGGTGGCGCCGGCTGCCCCGGCCCCGATCCTCAACGTCGCCAGTCGCATGTCACTCCCAGGTCACTCGTTCTCAGAACAGCGAATCGATCACGCGGGCCAACCCGTCCTGATCGATCCTGCCGGTCTCCTCATCGGCGGCGGCCACCACGTCCCAACGCGATCCGCCCATGGCCACACCCCGGCCAGCCCACTCCAGCATGGTGATGTCGTTGCCGCCGTCGCCAACGGCGACGGTCCGGTGCGACTCGATCCGCAATTGGCGGCGGATCGTCTCCAGCGCCGACGCCTTCGACACCCCCGGCGGATTGAGGTCCACCCAACCGGTCCAACCGATCGCATAGGTCACATCCGGCAGTTTGGTCTCCTCGACGATCGCCCGCAACTCATCGACCGACAATTCCGTGTCGCGCAGGATCACGCGCGTGACCGGCCCGGCGCCTAGTTCTTGGTCGCTGACAACGCGAACCTCGCCATCCAGTTCACCGCGCGGGAACGGCGCCGTCACCTTGAAACCGCGGCCAATGTCTTCGACCGCCAGGCTGGCATGGGGCAGGCGCCGACGGATCGAAGCGATGGCCGGGGCCGGGTCGAAGGTGACAAGGTCGACCAGTTCCCAGCCGCCGGGCGCGGACGGGTCCAGCCGGATGGTGGCGGAGCCATTGCAGCAGACCGCCAACCCGCGCTCGATCCCGAAGCGACGCGACACGGCGGCGGTCGAATGCACCGACCGGCCGGTGGCCAGCACCAGTTCGATCCGGGGATTGGACAACGCCCGCTGGACGGCCCGCTCGGCCGAGTCGAACAATTCGCCGTCCCAGGTCAACAAGGTGCCGTCAATGTCGACTGCGAGCAGAATCTCGGGGCTGATGGTTTCGGTGGCCGTGTTCAAACGCTCGAACCCCCCGGTTCGATGACCGCCATCCCGCCCATGCGGGGGCGCAGCTTGGGCGGGATCAGCACCGAGCCGTCCGCCTGCTGGTGGTTCTCCAGGATCGCCACCAACCAACGGGTTGTCGCCAGCGTGCCGTTGAGGGTGGCGACGGGCCGGGTGCGGCCGTCTTCGGCGCGCTCGCGGATGTTCAAACGGCGGGCCTGGAAAGCGGTGCAGTTCGAGGTCGAGGTCAGCTCGCGGAATCGGCCCTGGCTGGGAATCCAAGCCTCGCAGTCATATTTGCGGGCCGCCGACGTGCCCAAATCCCCGGCCGCCACGTCGATCACCCGATAGGGGATGACGGCATCGGACAACATCCGTTCCTCGAACTCCAACAAGCGCAAGTGCTCGGCGGCGGCGTCCTCAAGGCGCGTGTACGCGAACAGCTCGACCTTGTGAAACTGGTGGACCCGGAAAATGCCTTTGGTGTCCTGGCCGTAGGAGCCGGCCTCGCGGCGGTAGCAGGCCGACCAGCCGGCGTAGCGCAGCGGGCCGGCGCCGAGGTCCAGGATCTCGTCCTTGTGGTAGCCCGCCAGCGCCACCTCTGAGGTTCCGGTCAGGTAAAGGCCGTCGGCCGGCAGGTGGTAGACCTCGTCGGCGTGCTCGCCCAGGAAGCCGGTCCCGACCATGACCTCCGGGCGCACCAGGGTGGGCGTGATCATGGGGGTGAAGCCCAATTCGACGGCCAAGTCCATGGCGTGACCAAGGAGCGCCAATTCCAGCCGGGCGCCCGCGCCCTTGAGGTAGTAGAAACGCGAGCCGGAGACCTTGGCGCCGCGGGCCGAGTCGATGATGTCCAGGCTCTCGCCGAGCACGTCATGCGCCTGCGGCTCGAAGCCGGCGGCCTTGAAATCTGGTGCCCGGCCCTCGTGGCGCAGCACCACGAACTTGTCTTCGCCTCCGGCGGGGACGCCGTCCTCGACCAGATTGGGCAGCGCCAAGGCGGCCCGGTCGAGTTCGCCGCCGGCCCGCTCCAGCCCCTGCCCCGCCTGTTTTACCTGGTCAGCGAGTTGCTGCGCGCGCGCCACCAGGGCTCGCTTGTCTTCGCCGGTGGCCTTCGCCACCAGTTTGCCGAGCGCTTTTTGCTCGGCTCGGGCGGTCTCGAAGGCCACCAGCGCGTCGCGGTGGGCGGCGTCGGCCGCCAAGATGGCGTCCACCAGGGCCGGATCGGCGCCGCGCGCCCTCTGCGACGCCCGCGCCCGCGCCGGATCTTGGCGCAGGGTCCTGAGGTCAATCACTCTATTGAGCCTACCGCCGCCCGGGCGGGCACTGAGACGCCCGGGCGCGGCATCGGCGGTGGTCGCCCGCCGCTGGGGCTGGGTCGGGGGTGGCGGGCGGTGGCGGCGCGCGGCATCGGCGGGGGTTGTCCGATGTCGTGCCCGCTGCGGTGGCGGCGGTGGCGGCGTGGGCTGGCGGCCCCGGTGGGTGACGGCGGGGGCCAACGCGGGGCAGAATTGATCGGATGGAGTGGTACGCGTGGCTGGCGGTGCTGGGAGGGCTGGCAGGCCTGGCGGGCGGGATCGCGGCCGGCGCGGCGCTGGTGCGGCTGCGGCGGACCCAGCGGACGCTGGCCCGTTCGGCGCAGTTTCGGCGCGACTCGGACCTGCTTGAACGGGTCGCCTTCGTGGCCAACCCCTCCAAGAACGGCTACGCCGACTTCAAACTGGCCGCCCACGCGCTCTGCCATCAGCTCGGCCTGGGCGAGCCGCTGTGGCTGGAGACGACAGTCGAATCGCCGGGCACCCGGCAGGCCGCCGAGGCGGCCCAGGCGCCGGGTGTGCGCACGGTGGTGGCCGCCGGCGGCGACGGCACCGTCCGGGCCGTGGCTCAAGGGCTGGCCGAGACCGGCATGCCGATGGGCATTGTGCCCCTTGGCACCGCCAACCTCCTGGCCCGGAACCTCAAACTGCCGCTGCTGTCCAGCCGGGACGCCCTCGAAGTGGCGCTGACCGGGCGGCGCCGCCAGATCGACGTCGGCCGCCTGACCGCCCGGAACGCGGCCGGGGACATGGTCATCGACAATGAAGTCTTCCTGGTCATCTCCGGGCTGGGCTTCGACGCGGCGATGGTCTCCGGCACCGATTCCGGCCTCAAGCGGCGCCTCGGCTGGCCCGCCTATTTCATCTCCGGTTTCAACCACCTGGCCGACAAGCCGGTCCGGGTCCAGCTGCAGTCCGATGGCGTGGACCGGCCGGCCGCGGCCCGCGCCATCATGTTCGGGAACTGCGGTTTGCTGCCCGCGCGCCTCAATCTGGTGCCCGATGCCGACCTGGCGGACGGCAAACTCGACCTCGCCATGGCGGAGACGCGGCACGGGCTGGTCGGCTGGGCGGCATTGGCCACGCAGGTGCTGCTGCACTCGGTGGGGGTCCGCCTGACGCCGGCTTGGGCCTCCGGCCGCATGGTTTACCGCCAGGCCAGGTTCTTCCGGGTGACCTGCGAATCGGACCAGTTGGTTCAGATCGACGGCGAGTTGGTTGGGCGCGCCGCCGTCCTGCGGGCGTCGGTCGAGCACCTGGCGTTATGCGTGCGCGTGACTGAATAAGCGCGGCCGGGTGGCTTGGCGCGGCCGGGTGGCTTGGCGCAGCCGACGTTTGTGGGGCTGGGGCCGGGCCGGACGGCATCGGCGGGCGGCCGTCAGACCGAGCGTCCCGCCTGCACGTCCGCCACCCAGGCGCGGGCTTCGCCGTAGGCGGCGTCCTCGGTGCCGGGGCGCAGGCGGGTCGGCACGAAGTCGGCCTTCGGATATGACCCCAGGTAGCGCACGCGCGGCGAGAAGCGGTGCAGGCCCACCAGCGCCTCAGCCATGCGCGGCTCGGCCACGTGGGCCTCGGCGTCGATCGAGAACAGGTAACGCCCAAGGGCGTCCCCGGACGGCCGCGACTCGATCCGGGTCAGGTTGATGCCCCGGGTCGAGAACTGCTCCAGCAATTCCAGCAGCGCCCCGGCGCGCTCGTCCGGCAGCGCCACGGTCAGCGTGGTCTTGTCGGCGCCGGTGGGCGCCGGCACCGGTCCCGGCCGTCTGACCAGCACAAAGCGGGTGACAGCGCTGGGGTTGTCGGCCACGCCGCTGGCCAGCACGGCCAGGCGGTAGTGTTCCACGGCGGCCGGCGGCACCAGGGCGGCGTCGAAGTCGAGCAGTTCCGCCGCCAGCTCGCCGGCGCTGACGCGGGCCATCAAGGCCGCCGATGACGTGTTGGAAGTCGCGCTCACATGGGTCGCGCCCGGCAGGTGGTGGCGCGCCCAGCGCCGGCACTGGGCCCAGGCGTGGGGGTGTGCCGCCACCTGTTTGACCTGTTCAAGGGTGGTTCCGGGGAGGGCCGCCAGGGTGAATGAGACCGGCACCAGGATTTCCCTGGTGATGACTAGCGGCTCGCCCTCGGCCAGAGCGTCGAGGACGGCGGTGACGCCGCCCTCGACTGAGTTCTCGATCGCCACCACGGCGTAGTCGGCTTGGCCCTCGCGCACGCGCTCGATCGCGCCGATGACGTCGGTCTGTGGCAGCAGTTGGGCCGCGTCCGCGCTGACGACCCGGTGCAGGGCCTCCTCTGTGAAGGTGCCAGCCGGGCCGAGGTAGGCGTAGCGGGGCGCCGCTCCCGGCGCGGTGCTGTCCGGCGCGGTGCTGTCCGGCGCGGTGGTGTCCGGCGCGGTCATAAGGGTCTCCTGGTGTCTTGGGCCGTCCCAGCCAATCGGGCGCCCAAAGCTGCGACGCCGGGGCGGGGATTGCGTGGGGCCAGTAGGCAGCATAGTCGTTAGGGTGAGGGACGTGAGAGTTCGCGCCCGATGCCGTGCCCGCCGCCCGGTCCGCGCCGTCGCCTTGGCGCTGGGCTTGGCGCTGGGCTTGGCGGCGGCGCTGGGCGGCGTGGGCTTGGCTGGCGCCGCCGGGGCGGCCGAAGCCCCTGTCCCTGAAGCCCCTGTGCTTGAGGCCCCTGTGCCTGAGGCCCCTGTGCCTGGAGCCCCTGTGCCGGAAACCCCGGCGGCCGAGTCCCGCCCGGCGGCGGGCAGCGCGGCCGAGCCGCCGCTGGTGTTGATCGGGACCACCGGCTTGGCCTGGGCGGATGTGTCAGCGGCTGAGACGCCGGCGCTGTGGGAGTTGATCGCCGGCGGCGCCGCCGGCGCCGGGCTGGCGAATCGGTCGGCGCGGGCGGGGGCCTGCCCGGCCGAGGGTTGGCTGGCCGTGGGCGCTGGCGCGCGGGTGGGCGAGGTCGAGGAGTCGGCGGCGGCCGAAAGGCAGGCTGTTGACGCCGCCAGCTGCTGGCCGTTGGCCGAGCCGGTGGCTGGGCGGATCCCCGGCTGGGAGGAGTTGACCGCCTCGGCGGTCGCCGCCGGGCAACCGTTGGGCGCGCTGGCCGATTGGCTGGCCCAGATGGAAGTGTCGGCTGGGGGGATCGGGCCGGGGGCGGCCCTGGCCCTGGCCGACGAATCCGGCCGGGTGGCGGCCAGTTACGCGGCGGCGCCCGCGGCGGACGCCGAATTGGGCCGCGCCGTGGGCGCGGCCCTGGCCGGCGGTGGGCGCTTGTTGGTGGTGGACGCTGGCACGCGTTCCGAGGAACTCGGCCCGGCCCAGCTAGACGCCCGCGTCGGCGCCGTCCTGGAGGCCGCCGCCGGTCACGCCGGCGGCGCTCGCGTGCTGGTCGCGTCGCTGGCGGATTGGGGCGCGCCGGCGCTGGGCGTGGTCCTCGAGCGCGAGTTGAAGGCGTCCGCCGGGCCGCCGGCGGTGGCCCAGGAATCGCCGGCCGAGGCGGCGGGCGCGGGACCGCCGCGATTGATCGAGTCGGCCGCCACCAAGACGGCTGGGCTGGCGCTGGCCACGGAGCTGGCTCAGGTGATCGAGGCGCGCCTGGTGCCCGCGCCGGTGGGGCCGCTCGATCCGTGGGCGGTGGGCGGCGCCCTGGCCGGGCCCGAAGAACTGCGGGAACGCCTGGCAGATGCCAACTCGCACGCGGCCGCGGCCCGGGAGTGGACCGCCGCCGCCTGGGTGATAGTGATGGTGGTGGCGGCGCTGGGGGCCTTCGGCCCCCTGGTGGCGCGGGGCGGGGCGGCCCGCGCGCCGCGCGCGGGCCGCCGGGTCGAGTTCTTGGCCCTGGCGGCCGGGGCCTTTCCGGCGGCGGGGCTGGCCGCCAACGCCGTGCCCTGGTGGCGCTGCGGTCTGCCGCTGGCGGTCTGGGCGGGTTGCGCCGCTGTTCTGGCCGCCCTGTCAGCCGCGCTGGGCGCGGCCGTGGCTGCGGCCAGCGCACGGCGCTGCTCGCGCCCTGCGGGCGAACGGCGTGACTCGCGCCCTTTGGGCGCCGGTGGGCAGGCCGGCCGCCAAGCGACTTCTCCGCTGCTGCCGGCCGCCGTGATTGGGCTGGTCAGCGCCTTGATTGTGGGTCTTGACCCGTTCATCGGACGGGTTTTCACGCGCGACGCCCCGCTCGGCGTCGCCACCCTGTTGGCGGCGCGGCTGTACGGCTTCACCAACCCGACCTTCGCCGTCTTCGCCACCGGCGCGGTCTTGGCGGCCGTCCTGGTCGCCGGCGCCGCTTGGGCCAGGGGGCGCCGGCTGGGCGCGGCTTGGCCGATCGCCGCCGTTGGCGCCGCCGCCCTGGTGATTGACGCCTACCCGGCGTGGGGCGCCGATCTGGGCGGCGCTGTCGGCATCGGCGCGGCCTTCGCCGTCATGGCGCTGATGGCGGCGGACGTGCGTGTCAACTGGCGCTGGGCGGCGGCGGCGGTGCTGGCGGGAGTCGCGGCGGCGGGCGTGATCGCCTGGCTGGACCATCAACGCGGGCCGGGCCAATGGACCCATTTGGGCGCGTTCGTTGAGACGGTCGCGGGCGGCGGACTCTGGGATGTGATTGGGCGCAAGGCGCTGATGGCGCTGAGGTTGTCGATCGGGCCGGCCGTCGGCCTGGTGGCGGCCGGGTTGATCGCCGTCGGCCTGGCCCGGCGCGGCGCCTTCGGCGGCCTGCGCGCGAAGGCCTGGTCCCGCGCCCCGCTCCTGAAGCCGATGCTGGCGGGCCTGGTGACGCTTTGGGCGCTGGGTTCGGCGGTCAACGACTCGGGCCTGATCGTGGCCGTGACCGGCCTGGCCGTGGCGGCTCCGGCGCTGAGCGCCGCCCTCACCCGCGCCGCCCGCCCCGCCTGACCCCGCCGCCCGCCCCGGC
>JAITIG010000143.1 GCA_031279575.1 Bifidobacteriaceae bacterium
AGTTGACCGGGGTGCGACAATGGGGCGCGTGCCTGAATCGATCATCGACGCCCTGGACCAGCGCGGGCTGATAGCCCAAGCCACCGACCGCGCCGCCCTGAAAGACCACTTCGCGGCCGGCCCGGTGACGTATTACTGCGGCTTCGACCCCTCGGCGCCGTCGCTGCACATCGGCAACTTGGTCCAAATCTTGGCCCTGCGCCGCCTCCAGGAGGCCGGCAACCACCCGTTGGCGCTGGTGGGAGGCGCGACGGGGTTGATCGGCGACCCAAAGATGACCGGCGAGCGGACCCTGAACGACCCGGCGGTGGTGGCGGGCTGGGTTGAGCGCATCCGCGCCCAGATCGCCCCGCTGCTGGATTTCGAGGGCAAATACGCCGCCCGCATGGTCAACAACCTGGATTGGACCGAGCCTCTCGGCGCCATCGACCTATTGCGCGAGGTGGGGAAGCATTTCCGGCTTTCGACCATGCTGGCCAAGGAGACGGTGGCCCGCCGCCTCGCCTCTGAGCAGGGCATCTCCTTCACCGAGTTCTCCTACCAGGTGCTTCAGGGCATGGATTTCCTGGAGTTGCGCCGCCGCTACGGCTGCTCGCTGCAGACCGGCGGCAACGACCAGTGGGGCAATCTGCTGGCCGGGGTCGAGTTGATCCGCAAAGCGGACGGCGCCGCCGCCCACGCTTTCACCACCCCGCTGATCACCAAAGCCGACGGCGCCAAGTTCGGCAAGACGGAGACGGGCGCCGTCTGGCTGGATCCGGCCATGACCACGCCCTACGCCTTCTACCAGTTCTGGCTCAACCAGGATGACCAGGACGCCCCGCGCTACTTGGAGGTTTTCACCTTCCGCCGGCCAGATGAGTTGGCCGCGCTGGCCCAATCGACCCGCCAGCGCCCCCAGGAGCGGGCCGCCCAGAAGGCGTTGGCCTGGGATGTGACCGCTTTGGTGCATGGCGAGCCGGCCGCCCGCGCGGCGCGCGATGCCGCCGCCGCGCTTTTCGGGGGCGCCGCCTTGGAGCAGGTCGACCCGGCCACCTTGGCGGCGGCGGTGGCGGAGCTGCCGAAGGCGCAACTGAGCCGGGCCGGCGGCGACTGGTCGGTGGTGGGGGCGTTGGCGGCATCGGGCATTGAGAAGTCGCGCGGCGCGGCCCGGCGCACCTTGGCCTCCGGCGGGGTTTACCTGAACAACGCCAAGGTGGGCGACCCAGAGCGGGCACTGCATCCGGCCGATTTCCTGGGCGGCCGGTTCGCGCTGCTGCGGCGCGGCCGCAAAACCCTCGCCGTGGCCGAACTGCTCCCTTGACCAACCTGCGGGGCGCCTGGGCCGCGTCTTGGTACCGTTGACGGGTGGCCCAAGAGTTATCTCCGTTGGATAGCGCCCACCGGGCGGCCGGCGCCAAATTGATTGATTTCGCCGGCTGGTCGCTGCCGGTGCGCTTCGGGTCGGATTTGGCCGAGCACCACGCCGTGCGCCAGGCGGCCGGGTTGTTCGACCTCAGCCACATGGCGCAGTTGGCGGTTGAGGGGCCGGGGGCCGGCCAGGCTTTGGACTACGCCTTGATGGGCCGCCACGCGGCCATGGCGCTGGGGCGGGCGGCCTATTCGATGGTCTTGGCCCCGGACGGCGGCGTGATCGACGATCTGATTGTCTACCGCCTGGCGCAGGAGCGCTTCTTCATCATCGCCAACGCCGCCAACCGCCATGCCGTGGTGGAGGCGTTGGCGCAGCGGCTGGCCGGTTTCGCGGCCGAGTTGGCGGATGCGACCTTGTCGCGGGCGCTGATCGCGGTCCAGGGCCCGCGGTCGGTTGAGATCATGCTGGCGGCGGGCGCGCCGCAGGCGGCCGCGCTGGGCTACTACTGGGCGGCCGAGACCGAGATCGCGGGCCGCCCGGTGATCTTGGCGCACACCGGCTACACCGGCGAGACCGGCTTTGAGATCTCCTGCGACCGGGCCGCGGCGGCTGATTTGTGGGATCGCCTGCTGCGGGCGGGGGAGCCGTTGGGCTTGGTCCGCTGCGGTTTGGCGGCGCGCGACACGCTCCGCCTGGAGGCGGCCATGCCCCTCTACGGCCACGAGTTGGACCGCTACACCACCCCGGCCGAGGGCGGCCAGGGGGCGTTTGTGCGCCCCAAGGCGGCCGATTTTGTGGGCCGGGCCGGTTTGGCGGCGCGCGGCGCGCCCCGCCAGCACCTGGTGGGCCTGGTGGGCCAGGGCCGGCGCGCGGCCCGGGCCGGCTACACCGTCCTGGTGGGCGGGGAGCCGAGAGGGCGGGTCACCTCCGGGGCTTTGTCGCCCACGCTGGGCCGGCCCATCGCGCTGGCCCGCCTGGACGGTTCGCCGCCGCCGCTGGGGACCGAGGTCCAGGTCGATGTCAGGGGGCAGTTGGCCCCCTACCAGGTGGCTGCTTTGCCGTTCTACACCAAGGAGAAGAAATGACCGTCATTCCCCCAGAGCTGTTCTTCACCGCAGACCACGAGTGGGTGCTCAACCCGGCCGGCCCGGCCGCCCGCGTCGGCGTCACCAAGTTCGCCGCCGACCAATTGGGCGATGTCGTGTTTGTGCAGTTGCCGGAGGTTGGCGAAGCGGTGGCGGCGGGCGCCGAGTGCGGCGAGATCGAGTCGATCAAATCGGTCTCGGCGCTGTACTCGCCGGTCTCCGGCGTGGTGACGGCGGTCAACCAGGCGGCCGTCGAGGCGCCGGAAATGGTCAATGAGGACCCGTTTGGCGCGGGCTGGTTGTTCGAGGTGGCCCCCGAGGGCGAGGCCAGCCTGCTAGACCCGGCCGCCTACGCGGCTTTGACCGCCGCCGGCTGAGGCCCGCGTGAGAACCTGGCTTTCCCCGCCCGCTGCTAGGCCTGTCCGCCCCGCCCCCCTGCCGGGGCGGCCCGGCGGTTTGAGGGCCCAGCTGCCCGCGCCTGGCGCTGGGCCGCCCCGGCCCGGCCTGGCGCCGCCCAGCCCAACCGCCGGGGCGGCCGCCCCGATGCCGCGAAGGGCCGCCCGGCGGGCGCCGGCCGGTCGCGCCCGCGGGCGCCAAGGCCGTCTTGCCCCAAGCCGCTGGTCTCGCCCCGGGCCAGCCGCGGCTTGGGAGGCGGCCGTCCCGCCTGCCCGCCCGGCCCCAGATTGGCTCGACTTCTAAGGAGCAGATACTGATGGAGCTTTACCAACACCGCCATTTGGGCCTGGACCCGGCAGCCGCGGACCAGGTTCGCGCCGCGCTGGGCCTGGCCGGCGGCCAGTCCATCATGGACCAGGCGCTCCCCCCCGACCTGCGTCCCGCTGCCGCCCCCCCGCCGGCTGCCCCCGCCGCCCCG
>JAITIG010000167.1 GCA_031279575.1 Bifidobacteriaceae bacterium
ACCCCGGCGAGGTGTCCGCCGCGGCCTCAGCGGTGGCCAGCCAAGTCGCTGACGCTTATGAGGGTTGGATGCGGGCCCAGGGCCTGGACCAGGCGCGTTTGCGTCTGGTGGCCAAGCAGATCCGCGCCATCAGGCTGGCTTGGGCGCGTTGACCGGAATTGGGGTTGGGGTCCGGGGATGGACGCCATCGTGCTTGTTGCCGTCCACCTCAGGCCGCACTTAACAGTGCTGGGTGGTGAGGATCACGGTGGGGCCGGGCGGGCGGTTCGGCTGGCGCCGGGGGGTTGAGTTCGCTGCGGGCGCAGGATGGGCGTTTGGGGGCCGAGGCGTTCGCTTTTGGCTCAATCGGGGTTTCCGGGGTTGTTCCGGGTTTGGGTCCGGAAGTGGGTGTTTTGGGCTGTTGGTGTTGCTGCGGCCTGCGGGTTTGGGTGGTTTTGGGGATTTGGGGGGCGGGTTTGCCCGGGGGGTGGTGGCCTTGGGCTGTGGCGGGTTTGGGGGGTAGGAATACCGAATTGGCCTTGGTTTGGGGCGGGGAATGGTTTCTAGGGTCTGGGGGTTGTGGTGTGAGCCGGGTCACAGTGGCTTGGCGGCGGCGGCGCCTTGGTGGCGTTGGCCGCGCACTGGTTCCAACTATTGGAGAAGGAGACGAAGATGGCTATGAGCGGTTTGTTTGGCTCAAGGCGCCGTGGGGGGGGGCGCTCCGTAGCGGTTTAGCTGTTGCCGCTGGGACGGCGGTCCTGCTTGGAGGTTTCGGGGCGTTCGCGCTTTGGACCGACTCGGCGTCATTGGGGACGACGGGGAAGGTGACCTCCGGCGCGCTGGCGCTAGAGGCGGACAAAGAAGGCGCAGATGTCAAGTTCGACTGGTATCTGCAAAACCCGCAGACCAACACCGGCGATGCGCAGACGGGCTGGGTGGAGATCACCGACACCCTGGACGCTTTTGTGATCTAGCCCGGGGACAAGCTGATGTACACCAGCGACGCGCAGTACAGCGGGCATGTCAAGGGCTCGGACATCAAGGCGAAGCTGAGCATCGCCGCCAAAGGCGCGAACCTGTTCGCCAACAACGACGTCGCGCAGTATGTGAAGGTCAAGTTCCTCCTGGACGGCGCGCAGGGCACCCCGGCCGAGGTCTTCCTCGAGGGGACGATCGACGCCCCGGAGGACTTCCTGGGCGACGACGCCAATGACAAGGTGTCGGTGGACGTGTTCATCGAGTTCGACCCGGCGACCCCGGACCAGGTGGCGCAGGCGGTCGCCGACGCGGTCAACTTCAACCAGGGCCTGGATCTGGTTTTGGAGCAGGTCGCCGCCTGATCGCCTGCCGGGGGCCCGAGGCCCCCGGGAAGCGAATCCCCCTTGCTGTTGGGCGCGGCGGCGCGCCTCCCCCAACCCCTTTCCCCCTTGTCCTGGCCGGCAGCCGGCTGGCGCGGCGGGGGGCGGGGTTGGGGGCGGCGCCGGCGCCGGCTGGGGGGCCGGGATTGTCTGAAAGGAGGCCAGGGAGATGCGATTGCCAAGAACGCCGGCGGGCGCGGCCCCGCCGAGGCGAACCGCCGCGCGGTCGCGGCTGGCGGCGCCAGCCGCAAGGCGGGCCGCAACGCGGGCCGCAACGCCAGCCGCAAGGCGCGCCGCGCCGGGCGCCGGGGGCCCCGTAGCCGCGCGCGGGGTTGCCGCGGCGGCCCTGGCCTTTGGTTTGGCCGCCCTGGCCGCCGCCACGCCCGCCGCTGCGGCGGTCCCCTTGGCGGGCGCCGTGCCAGGCGCGGCGATGCCGGGTGGTTTGGTTGCCGCCGGGTCGGCCCTGGTCACGGGCGTTTCTGCCCGGCCGGCGGTCCCCTTGGCGGGCGCCGCGGCGGGCGCGGCGGCGCCGGGTGGTGGTTTGGTTTCGGCTCAGTGTTTGGCTGAGCCGGTTTGGGCCGGGCCGGCCCGGGTTGCCGCGGCGGTCGCCCGGCCGGCCCTGCCGGCGGCGCCGGGGCGGGCGGCGCCGGAAGCGTCCACCGCCCCGGCGGGCGCCGAGAGCGGTGGTTCTGATGCGGTGGTGGTGTCTTTGGATGACGCCTCGGGGTTGTGGTCTGAGGATTTGACGGCCGAGTTCTTCGGGGACTCTTCGTGGTTGTGGACCCCGCTGGACTCCAAAGCCCACACAGTTTATGTGCGCAACGACTCGCCGCATGTGGCCTCGGGCGAGGCCAGGGTTGTGATCTCGGAGCCGGCGGGCGGGTTGTGGGACGCGGCGGTGGTGGTGGGCGGGGGCTCGCCCGCCTGGGTGGCCGCCCCGGCCGGCGCAGAGGTGGTGGCTTCGGCGGCTTTGAGGGATGTGGCGCCGGGGGCGGTGGTGAGGGTGGATTTGTGGGTGCGGGTCGACCCGGGCAACACTCTCAGCCCCCAGGTGGGTGTGGGCGCGGAGATCGGCGCCGAGGTGGTGCTCTCCGGCGGCCTGGAGCAAGACGACGCCGGCACTTCGGGCACGGGCACGGACCCGGACCCGGAGTCTGCCCCAGCACCCACACCTGCGGCTTCGCCGCCGGTGGCGCCGTCTTCGGCGGCGCCGGCGGGTGTTGGCGGCTTGCCGGTGACCGGCGCCCAGGCGGCCGGCCTGGCCGGTTTGGCCGCGGCGTTGCTGGGGGCGGGTTGGTGGCTGGTGGCCGCCGCCCGCCGCCGCCGCCCCGACCAGGCGGGAGGCGGATCGTGACCGCCGCCACCTTGGCGCCGCCGCTGCCCGCGGGCGGGGCCGGCTGGTTTTCCCCGGCCCTGGCGCCGCAGCTTGCCGCGCCGCCCGCGCCGATGCCGCCCGCCCCAGCCCCGGCCCTGGTGCCGCAGCTTCCCGCGCCGCCCGCGCCGATGCCGCCCGCCCCGGCCCCGGCCCTGGTGCCGCAGCTTCCCGCGCCGCCCGCGCCGATGTCGCCGGCCCTTGCCCCGGCCCTGGTGCCGCAGCTTCCCGCGCCGCTCGCGCCGATGTCGCCGGCCCTTGCCCCGGCCCTGGCGCCGCAGCTTCCCGGGCCGCTTGCGCCGATGTCGCCGGCCCTTGCCCCAGCCCCGGCCCTGGCGGCGCAGCTTGTCGCGCCGCTCGCGCCGATGCCGCCCGCCCCAGCCCCGGCCCTGGCTTCGATTCCGACGCTGGTCGGCGGGCCGCGGCACAGGTCGGGCGCCCGGGAGCGCGCCTTGGGGCGCCGGGCGGGTTGGCTGGGCGCGGTTTGGTCGGCGGCCGGCGCGGTGGTCTTGGCTGGGGCGTTGGCGGTGGCGGTGCTGGCGGTGGCTTTGCCCAAGGTGGCGGGGGCGGTGCCGTTGAC
>JAITIG010000028.1 GCA_031279575.1 Bifidobacteriaceae bacterium
AGTTGCCCGGGCGCGCTGGCGGCCAACGCCTGCTGGATGATCCACTGTGTGAAGCCGATCGAGGAGCGGTCGGCGATGGAGTCCTCAACCCAGACGCTGGCCTGGCCGATCAACGCCAATTCAGCTGTGCCCAGACGCAGCGTCTGGGCCACCCGGAGTATGTTGCTGGCCAAGGCCCGCGCCTGTCAGCGTCCCGAGTGGAAGGATGAAGGCTCAAACGGCCAGGGCGCGATCTTGGCCAATTCCGCTTGCGCCTCCTTGTAGGCGGCCTTGTTCTTAGTCCATTCGACGCGCCGGTAGATCGCGAATCCCGACCAAGCGCCTGCCACGAGGGCGACCAGCAGGAACCCCGCCCAGACCCCGATCAAAAGCAGCGAAACCACGGTGACGCCGATCCTGACAAGCGGGATTCCGGGCTGCGAGCCTTTCGGGTTCTGGATCGCCAAGTGCTCCACAATTCCGAGGAGGAACTTCTTGGACTGCGCTTGGATGCGGCTGGAGCCAATGCGCTCGCGCATGGCCTCGCACTCCCGGACGACGTCTTTGCGGTCGGATGAGGCGGTACACAGCTTGACTATCAGCCTGGCCGCAGTCTGTTCGAGTTCGTGGCGGAGGGTTTGGGTCAGGGCATCGCCCGGCGACAGGGCGGTGACGCAGCAGTCAAGCGCCTTGGATGCGTCCCGCTTGCCCTCCAGAGCCAGCGCCTTGCGCCACAGAATCTCAGGTTTCTCGCCTTCACTGCTCTTGGCCAGAGCCCGGTCGAAGCCTTGGATCGCCCGGTCGAAGTCGCCCATCAGCAAGTAGACCGCGCCGCGCACGTGGTGCACATCGGCTGTGTCCTCGCCCAGCTCGTCTAGCACAAAGGCCTCATCGGCGTCTTGCTTGGCCTGTTTGACTTCCCCGTCGCGGATCTTGACCCAGGCGGAGACCACGTAGGCCATGGCATCGTTGGGGGCGTCTTCTCTGGCTTTGCGGGCGGCCACCGCCGCGGCGCCGTCGTCGCGGACGAAGTAGTAGGACCAGGCGCGCGACAGCCAGTCGATTTTGACGTCTGCGGCCGCCGTGGCGCCTTGCCGCCGGAGCGAGACATCGTACCGCTCGCGCGCGGCATCGTCCTCGAAGACCGGCTGCGCCTGCGCGATCAGGTCCAGCTTGGCCCTGGCGTGGTCGCCCAAGCTGCCGGCCCGGGCGGCTTTCGCCGTCCAGCCGAGTTTGAGGTCGTGCAGTTTCTCCCTGATGGCGGCGGTGGAGTCATCGCGGTCGAGGCTCAACTCGTCGTAGAAGTTGGTTACGCCTTGGGGGGGGGGGTGTCTTCCGTAGTTGTCACTTGGGGGGCCTCTCTTCGTATGGCTTGTCGACGCCGACCACCAGCGCTGGTGGGCGCTGCCGCGAGGCTGCGCCAACGCAGCCAGACGGCGTGACGCGGGTCACATTTGCGCGGACCGCCACAAGTGTATAACCGGTGCGGCAGTACTTGGCAACCAACGTGTCCAACCTGGGCTGGCGCCCACTTCTCCTGATCGCGAGGGCCAGCCCGGCCGGGAGCGGATTCGCGGGCGGGCGGCGCCGGCGCGTCCTGGCCGGCCGCGCCAGCCGGGGCGGGAAGAACCCGGGGCGGCCAGAGGCGGGCGCTTGGGCGAGGGATAATAGGCGGATGCCCCTGCTCGGAATGCCGCCGCTCGACATCGGCCACCTGCGCCGCCAGGTGGGCACGCTGACCTTCGCCCGCGGGCAGGACTACCAGCGGGCCGGCCATGTGTTTGAGCGCTCGCTGGACTTCGACCAAGCGGACCTGCGGCTTGAGGGCCAGGTGCGCGGGCGGCGGCCGCAGCCGTACTTCTGCCGGGTCTGGCTGGACGAGGCCGAGGCCGGCCCCAACGCCGAGCTGCTGGTGGACCTCGGCACCTGCACCTGCCCGGTGGGGGTGAACTGCAAACATGTGGTCGCCGTGGCGCTGAGCGCCAACGCCGAGGCGTCTCGCGCGCAGCCGGCCGGCGCGGCCAGCCTGTGGGAGCGCCGCCTGGCCGGCGCCGTGGCCGGCCTGCGCGCCGCCAACCCGCCCCGCCGGCTCGAACCGGTGGCGCTCCAGTTCCGCCACGCGGCCGGCCGCGGCTATTGGACGCCGGGGCGGCTCGAGGCGCGGGCGGCCCGGCGCGGCCGGCGCGGCGCCTGGGTGGCGCACCCCGACATCAGGCTCGGCCTCCAGCGCGACCAGGCGGTGCGCAGCTTGTCCAAGGAGCAGGAGCGCTGGTTCACCGCCCTGGCGCGCCTGGCCGGGCTGGCCGGGCGGGCCGGCCAGTGGCTGGACTTCGGCGGCATCGACTCGGATCAGATTTGGGAACTGCTGGGCGCCGCGCCGCAGGTGGGGATTGAACTGGTCGGCGTCGGCGCCAGCGACGAGGTCGTCTTGGCGGACTTGGTGGAGACGGCGCTCGATGTCCGGGCGGACGGCGGCGGTCTCAAATTGATCGCCGGCCTGCGGGTGAGCGGGGTCGAGGTGCCCTGCGACGTCCAGGTTCAAGCTGTCGCGGTGGGGGAGACCGGCTGGGCTTTGGAGGTGGTGGAGGCGGACCGGCGCCGCCTGGTGCTGGGCCCCGGGTCCGGCCTGAGCCGCCGCGCCGAGCAGGCTTTGCGCGCCGCCTTGCCGCTGGCGGTGCCGGCCGGGCAGGTGGACCGCTTCTGGACCGACTACTACCCGGCGCTGGCCCGCGAGCTGCCGCTGGTCAGCGGCGACAATTCGGTGGCTTTGCCGGAGATCCCGCGCCCCGAGCTGCGCCTGCGCCTAGTGCCGGGGGAGGGGGTCTCGGCCCAGTTGGAGTGGGTTTGGCGCTACGGCTGGGGCGCCCAAGCGCACCACTTCCCGCCCGATGCCGCGCCCCCGCCGGCCGTCTCGGGCCTGCTGGCGTTGGAGTGGCCGGCGGGGGGTGGCCCGCCTGGGGTTTTCGCGCCCGATGCCGCCGCGCCGCCCTTTGCCGCCGCGCCGCCCGGTGCCGCCGCGCCGCCCGCGCCGCCAGCCGCCGATGGCGCGGCCGGCGATCTCAGCCGCGACTGGGCGGCCGAGGGCGTGATCATGCAAGGCGTCGAGGCCATCCGCGAGCGCCACGGCACCTTTCTCGACCCCAGGGCGCAGTCCCGCCAAGCGCTGCGCGGCATGGAGGTGGCGCGCTTCGCGGCCCGCGGCCTGCCGGAGTTGCGCCGGGCCGAGGGCGTGGTGGTGGAAGGCGAGCTGCCGCCCACGCCGGAAATCACCGACCAGCCGGAGATCACCGTCACGGCCGCGCCATCTGACGCGGGCGACTGGTTTGACCTGGGCGGTCGGGTCGCGGTGGGCGAGCACCAGGTTGCCTTCCAGGACTTGTTCGCGGCCCTGGCGGCCGGCCAGAGCCACTTGATGACCGCCGATGGTTCGCTCATCCCGCTCAACCGGCCGGCCTTCCGGCGCCTGGCGGAGCTGATCGAGGAGGCGCGGGGCCTGTCCGAGGCCCGCGGCGCGCCCCGCCTGGGCCGCTACCACGCCTCTTTGTGGGGCGAGTTGGAGGATGTGGCCGGCCAAATCGAGGGCGCGGAGGAGTGGCGCGCCTCGATGGCCCGCCTGCGCCAATTGGCGGCCGGCGGCGTGGCGGTCGAGGAAGAGCCGTTGCCAGGGGGCCTGGCCGGCCAGCTGCGCCCATACCAGTTGGCGGGCTACAACTGGCTTGTCTTCGTGTGGCGGCACCGGCTGGGCGGCATCTTGGCGGACGACATGGGCTTGGGCAAGACCCTCCAGGTGCTGGCCCTGATAGCCCGGGCCCGCCAAGCGGCCGATGGCGCGGGCGGCGTCGCGGCGTCCGAGCCGTTCCTGGTGGTGGCGCCGTCCTCGGTGGTGCCCGGTTGGCTGGAGGAGGCGGCGCGGTTCACCCCCGGCCTGGTGGTCCGGGCGGCCACCTCGACCCGGGCCCGCGACGGCGTCGAGATGTCAAGCTTGCGGGACGGCGCCGATGCCGTGGTGACCACCTACGCGCTGTTCCGCCTCGACAACGCCGAGTTCGCGGCCCACCGGTGGGCCGGCCTGATCTTGGACGAGGCCCAGTTCGCGAAGAACTTCGCCGCCCAGGCCAACCAGTTGGCCAGAGCCCTGGGGACGCCGTTCAAGCTGGCCATGACGGGCACGCCGTTGGAGAACTCGCTCGACGAGCTGTGGGCGATCTACGGCATCGTCGCGCCGGGGCTGCTAGGTGGGCGCAAACGGTTCAGCCAACTGTACGGCAACGCGCTCAAGCAGGGCGGCCAGCCGGGCGCCGAGGCCCTCGCCCGCTTGCGCCGCCGCATCAAACCGCTGCTGATGCGGCGGACCAAAGAACTGGTCGCGCCGGAATTGCCCGAGCGCCAGGAGCAGCTGTTTCACGTGAAACTAGCCCCCAAGCACCGCAAGCTGTATGACACCTACCTCCAGCGGGAGCGCTCGCGCATGCTGGGGCTGATGGAGGATTACGAGGCCAACCGGTTCGCCATTTTCCGCTCGCTGACCACGCTGCGGCGCGCCGCCCTGGACGTCTCGCTGGTGGACCCGGACATCGCCGGGGTGCCGTCCTCAAAACTTGACGTGCTGATGGACCAACTCGACCAAGTGGTCCGGGCCGGCCACAGGGCTTTGGTGTTTTCCCAGTTCACGACCTATTTGGCGAAAGCCCGCCAGCGGCTGGAGGCGGCCGGGGTGGACTACGCCTACCTCGACGGGGCAACCACCAAGCGGGCGGACGTCATCGGCGGCTTCAAGCGCGGCACGGCGCCGGTGTTCTTGATCTCGCTCAAGGCGGGCGGGTTCGGCTTGAACCTGACCGAGGCGGACTACGTGTTCCTGCTGGACCCGTGGTGGAATCCGGCGACCGAGAATCAGGCCATCGACCGGACGCACCGGATAGGCCAGAGCCGGCCGGTGATGGTGACGCGGCTGGTCGCCGAGCAGACCATCGAGGACAAAGTGATGGCGCTGAAACAAAAGAAGCAGGCCTTGTTCGATTCGGTCCTGGACCAAGATGGCGGCTTTGGCGCCGGCCTCACCGCCGAGGACGTGCGGGCTTTGGTCGAGTAGGCGGCGCGGCTCAGGCCTGCGGGGCTGGCGGCGGCGGCGCGGCTCAGGCCTGCGGGGATGGCGGCGGCGAGGCGGGCCAGGCCTGCGGGGTTGGCGGCGGCGGCGCGGCGGGCCAGGCCTGCGGGTTGGCCTGGCCCGCAAGATCAGCCGAGCCCGCCGGGCCGGCCGGGTAGGACGGGTAGGCGGACCAGGCCTGGTACGGCGTTGGCTGGCCGGTGGCGGCCGCGCCCGGGAAGGGCTGGTTTCCCATTCGCGTCACCTGGTCGTGGTAGGCCTCGAGCAGCGCGGCCTGGGAGGGCGGCGGGGTCAGGGGCCGCGCCCAGGCGGGGGCGGCCGGGCCGGCGGGCGCGCCACCGGGCGATGCCGGGTAAACCTGGGGTGGGAAGGCCGGCACGGCGGTCGCGAGGCGCTCGGGGGCGGCGGGCGTGGGGGCGAAAGTCAATGGGCGCGCGGGCGGGTAGGCCGGGGCCGGGCCGGCGGCCGCGCCGCCGAGAGCAGAGGCCAACCAACCCCCGGGTGCGGCCGCTGGCGGTGTTTGGCCCGGGGCTGGGGCGCCTTGGAGGAACTGGGGCTCGGAGTACTGGTACTCGGGGACCGCCGCGAGCACTGGGGCTGGAGCTGGAGCTGGGGCCGGCCGCTGGGGGTCTGGGTAGTGGTATTGGGGCGCCGGCGGCTGGCACGGCTGCGCCGGGGCGCCCTGGTCGAATTGCGGGTCGGCGTACTGGTAGGGCCCGGACGGCGCCCCGCCCGGCAGCTGGACTGCCGCCGGGGCGGGCTGCTCGTACTGCGGGTCGGCGTACTGGTAGGGCCCCGCCGCCGCCCCCGCCGCCATCTGGGCTGGCGGCGCGGCTGGCGGGGCAGGTGGCGGCGCGGCAGCCGGGGCCGGCGGCTGGTAGGGCTGCGCTGGGGCGGCCTGCTCGTACTGCGGGTCGGCGTACTGGTAGGGCCCCGCCGCCATCTGGGCTGGCGCCGCGGCTGGCGGGGCAGGTGGCGGCGCGGCAGCCGGGGCCGGCGGCTGGTAGGGCTGAGCCGGGGCGGCCTGCTCGTACTGCGGGTCGGCGTACTGGTAGGGCCCCGCCGCCGCCCCCGCCGCCATCTGGGCCGCTGGGGCGGGCTGGTCGAATTGCGGGTCGGCGTACTGGTAGGGCCCCGTCGGCCCGGCCGGCGCCGCGTCCTCGGAAGGCGGCAAAACAAAATGCTGCGGAGTTTGAGCCGGGCCAAACGGCTGGGGCGGCCTGGCCGGCGCCAATTGCGGCGGCGGGTCCTTGCGGCTGTCAAGCCCGGGCATCGAAGACTGCCAGTGCCAAGTCGGCCCCGAGCCAAACGCGATCGGCTGCGACAAGGAGGGCAGCACCGGGTTGGCGCGCACGCCGCCGGCGGACAAGGCGTTCGGGTTGACGATGCGCCGGCCGGGGGCGGTGTTGGCGGACCACTCGCCGCCCGCCGCGGGACCGCCCGGCCGCGCCGCCCGGCCGCGCCTTCTCAGAAGCCAGAACAAGGCAAATCCGCCGATCGCCACCAGCGCGGCAATTCCGCCCAGGAGCGGCAGGCTGATCAGCGGTTGGTCGCCGGCAGCGGCCTGCCACTCGGCGCGCTGCCCCCCCGCGAGGCCGAAGGCCCTGCCCGGGCCGTTGGTGGCCGCTTGGCCGGCCAAGCGGTCGTCTTCGAAGAGTTGCGCGGCGGACTGCCCGGCGCCGTATTCGGCCGAGGCGCGCGTTTGGGCCGGCCCGCCGCCCCGGCCGGCGGGTTGCTCCCAGGCCAATTTGTCCAGCACCGCGCCGGTCGCGCCCAGGGCGATAGCGGGCCGGTAGGCGCCGCCGGGGTTGGCGGTCAAAGCCGCGCCGGTTTTGGCGCAGGAGCTTAGCCCGAGCCCCACCGCCGCCACCAGCACGGCCGCCGCCGCCGCGCGCGGCGCGCGCCGGCGCGGCAGGCCGGGGGGCTGGTCGCGAACCGCACGCGAAGTCATGAGCTAATTGTTCCAGCCTGCGCGCCCGGTGGGGGGCTTTGGCCCGGCATCGAGCGGAATTCGCCCGAATTGGCAGGGAATTGGCTGCGTTTAGGCAGGTCCAAGGTAGTCAGAATTACTGGCAACCGCATGGTCTGATCCCCCCTGGTAGCTGGTGAGGCGGCGCCCGCAGCCGAAAAGAATGGTGCCGCCGTTGGCCCCGCCCGAGGCCGGCCGCGGGCGCCGCCCCCCATGCTAGCCGCTCCCCGGGCGCCGCTTTTTGGGCCCCTCCCAGGACTCCCCCGCCCCGTTGCCCGATGCCGCCAACACCCCCCCCAGCGCCATCGCCTCGCGCCTGCAAGGACTGTTGTGGCGGGCCGCCTTGGTGCGCGCGGTTGGCGTCTTCGACACCTTGACAGCGGCCACAGCGTTGGAGCACGGCGCCACGGTGGTCCACTACGACCGCGACTTCGAGCGCCTCGCCTCGGTTTGCCCCGACCTGCGCCAGCAGTGGGCCGTCCCCGCCGGATCGGTGGATTGAGGGTCAGGTCAGGGCCTCGGCCAGGCGCCTTAGGGCCTCGGTTAGGACAGCGCGGGGGGCGGCTGCGTTGAGGCGTTGGAAGCCGGCGCCGCCGGGGCCGAAGGATTCGCCGTCGGAGAGCCACAGCCGCGCCCGCTCCAACACGAGCCGGCGCAGTTCGGCCGGCTCCAGCCCCAGGGCGCGGAAGTCGATCCAGGCCACATATGTCCCCTCGGGCTGGCGGAAGCCCAGCTGCGGCAGGTTGGCGCCAATCCCGGCCGCCAGGCAGGCCATGTTCCCCTCCAGGTAGGCCACCAAGTCATCGACCCAGGCGTCGGCCCGCCCGCAGTAGGCGGCCTGGCAGGCGGCCAGGGCCAGCCCCGGGTGCGGGCCGAGGCCTTGGGCGGCGTAGGCGGCCTTCAAGCGGGCCCGCGCGCCCAAGTCGGCCGCGAAGAGGTTGGCCAATTGCAAGCCCGCCAGGTTGAAGGTCTTCGACGGCGCGGTGCAGGTGACGGTGATGGCGTCGACCTCCGCGCCGAGGCTGGCGGTGACGGTGTGCCGCCGCCCCGGGTAGGCAAAGTCGGCGTGGACCTCGTCGGAGATGATCCACAGCCCGTGCCGCAGGCAGATCTCCGCCAGCTGCTCCAACTCGGCCCGCCGCCACACCCGCCCGACTGGGTTGTGCGGCGAGCACAAGATCACCGCCGTCGCCTGCCGGGCCGCCGCCGCGAAGCCGTCGAAGTCGATTTGGTACCCGTCCGGGCCCTCTACCAGCGGGTTCGCCAGCAGCCGGCGGCCGCGCCCATGCACCGCCTCGAAGAACGGCGCGTAGACCGGCGGTTGGACGATGACGCCGTCCCCCGGTTTGGTCAGCGCCTCCAAGGCCAAGTGCAGCCCGTGGACCACGCCGCGGGTCAGGACCGCCGCCCGCGCCTCGACCTGCCAGCCGTGCCGCCGCTCGAACCAGCCCGCCAGCGCCTCGTAGTAGGAGTCGGTTGGCACCGAGTAGCCGATGATGCCGTGCGCCGCCCTTTCCGCCAAGGCCTGGCGCACCGCCGGCGGCGCCGCGAAGGCCATGTCCGCCACCCACAAAGGCAAGGCGTCGGCCGGCACGCCGTGCCGGCGCCGGTCCCAGGCCAGCGCCCCGGTCCCGGCGCGGTCGATCAGGCGGTCGAATTCGCTCGCCGGGCCGCTCGCCGCCCTGGCCGGGGAAGCTGCCGGGCTGCTCGCCGCCCTGGCCGGGGAAGCCGCCGGGCCGGCTGGCGCCTGCTGGCCGCCGGCCTGGTCAAACCGCGGTCCCGGAACCTCGTTGCTCATGGCCCAATCTTCCCACCCAACCCGGCGCGGCCCGGCGCCGCGCCGGGTCCAACCGCCAGCCCCGCCGCCTGGCGCCGGGCGGCGCGGATGGCGGGGCGCAAGCCGGGCGTCCAGTGTCCGGGACTAAACTTGAGTGTAGTAGACTCAACTTTTGAGAACGCCGTTGGATGAAGCGGGGCCGGCCCCCGCGCCAGAAGGTAGCCCAAAAGGTAGCCCAGGAGGTAGCCATGGATGTCAACAAGCTCACCGCCAAGTCGAAGGCCGCGCTGCAAGACGCGGTCCAGCAGGCGGCCGCCGCGTCAAACCCCACCGTGGAGCCGCTACACCTGCTCAACGCCTTGTGGTTGGACCAGTCCGGGCTGGCCCTCAAGCTGGCCGAGGCCGCCCACGCCCAAACCCAGGAGATCGGGGCCCAAACGCGCGTCGCGCTGGTGGCCCTGCCGGCGGCATCGGGCGCTTCGACGGCTGCGCCGCAGGTGGGGCGGCAACTGCTGGCCGCGCTGGAGGCCGCCCAAAAACTAGCCGACGCGGAAGGCGACAGCTACGTCTCAGCCGAGATCCTGCTGATCGGCCTAGCCGGGCAGGAGGGCAAAGCCGGCGACATCCTGCGGGCCGGCGGCGCCACCCCTCAGGCGCTGAGCGCCGCCCTGCCAGAGATCCGCGGCGGCCAAAAAGTCCAAAGCGCCAACCCGGAGGGCACCTTCGACGCCCTCGGGCAGTACGGCAGGGACCTGACCCAGGCCGCGCGGGACGGGCAGCTCGACCCGGTGATCGGCCGCGACCAGGAGATCCGCCGCGTCATCCAGGTGCTGTCCAGGCGCACCAAGAACAACCCGGTGCTGATCGGCGAGCCGGGAGTCGGCAAGACAGCCGTGGTGGAAGGCCTGGCGCAGCGGATTGTCAAGGGCGACGTGCCGGAGGCGCTGCTGGGCAAACAGCTGATCGCCCTGGACCTGAGCTCGATGGTGGCCGGAGCCAAATACCGCGGCGAGTTCGAGGAGCGCCTCAAGGCGGTGCTCCAGGAGATCAAAGACTCAGGCGGCCAGGTTGTGACGTTCATCGACGAGCTGCACACGGTGGTCGGCGCGGGGGCGGCCGAGGGCTCGATGGACGCCGGCAACATGCTCAAACCGATGCTGGCGCGCGGCGAATTGCGGCTGGTCGGCGCCACCACCCTGGACGAGTACCGCGAGCGGATCGAGCAAGACCCGGCCTTGGAGCGGCGCTTCCAGCAGGTGTTTGTGGGCGAGCCGTCGGTTGAGGACACCATCACCATTCTGCGCGGCATCGCGCCGCGCTACGAGGCCCACCACCATGTCACCATCTCCGACTCGGCGCTGGTGGCCGCGGCGCAGCTGTCGGACCGCTACATCTCCGGGCGCCAACTGCCGGACAAGGCGATCGACCTGATGGACGAGGCGGCCTCGCGCCTGCGCATGGAGCTGACCTCGAACCCGGTGGAGATAGACCAGTTGCAGCGGGCCGTCTTCCGGTTGGAGATGGAGGAGCAGTACCTGGTCGACTCGGTCAAAGGCAAAGAGAAGAAGCTGGACGATTCCACCGCCGAGCGCCTGGCCAAGCTGCGCTCCGACTTGGCGGACCGGCGCGAGGAGCTGAGCGCTTTGACCGCCCGCTGGGAGCGGGAAAAGGCCGACCGCAACAAGGTGGGCGACTTGCGCGCCCGCCTCGACGAGCTGACCACGGCCGCGGAGCAGGCCGAGAACCGGGGCGACCTGGCCGAGGCCTCCCGCCTGCGCTTCGGGGAGATCCCGCCGGTCCAGGCCGCCTTGGCCCAAGCCGAGCAGACCCAGTCGGCCGACGATGCCGCGCTCGCCGCCAGGCGCGCCACCCCGGCCCCCGGGACGCCCGGGACGCCCGGGACCGGCGGCGCGGCCGGCGGCGCGGCCGGCGGCGAGGCGGCTGGCGGCGAGGCGGCTGGGAGCGGCGGCGAGGGCGGGCCTGGGGCGGACGGCATCGTGCGGCAGGCGGAGGTGCCGCTGGTGCCGGACAAAGTGGGGCCGGACGAGGTGGCCGAGGTGGTGTCCTCCTGGACGGGGATACCGGCCGGGCGGCTGCTGGAGGGCGAGACCGCCAAACTGCTGCGCATGGAGCAGGTGATCGGGGAGCGCCTGATTGGGCAGGCGGCGGCCGTCCAAGCGGTGTCCGATGCCGTCCGGCGGGCCCGGGCGGGCGTCTCCGACCCGAACCGGCCGACCGGCTCGTTCCTGTTCCTGGGGCCCACCGGGGTCGGCAAAACCGAGCTGGCCAAAGCTTTGGCCGATTTCCTGTTCGACGACGAGCGGGCCGTGGTCAGGATCGACATGTCGGAATACTCCGAGAAGCACTCGGTGGCGCGCCTGGTCGGGGCGCCCCCCGGCTATGTCGGCTACGAGGAGGGCGGGCAGCTGACCGAGGCGGTCAGGCGCCGGCCCTACTCGGTGGTGCTGCTGGACGAGGTCGAAAAAGCCCACCCAGAGGTGTTCGACATTCTGCTGCAGGTGTTGGACGACGGCCGCCTGACGGACGGCCAAGGCCGCACGGTCGACTTCCGCAACGTGATCCTGGTGCTGACCTCCAACCTGGGCTCGCAATACCTGGTGGACCTGACCACGGCCCCCGAGGCCCAGCGCGAGGCGGTGATGACGGCCGTGCGGGCGGCTTTCAAACCAGAGTTCTTGAACCGGCTGGATGAGATCTTGATCTTCGACACGCTGACTTTGGAGCAGATCGGGCGGATTGTCGACCTCCAGCTGGCCTCGCTCGGCCGGCGCCTGGCGCCTAGGCGGCTGACCCTGGATGTGGCGCCGGCGGCGCGCGACTGGCTGGCGCTGGAGGGCTACGACCCGGCCTTCGGGGCGCGGCCGCTGCGGCGCGTGATCCAACGCGAGGTGGGCGACCGGTTGGCCAAAGGCCTGCTGTCAGGCGAGATCAAAGACGGCGAGACAGTCCGCCTGGACCGCCCGGCAGGCGCCGCGCAGGCCCGCGGGCTGACCCTCGCCAGCGCCTGAGCCCTTCAAAGCTCCAGCAGGCGGCGCAGCAGAGCGGCGCGCTGGTCCCAGGTCCACTCCCGGGCCATCCAGGCGCGGCCGGCCGCGCCCATGGCGGCCGCCCGGGGGCGGTCCCGCAGCAGCTCCACCAGCCGGGCGGCCAACTCGGCCGGGTCGCGCGGGTTGACCACGAACCCCGTCTCGCCGTCCCGGACCGTCTCCGGCGCGCCCCCCGACGCGCCCACCACCACCGGCAGGCCGGCGGCGGCCGCCTCCAACGCCACCATCCCCAAACCCTCGACTTGCAGCCCGCCGGTGCGGTCGCGGGTGGGGAAGGCGAACACGTCGGCCGCCGCGTAATAGGGCGCGATCTCGGCGTGGGGGACGGGGCCGGCGAAGTGGACGGCATCGCAGACGCGCAGGTCGGCCGCCAAAGCTGCCAGGCGGGGGCGGGCCGGGCCCTCGCCGACCACCGCCAACTCGGCCTCCGGCACCGCCGCCAACACCGCCGGCAACGCTCTGACCAGGGTGTCTTGCCCCTTGTGGGGCACCAGGCGGGAGACTGAGAGGATAACCGGCCGGCCCTGCAAAGCCAGGCGCCGGCGCACGCTGGCGCCCTCGGCGGCGGCGAAACGCGCCGGGTCCACCCCGGGGGACAGCCTGACCAGCCGCGCCCGGTCCGGCGCCGGCAGGGCCTGTCCGATGACGTCGCCGCAGTAAGTCGAGATGTACGTCAAATGGTCCACGCCGCGGGCGATCTGGCGGATGGCGGCCCTGGTGGGAGGGGCTTTGGTCCAGAAGCACTCATGGGAGTGGGATGAGGCCACGATCCGTTTGAGGCCCGCCTGCCGGCGCAGCCGCGCGGCCATCAGCCCAAGCGAGGCGGCCGCCCCAAAGTAAACCGAATCGCAGCCGAAGCGCTTGGCCAGGGCGGCGGCGCCGTGCTGGATGTGGGGTGTGGGCAGGAGCACCCGGGTGCGGGCGCGGACCACCGGGAAGGGCAGCTGGGCGTCGAATTCGCCATCGCCGTCCGCGCTGGAGGTGAACACCGCCACCTGGTCTGGCGGCAGGCGGCTGACCAGCTGGTAGACAAAGTTTTCAATTCCGCCTTGCTTGGGCGGGAAATCGTTGGTCACAACCAGGCAGCGCGGCATGCGCTCAATCGTCGCACACCCCGGGGGCGGCGGCGCGGCGGGGTCTTCAGCGGGCGGCGGCCACCGCTTCGGCAATTTGGACCGCGTTCAGGGCGGCGCCCTTGCGCAGGTTGTCGCCCACCACGAACAGCGCCAGGCCGCGCCCGTCCGGCACCGACTGGTCGGGGCGGATGCGGCCGGCCAAAACCGGGTCGCGGCCGGTCGCCTCCAACGGGGTCGGCAGCTCGGTCAGCACCACGCCGGGCGCCTGGGCCAAGAGCCGCCGCGCCTGATCTGGGGAGATCGGCCGGTCGAACTCGGCGTTGATTGCCAGCGAGTGGCCCGTGAAAACCGGCACGCGGACGCAGGTCCCCGAGACCGCCAGATCGGGTATGCCCAAGATTTTGCGCGACTCATCGCGCAGCTTCTTCTCCTCGGTGGTTTCGCCGAGGCCGTCATCGACCAGGGAGCCCGCCCAAGCCAGCACGTTGAACGCGATGGGCGCGCGGTAGGCCAGCGGGGCGGGGAAGTTCACCGCGGCGCCGTCCAGCCTCAGGCCGGCCAAGTCGCCGGCGGCCGCCAGGCGGGCTTGGACGTCGAGCTCGGCCACCCCAGCCGGACCGGTGCCGGAGACCGCCTGGTAGGAGGCGATCACCAGGCGGCGCAACCCGGCCGCCCGGTGCAGCGGCGCGAGCACCGGCATGGCCGCCATCGTGGTGCAATTCGGGTTGGCCACAATGCCCTTCGGCGCGCTCAGCGCCAGCGGCGCGTTGACCTCGCAGACCACCAGCGGCACGGCTGGGTCGGCGCGCCAGGCGGACGAGTTGTCGATCACCAGGGCGCCCGCGGCGGCGAACCGGGGGGCGTGCTGGCGGGCGGCGGCCGCGCCAACCGAGAACAGCGCCAGTTCAATCCCGCGCGGGTCGGCCTGGTCCAAGTCCTCCACCACCACATCGCGGCCCTGGAAGCGCAGCTTGCGGCCGGCCGAGCGGGCGGAGGCGAAGAACCTGACCGAGGCCAGCGGGAAGCGCCGCTCCTCCAGCAGGGTCCGCATCACGCCGCCAACTTGCCCGGTGGCGCCCACCACGGCCAGGCTGCGGCCCGCCGCGGGCGGGTTTTGGCCCGCCTGCCCGGGAGTCATCGCCCCGTCCCGCCGTAGACAACCGCCTCGCCCGCCTCCGAATCGAGGCCGAAGGCCGTGTGGACGGCGCGCACGGCGCGCTCCAGGTCCTCTTCCTCGGTCACCACCGAGATCCGGATCTCCGAGGTCGAGATCATCTGGATGTTCACTCCCGCCTCGCTCAGGGCCGCGAACAGCCGCGCGCTGACCCCCGGGTGCGACCGCATCCCAGCCCCGATCAGGGAAAGCTTGCCGATTTGGCTGGTGTACTCGAGCCGCAGGAAGCCCAACCGGTCTTGGGCGGCGGTCAACGCGGCCCCCACGACGGGCGCGTCCTGGGTTGGCAGGGTGAAGGAGATGTCGGTGCGGCCGGTGATCTCTGTCGACACGTTCTGCACAATCATGTCGATGTTGGCGCCCGCCTCGGCCACGATTTGGAACACGGCGGCCGCCTTGCCTGGCACGTCCGGGATTCCGATCAGGGTGATCTTGCCTTGGCTGGCGTCGTGGGCCACCCCTGAGATGATCGGCTGCTCCATCGCCTTGTCCTCTCCTGCTGTGTGGAACTGGTCCGGGCCGGTTGGGAAGGTCTTTGCCCCCTCCGCGATCAAAGTCCCAACCCGGTTGGAAAAACTTGACCTGACGTGCAGCGGGACGCGGTAGCGCCGGGCGTACTCAACCGCCCGCAGATGCAGAATCTTGGCTCCCGCAGCCGCCATCTCGAGCATTTCCTCATGGGAGATGAGGGGAATCCGGTGGGCTTTGGGCACCACCCTGGGGTCGGCCGTGAACACCCCGTCGACATCGGTGTAGATCTCGCAGACGTCCGCCCCCAGGGCCGCCGCCAACGCCACAGCCGTGGTGTCCGAGCCGCCCCGCCCCAGGGTGGTGATGTCTTTGGTGGTCTGCGACACGCCCTGGAAACCCGCCACGATGGCGACCGCGCCGGCGTCCAGCGCCCCCCGGATGCGGCCCGGGGTGACGTCGATGATGCGCGCTTTGCCGTGCGCCGAGTCGGTGATCATCCCGGCCTGGGAGCCGGTGAAGGACCGCGCCTCGTGGCCGGTGTCGGAGATGGCCATGGCCAGCAGCGCCATGGCGATGCGCTCGCCGGCGGTGAGCAGCATGTCGAGTTCGCGTCCCGGCGGGGCGGGCGAGACTTGGGCGGCCAGGTCCATCAGCTCGTCGGTTGAATCGCCCATGGCGGAGACCACCACCACCACCTCGTGGCCGGCCTCGCGGTAGGCGGCGATGCGCCGCGCCACCCTCAAGATGGCGGGCGCGTCCGCCACCGACGACCCGCCGTACTTCTGCACCACCAGGGCCACGGGAGCCTCCTTGTCTGTGCTTGGGTGGCTTGCGCTTGCCGGACGGGTGGGACCGCCCGCCAGATTCTCCCACACGCGGCCTGGGATCGCTCAGGCGGGCGCCAGCCTGAGATCTTGCGCCGCCGCGGGCCTGGCGGGCGATGCCGCCGGGGGCCTGGCGGGCGATGCCGCCGGGGGCCTGGCGGGCGGTGCCGCCGCGGGCCTGGCGGGCGATGCCGCCGGGGGCCTGGTGGGCGGTGCCGCCGCGGGCCCGCCCGCCCGGGGCCGGGGCCGGGGCTGCGGCGGTCAGAAGGCGCGGCGGCCCTCAAGGGCGCGGGACAAGGTGATCTCATCGGCGTACTCGAGGTCGCCGCCCACCGGCAGGCCTGAGGCGAGCCGGGTGACCGGGACCTCCAGGGTGCGCAGGGCGCGGGCCAGATAGGTGGCGGTGGCCTCGCCCTCGATGTTGGGGTCCATGGCCAAGATGACCTCCGCCACAGGCTCCGCGCCGAGCCGCTTGAGCAGTTCGCGGATGTGGAGTTGGTCTGGGCCAATCCCGCCGATGGGGTCGATGGCGCCGCCTAGCACATGGTAAAGCCCGCGGTATTCGCGTGTCCGCTCGACGGCGATGACGTCTTTCGGCTCCTCGACCACGCACAGGATCGACTGGTCCCGCCTGGGGTCTTGGCAGATGGCGCACAGCGGCTCCTCGGAGATGTTGAAGCACCGCCCGCAGAACCGCACCCGCTGCTTGACATTGCCGAGAGCGGCGATCAGCCGGCCGACATCGTCGTTGGGGGCGCTCAAAATGTGGAAGGCGATTCGGCTGGCGCCCTTCGGCCCGATGCCTGGGAGCAAACCCAACTCGTCAACTAGATCCTGCAAGGCTCCCGTGAACACGCAGCCACCCTAGCGCGGCGCCGGCCCGCCCGGCCGCATTGTTCGCGCGAGGCGCGATACTCCAGGCGCCGCCCTGCCTGCCGGCAGGTCCTGGCGGCGGGCCGGGCCGGCCCGGCTGGCGGGTCTTTGGGGCGGGCCGGGCCGGCTGGCGGGTCCTTGGGGCGGGCCGGGCCGGCTGGCGGGTCCTTGGGGCGGGCCGGCCCGGCTGGCGGGTCTTTGGGTCGGGCCGGCCCGGCTGGCGGGTCTTTGGGTCGGGCCGGCCCGGCCCGTGGGCGCGGGCTCAGGTTTCCTCGAACTCCTCCAGGATCTGGCCGTCTAGCATCTCGACGATCAGCGGAACCCCTGTCAGGCCGCGCAGGCCGGCGTCTGGGTCGTCCGGCGAGGGGATGTCGTCATCCTCGATCATGTCTGGGGCCGGTGCGCTTGTGGGCGGCGCCACCCGGGAGCCGCTAGCTGGCCCCGGCCCCGCTTGGCCCGGCGGCCGGCCGGCCGGGCTGGCAGTCGGAGCGGGCCGCGCGGCTACTGGAATGGCCGGCCCCGGTGCCGGCGCCGGCTGCCGGTTGGCCTCGGCTTGCCGGGCGGCGCCGGGGGTTGCGGCCGGCCGGGAACCCGGTGCCGGCGCCGGAGCGGCGGCCGGGCGCGCCGGCGGGGGTTGGTCGGAGGCTGTGACATGGGCCTTGACCGGGCGGCCCAGCACGCGGCTGGCGGCCTCTTCGAGCGCGCCTTGGAAGCGCCGGGTGAACGCCTGGGCCAAATCAGCCGAGCGGAAGGTTAACGTGAGAGTGTCGTTTGAGGCGCCGGCCAGTTGCGCCTCGCGGTTGAGCATGGCGAACGCCGTGACCGAGAATTGCCGCGTGACCTGCAGGATCTCCTCCCAGCGGGCAACCGCGTCCAAACCGTCCCCGCCAACCCCCGCCCCGGCCGGGGCGGCACCGGCCGCTGGGTCGCCGGGCACCTGGCCGTCACCAGCGCCAGCGGCGGCGCCGGCTGGGCCCGCTGTGGCCGCAGTCCGCCCAGCGTCGCCTTCGAGCCCGGGGCCGTCCCGCCCGGGGCCACTCGCCAAGGCGGGGCCTTCCCGCCCGGGGCCGCCGCGGGGTGCGGGGCCGTCCCCCCCAGCGCCGCCTTCGAGCCCGGGGCCGTCCCGCCCGGGGCCGCTCGCCAAGGCAGGGCCGCTCCGCCCGGGGCGGCGCTCCTCGGCGGCGGCCCGGCCATCCCCCGGCTGGGGCTGCGGTCGCGGCGCCGCCGGCCTGCCCTGGTCCGGCTGCCCCGCCCTGGGCGGCGGTGTGGCGCGCTGCGGCGGCGCCTCAGGCTCGTCCCAGTCGACAAACGCCCGCCCCGGCCCCTGGTCCGCGCCCGGCCCAGCGGCTTGGGCAGGCCGCGACCGAGCGTCATCGGCGGCGCGGCTGGCTGGAGCCCGGCCGGGAGCTGTCCCGCCTAGTGCCGCGGCTGCGCCCCCGCCCGCCGGCGCGCCCGCGCCGGTCGCGGACCCGGCCGGCCTGCCGTCGCCGCCAGCCCGCGCCGCGCGGCCGGCCGGGGCGGGGCCAGAGGCTGTCCCGCCCGGCGCCGCGCCCGCGCCCGCTGGCGGCCGCCCGCCCCCGCCCGCGCCAGTCGCGGACCCGGCCGCAGAGCCGGCGCCGGCCCCCGCTCCCCGGCTGGGCGGCGCCCCCGGGCCGGTCAGCAGCGCCCGGGCCGCCAGCAACTCCAATTGCAGGCGCGGCGATGTCGCCCCGGCCATGGCCGCCAAGCCGGCCGAGACCGCGTCCGCGGCCGCGCTGAGGCGGGACAGGCCGAACTCGGCCGCCTGGGCCGCCAGGTCCTCAACCTGCTCCCGGGGCAGACCGCCCAAAGCCGGGCCCGCGCCGGGGCCCGCGGCGGCCAGCACAATCAGGTCCCGCAGCCGCTCCAACAGGTCTTCCGCGAATCGGGCGGGCTCCAAACCTGATTCGACCACCGACTCGACCACTTGGAACATGGCGGCGCCGTCCCCGTTGCGCAGCGCCGCCACCACGCCCCCGATCAACGCGTCCGGGGTGAAGCCAAGCAGCGCGGCCGTGCTCTGGTAGGTGATGCGGCCCTCGTGGGAACCGCCGATCAGTTGGTCCAGCACCGACTCGGTGTCGCGCACCGAGCCGCCGCCGGAGCGAACCACCAACGGCATCACCCCCGGGTCTACCGCAATGCCCTCCCGGGCCGCCAAATCCTCCATATAGGCGGTCAGCAACCCGGGTGGGACCAGCCGGAACGGGTAGTGGTGGGAGCGCGAGCGAATGGTGGCCAGCACCTTGTTCGGCTCGGTGGTGGCGAAGACGAACTTCACATGCGGCGGCGGCTCCTCGACAATCTTGAGCAGGGCGTTGAAGCCCTCGCGCGAGACCATGTGGGCCTCGTCCAGGATGAAAATCTTGTAGCGGTCGCGGGCTGGGGCGTAGGCGGCCTTCTCGCGCAGGTCGCGGGTGTCGTCGACACCGCCGTGGGAGGCGGCGTCGATCTCCTCCACATCCAGTGAGCCGCCGCCGCCCCGCCCCAGTTCGCGGCAGGAGGGGCATTCGCCGCAGGGCTGCGCGGTGGGGCCCTGGGCGCAGTTGAGGCAGCGCGCCAAAATCCGCGCGCAGGTGGTCTTGCCGCAGCCCCGCGGCCCCGAGAACAGGTAGGCGTGCGACACCCGCCCGGTGCGCAGGGCTTGGGCCAGCGGTTCGGTGACATGCTCCTGCCCAATCACCTCGGCGAAGGTCTCGGGGCGGTAGCGGCGGTACAGCGCTTGGTTCACGCCTACGAGCCTAAGGGGCGCCTCTGACGCTTTCCAGACGCAGCCGCCCGCCGGTGGAAACCCCCGCCCGAGCGCAGGCGCGACGATGCCGCTGCCGCGCGGCCGGCGCTGGTGAGGCGGCGCCGGGGGCCGGCGGCTGGAAGGCGGGTCGATGCCGGTGCCGCGCCTGACGCCCGCTTGAGACTCGGCGCCGTGGCCCCGCGGCTAGAACGCGCCTCGATCCCGGCGCCGCCACAGACCCCCA
>JAITIG010000072.1 GCA_031279575.1 Bifidobacteriaceae bacterium
GGCACCGGCGCGACCGCCCAGGCGCCGCCGCCCCCAGGCGCCGCTCCCCCCGGCTCCGGCACTCCCGCCGCCGACGCCGCCGGCGCCGGCGCTCCCCGGGCGGCGGCATCGCGGCGCGCGCCGCTAGGCTGGTGGCCGCCATGCTGCCCAACCTCGTTTTCGAAACCAGGCCCGCCCGCCACCCGGCCAATCTGCTCGACGCGGCCGGCGCGGGCGAACCGCTGGTCTGGTTGCGGCGCGGCCAAGGCTTTGTCGGCCTAGGCGAGGCAGCCCGCCTGGATGTCCGCGGCCCCGGCCGCTTCGCCGCCGCCGAACACTGGTGGCGGCAGATTCTGAGCCGGGCCTCAGTGGCCGGCCCGCGGCTGGCGCCCGGCATGGGCCCGCTCGCCTTGGGCGCGTTCACCTTCTCACCCGACTCGCCCGAGCCTTCCACCCTGGTGGTGCCCCGCCTGGTGGCAGCCCGTTTCCGGGGCCAGGAGTGGGTCACCACGGCCACACCGGCCGGCCAAGCGGCCCTCCCAATGCCCCCGGCCTGCCCCCCGCGCCCCTTGCCGCCCCTGACCGAGGCGCCCGGCCCCGTCGCCGCCGCCGACTGGCCGGCCGTGGTGGGGCGCGCCATCGGGCTAATCGAGTCCAGCCCGCTGGAAAAAGTAGTGCTGGCCCGCTCGGTGGTGGCGCGCGCGGCCGGCCCCCAAACCATCGACCCGCGCCAAGTGCTGCGCCGCCTGGCCGCGAGCTACGCCGACACCTGGACCTTCGCGGTCGACGGCCTGCTGGGCGCCACACCGGAGATCCTGGTCCGCTCCATCCGGGGGCTGGCCACCTCCCGGGTGCTGGCGGGCACCATCCGGCGCAGCGGCTCCGACCAAGACAACCTGGCCCGGGCCGCAGCCCTGGCCCGCAGCTCCAAAGACCTCGAAGAGCACGAGTTCGCGGTCCAATCGGTGGTCGCCGCCCTGGAGCCGTTCGCTGAGGAGCTCTCGGTCCCAGAGGTCCCCTCGGTGCTGCACCTGCCCAACGTGATGCACTTGGCCACCGAGGTGGTCGGGGAGCTGAAACGGTCCCGCTCCGGCGCGCTGCCCGGCGCCCTGGCGCTGGTCGAGGCGCTGCACCCGAGCGCGGCCGTGTGCGGCACCCCCCAACGGGAGGCGGCGCGCGGCATCGGGCAACTGGAAGGCGCCGACCGCGGCCGCTACGCGGGGCCGGTCGGGTGGATCGACCAAGACGGCGCGGGCGAGTGGGGGCTGGCGCTGCGCTCGGCCCAACTCAACGCCAACCGCACCCAGGCGCGCCTGTGGGCCGGCGGGGGAATCGTGGCAGCCTCCGACCCGCTGGCCGAGCTAGCCGAAACCGAAGCCAAACTGCTCCCCATGCGCCAAGCCCTGGGCCTGGCCTAGCCAACCCGCCGTCAGGAGTCTTCGCGGGTGGTCAAGGTGGCTTGGATGTCGCTCACCTGGCCGCCGCGCACCACCGTCAACGTCACCTGGTCGCCGGGGCGGTAAGACCGGATCCAGGCGGTCAGGGAGGTCGAGCCGGTCAGCGAATGCCCGTCCACGGCGATGATGACATCGCCCGCGCTGAGGCCGGCTTCAAGGGCCGGGGTGCCCGGGGTGACGTTGGCGATCTCCGCGCCCGCCCGGTTGACCCCATCCACCTCGACGATGGCGTTGCCCGCGGAGACGCCCAGGAAGGGGTGCGTGGCGACACCGTTCTCGATTAGCTGGGTGACCACGTTGGACACCTGGTTCGACGGGATGGCGAAGGCCAGGCCGATGTCGCCGCTGGTGCCGCCGTAGTCGCCGAGCGTGGCGATTGAGCTGTTGATGCCGATGACCTGGCCTTTGGCGTTGAACAAGGGGCCGCCGGAGTTGCCCGGGTTGACCGCCGCGTCAACTTGGATGGCGTTGGTGGTCACGCTCATGCCGGCCGCGTCCTGGCCGCTGGCCTCGTTTTCGACAGGGCGGTTGAGGGCTGAGACAATCCCGGTTGTGACGGTGTTGTCCAAGCCCAGCGGGTTGCCGACGGCCATCACCGGCTCGCCGACGACGACTTGGCTGGAGTCGCCCAGCTCGGCTTCTTTGAGGTTGGCCGGGGGGTTGCGCAGCGCTAGGACGGCCAAGTCGGTCGAGGCGTCCGCGCCGAGGACCTCGGCTGACAAGATGGAGCCGTCCGCCAGGACGATTTGGATTTGGCCGCCGTCCGCGATGACGTGGTTGTTGGTCACCACGTAGCCCTTGGCCGAGTTGACGATCACGCCGGAGCCCTGGGCGGTGCCGAATTGCCCTTGCGAGATTTGGATCGCCACCACGGTGGGCTGGACGGCCGCCGCCACCACGCTCCAATCGGGCTGGTCGCCGTCGGAGGCGGTGGAGGGGATCTCCGGGGTGTTCTGCCCCGAGTTGGGGCTGTCTGGCGAGGACTGCGCGCCCTGGGTTGGGCTGGTCGCGGGCGCCGGCGAGCCGGTCAGGCCGTCCAAGGTGTAGGCCGCGCCCACCACCAGGCCGGCCGTCACCAGCCCCGCCACCAGGCCAATGCCCCACGCGCCGCCCCGGGTCACCATCTTTTTCGGTTTGCCGACCCGGCCTTGGGCGGCGCTGGTCTGGGATTCCGGCGGCTCCAAAATGGACTGGTAGCCGGCCGGGGCCGCCGGGCCGCCGGGCGCTCCGGGCTCGCCTGCGGCGCCGGCCCCCAGGGGCCCGGGCGGCGCGCTCGGCCCGCCTGGCGCGCCGGGGCCGCTGGACAGGGCGTAGGGCGGCGCCTGGTAGGGCGATGCCGTGCGCGGCGGCAGCGGCGGATTGGTCGAGGCGGCGACGGGGCCGGCCGTCGGCTGGCCGGAGGCCTGCCAGGCCAGCGACTCGCGGGCGGGTCCAAAGGCGGCGGGGGCGCCGGCCGGGCCGGCGGGCGCCCCAGGGCCGCCGGGGAGCCCGGCGGCCGGCTCGGCGCTCTGCCCGGCGGCGGCTGTTTCAACCGCGTCGGGCGGCCTTGGCGCGAACCGCTGGAACCACGAGCCTGGGGCCGGCTCGGCCGGGGCGCCTTCGGCCCCGGACCGCGAGGCGGGCGCGGGCAACACACTGTCCGCCCCGGACCGCCAGGCGGACCCGTCTGGGGAACCGGCAGCCGAGCCGCCCAGGGCCGCGGCCGGCGGCGCCCACGCGGCCGGCGCGGCCGGCGAGCCCGTGACCGGCGTCCAAGGCCTGGCCGGGGGGTTGGCGTCCGCGCCCGGCCCGGCTGGCGGGGCAAAGCCGGCGCCCGGCGCGGCCGGCTCCCCGGCCGAAGGCGCGGTCCCGCCGGCCAGGTCGCGGCCGGCTGGCGCGGCGGAGCGCTGGGACTCGGAGCGCGGCGCCTCGGCCGGCGCCAGCGGGGCTGCCGCGCCGCCCCAGGAGGCGTCCCACTCGGAATCGTCCTTGGCCCGCCACGGCGCTTGGCGCGGCTCTGGCGCCAGGCTGGCCGGCAGCGGGGGCAGATCCGCGCCCTGCGCCGGGCGGCTCGCGGGCGGCTCATCGACCGCGCCGCCGGGCCCGTCCACCGCCTCCGGGTCGCCGCCAGCCCCGCGAGCCGGGCCGGCCTGGCGCGGCGGCTCGTCGGTGCGCCGCCAGGCGGGGGCGGGCAGCGGGTCCCTGGGCTCTTCTGGTTCTGGTGGATTGGCGCCAAACGGCGGCTGTGGTTGGTCCGTCATGGTTTCCCCTCTTTCGGTGCTCCTACACGTGAGCTGAGCGCATTGCTAAACCCATGCAACCGCATTTGTCTGGAAAGATCTTCTCGCATTCATGAGAGTTCGCTGGGCAATATGAGGTCGTTTCTCGAAAGCCGCACGGCATCGGCGTCCGCGCCGCGCCGGGCGGCCCGGGGCAGGCGAACGCTGACCAAGCTGATCCCGGCCGGCGGGCAAGCCAGCGCCGCCACCAGATCCCGCTCGGTGCTGACCTCGGCAAACGCCGCGCCGCAGGCCCTGGCCAGGGCCTTGACCTCGAGCTGGACAGGGGTGGCGAAGAACCGCTCAAAGGCGGCCTCCAGGCCGGGGCCGGCCACCTCCAGCGTCTCAAAGATGCCGCCGCCGCCGTCCTGGAGCACAATCACCTGGAGGTTTGGCCGGGTCTCGGAGGTGGGCAGCAGCAGGCCGCCGGAGTCGTGGGCCAAGGCCAAGTCGCCCAGCAGGACGCGCGTGGGGCCGGGGCCGGGCGCGGCCAGGTCCAGCCCGGCGGCGAAGCTGATGGTGCCGTCAATCCCGGCCGCGCCGCGCATCGCCGCCACCAGGCCGCTCGGACCGGCCGGCGCCGGGACCAGGTCCAGGTCCCGGATGGCGCTTGAGGCGCCAACCACCAGCCGCCCGGCGCCGGCCGCTTGGGCCACGCAGGCGGCGATGGCCGGGCCGCTGGGGAAGGGGCGCGCGGCAACGCGGGCCCAGGCCGCGCGGCCGGCCTGGAGCCACCGGTCCAACCAGGCGCGTTCTTGGCCGGTGGGCGGCCCGCTTGGGGCCAGCGCGGCCGAGGCCACCCGCCGCGCCACCCGCCCCAAATCGAACCAGGGGCCGCCGCCAGGGTGGACGATGACCGTTTCAAGGCCGGGTTGTTGCGCCAGCCGGGCCACCGGGCGCGACAGCACGGGCCGGCCGTAGACCACCACGCGCTCAACTTGGCTGCCCAGCAGGTCGGCGGCCAAACGGCCGGCCGGGACGCAGTTCGGCCCCCACCAAGCGCCTGAGGCCGGGTCCGCCACCAGCGGCCAGCCCGCCGCCAGGGCCAGTTCCGCCGCCGCCGGCCCGGCCCCAAACCCGGCCAGGACCAGCGTTTTGGGCCCGCGCTCAAGGGCCGCCGGCAGCAGTTGGGCGGCTTGGTTCGCCAGCCCGCCAGCCGGGCCTGGCGGCGGGGCGCCGCCCGCGCCGGGCGCGCCCACCGGGCCCAGGGGCGGGCCCGCCCCTGGCGGCGGGGCGGCCCCCGGCCCGCCGGGCGCGGGCCACCAGCCGGGCTGGGGGACCAGCGGCTCGCGGAACTGGATGTTGAGGTGGGCCGGGCCGGGCAGGCCGGAGCGCTCCCCCACCGCGGCGGCTGCCGCCGCCAGGCCCGCCGCCTGGGCCAGCGCCGGGTCCAGGCCCGCCGGCAGCGTCCGGGCCCACACCGGCGCCGCGCCGAAGACTCCGCGCTGGTCGGTGGTCTGGTTGGCGCCCACGCCGTGCAACTCGGCGGGGCGGTCGGCGCTGATCGCGATTAGCGGCAGGCGCGCCTCGGCCGCCTCCATCACCGCCGGATGCAAATTGGCCACCGCCGTGCCCGATGTCGTCGCCACCCCCGCCAGCCCCCCCCACCGGCCAGCCGCCGCGCCCGATGTCGCCGCCACCCCCGCCAGCCCACCCCACCGGCCAGCCGCCGCGCCCGCCGGGTCCGGCCCCAGCCCCGGCCACCGGCCAGCCGCCGCGCCCGCCGGGTCCGCCGGGGCCGCCGGGCCCGCCGGGTCGGCCGCGCTCGCCGGGGCCGCCGGGGCCGCCCGGCCCGCCGCCGCGGCCGCCTGGCCCGCCGCCAGGCCCAGGGCCAGGAACCCCGCCACCCGCTCATCGGTGCGCACGCTCAGCTGCAATTCGCCTCTGGCCTCGGCCTCGACGGCCGCGTAGACCAGCGGCGCGTTGCGCGAGCCCGGGGCCAGCACCAGGTGGCGCAGGCCGCCTTGCACCAAGCCCGCCAGCAAGCCCCGGGCGGTCTCAAGCGCCGTCGCCGGGGCCGGCCCGGCGGCGGCGGGGGGGAGCGGGCCGGGGGTCATCTTGAGCCCGCCAACTGCTGGCCGGCCAGTTGCTCGACTTCCCGCAGGCGCTGCAGCCAGGCCGCCCGCACCGGCTCGCCCGCCGCCCAACGGGACAGCAACTCCGGGCTGGGCGCGGCGCCGGCAACTGGGCAGACGGCATCGCGCGCCCAGGGGGAAGCGGGCGCCACGTCGCCCGCCAGCAACGGCAAAGTGCCCAGGCCGCAGGCGAAATCCAACCGCGGCAGGGCGCCCGCCAAGGCAAAGCCCATGGCCAGGCCCACGGAGGTCTCCACCGCCGAGGAGACCACCACGGGCAAGCCCAAGGCCTCGGCCAGGCGGAGGCAGGCGCGCACCCCGCCCAGCGGCTGGACCTTGAGCACGGCGACATCGGCCGCCGCCAGGGCGCGGACTTGCAACGGGTCGCGGGCCAGGCGAATCGACTCGTCGGCGGCCAGCGGCACTGCCACCCGGCGGCGCACCCAGGCCAGATCGGCCACCGCGGCGCAAGGCTGCTCGGCGTACTCGAGGCCGCCGGCGGCGCGGTCCAGGGCGGCGATGCGCTCGACAGCGGTGGCGGCGTCCCAGGCGCCGTTGGCGTCGATCCTGATGCGCCCGCCCGGGCCGAGGGCCTCGCGGACCGCCGCCAAGCGGTCGGCCTCGGCGCTGGCGCCCTGGCCGGGCTCGGCCACCTTGACCTTGGCCGTGCGGGCGCCGGAGGCTTGCGCCAGGCGCGCCGCCTCGGCCGCGCCAACTGCGGGGATGATCGCGTTGATCTCGATCCGGGACCGCACCGCGGGCGGGAATCCGCAGTCGGCGGCCTCGCGGGCGGCCCGCCACCACGGCAGCGCCGCCTGCGGCGAGTAGTCCTCAAACGGGCTGAACTCGCCCCAACCCGCCTCGCCTTGGAGCAGCATGCCGCGCCGCCGCGCGATGCCCCGGAACCGGGTGGTCAGCGGAATGTCGTAAACGACTGGCACGGCCACCTAGCCTATTAGGCTCTATGCGCATGACTGGTCTGCCCGCGCTCGCCTCCGACGGTTTCACCCCCGAGCTGTGGCGGGATGTGCCCGGCTTCGCGGCCTTGGCCGACATCACCTACCACCGGGGCGTCGAGCGCGGCCCGGACCGGGGCGCCGCGCCGGCGCCCGGCGCCGGCGAACGCGACCAGCCCTGGGTGCGGATCGCCTTCAACCGGCCCGAGGTGCGCAACGCCTTCAGCCCCCGCACCGTCGATGAGCTGATCGCCGCGCTGCGCCACGCCGCCGAGACGCCCGATGTCCTAGCCGTGCTGCTGACCGGCAACAACCCCAGTCCCAAAGATGGCGGCTACTCGTTTTGCGCCGGCGGCGACCAGCGCTTCCGCGGCGCGCGCGGCTACGAATACGCCCGCACCGACGAGCCCGGCCCCAGCGGCGCCAGCGGCCCCAGCGGCGGCGCCGGGGCCGGGGCCGGGCGGCTGCACATTTTGGAGGCCCAGCATCTGATCCGCGCCATGCCCAAAGTTGTGATCGCCGTGGTGGACGGCTGGGCGGCCGGCGGCGGCCATTCGCTGCACGTGGTGGCGGACCTGACCTTGGCCTGCCGCCAGCACGGGCGCTTCAAGCAGACCGACGCGACGGTCGGGTCGTTTGACGCCGGCTACGGCTCGGCCCTGCTGGCGCGGCAGGTGGGGCAAAAACGGGCGCGGCAGATCTTCTTCCTGGCGCAGGCCTACACCGCCGAGCAGGCTGAGGCTTGGGGGGCCGTCAACAGCGCGGTGGACCACAGCGCCGTCGAGGCCACAGCCCTGGCCTGGGCCGCGCAAATCGCCGCGCAGTCGCCCCAGGCGGTGCGTCTGCTCAAGTTCGCCTTCAACTTGGCCGATGACGGCCTGGCCGGCCAGCAGCTCTTCGCCGGCGAGGCCACCCGCCTCGCCTACGGCACCGCCGAGGCCGCCGAGGGCCGCGACGCCTTCCTGCAAGGCCGCCCGCCCCAGTGGGAGCCCTTCCGCCGGCAGATCCTGTGACCGACCGGCGGGGCGGGGCTCAGCCTCAATCCTGCGCGGCCGCCTCGGCGACCGACCACGAGCCGCCTGAGATGGGCACCAGCTCAATCCAGGTCTGGCCCTGCGCCAAGCGGACCGGCGCGCCATCGGGCGTTTGGAGCACAAACGGGCTGGCGACGCTCTCCTTGGTCCACACCACATCGACCGCGTGCCCGGCGCTGGCCACGATCCCCTGGCCGGAGCCCACCACCACCGTCTCCGGGATGGGCGAGCCGGCCACGTCCGTCCCGCCGGCCATCTGCACCGCGACAGCCAACGCGATCACGTTGCTGGCCGAGAGCCGCATGCCGGACGACGACGTCGACGGCGTGTCCCGCTCCGAGCGCAAGAACAGGCGCGACTCGGCCTCCCAGGTCCAAGTCGGCTGCGCCACCGGCGAGATCGCAACCGAGAGTTTGGCCGCCGGCGTCCCCGCCAGGGCGGCGGTGGAGGCCACGTCCAACGCGGCGAAGGCGAACTCCGGCTGGGGCAGGGCCTTGTGCGAATCATCCGCCTGGGCCCAAATCTCGGCCGGCCTGAGGTAGAGGTTGTACGGCATGCGGCGCTCATCGGAACGGTAGTAGCCTTTGGCGTCCTCCTGGAAGACCTGCAGCCCGGCGTCTTTGGCTTTGGCGATGAACCGGTCCTGGCCCCCGGAGCAGGCCAGCAGCCCGCGCACCGCGCCCAGGATGGGCCCGTCCATCGGCCGCACCGAGCGCACCGGGCCAACCGACTCCGGCACAATCGAGTTGTAGACGGCGATGAAGCGCGACTCGCCGCCCTCGATCATCTCCTCCCAGACCACATCCGCCTGCTCCAGGCCCGTCTGGGGCCGCGCCGGCGAGCTGTTCTCCACTTTCACAGCCAAGGCGGCGCGCTCTGCGACCTCGCCCAACTCGCCGGTCAGCGGCCAGGTTGGCGGCGGCGAGGGCGGGGGCTCTTTGATCTCGCTTTGGTAGGTGGTCTTGGTTGCCACCGGCCTGGCCTCGGGTTTGGCGCAGCCCGCCGGGCCGCCCGCCGCGACCAGCGCCGCCAAGGCCGCGACAGCGGCGAAGCGCCGGGCCGCGCGGGATCGCATTGGTCCTCCTGTGGTCGGTCGCGGGAAGCAGACGCTAAAACCCTATGCTCCGGGCCGGTCCAAGCGCGTCAATCGGCTCGGCGCGCCCCCAGCCCGCCGCCGCGGTCCGGGCGCGCCCGGTTTGGGGGCGCGGGGCCTCTAAAGTGGTCGCGTGGACAGCGAACGGCTGCTGGCGGCGGTCAAGGCCGCGTTGGCGGGCGGCCCCCCCTATGCGCCCGATGCCGCCTCGTCTGCTCTGGGGGTTGGCTCGGCGGCGCGGTGGCCGCAGGGCGCCGCTGCCATATTGCCCACCTCCGGTTCGACCGGGCGGCCGCGCTGGGTGGCGCTTGGCGCCGCCGCCGTCCGGGCTTGCGCCGAGGCCAGCGCCGAGGCCTTGGGCGGCACCGGGGCCTGGCTGCTGGCCTTGCCGGCTGACCGCATAGCGGGCGTCAACGTGCTGGCCAGGGCCGCCTTGGCCGGCAGCGCCTTGGTGGCGCTGGCGCCGGGGCCCTTCACCGCCGAGGCCTTCGCGGCCGGCGCGGCCCGCCTGCCGGCAGGCCCCAAGTACACCTCGCTGGTGCCCACCCAGCTTGGGCGCGTCCTGGCCGGGCCGGCCGAGGCCCGGTTGGCCTTGGCCGGCTTCGATGCCGTCCTGGTGGGCGGGGCGGCCCTGGACCCGGCCCTGCGGGCGCGCGCCGAGGCGGCCGGGGCGCGGCTGGTTGAGACCTACGGCATGACAGAGACCTGCGGCGGCTGCGTCTACGACGGCTTGCCGCTGCCCGGGGTGGAGATAGGGCTGGCGGCCGGGATTATCCAACGGGGCGGCCCCACCCTGGCGCTGGGGTACCTCGACCTGGCCGCCCGGGCCGCCCCCGGGGGGCGCCCGGGCGGCGATGGGCCGCCTGGGCCTTCCCGCCGCGCCCCCAAGGAGCGGCCGCAGCCCGCCGTTGGGCTGGCGGAGCCGGCCCCCCAGGCCTGCCCGCCAACTGCGCCCGGCGCCCCCGGCCTGCGCGCCGGCGCCGCCGGGCGGGGCTTCTTCGAGTGGGGCGGCAGACGCTGGTTCGGCAGTTCTGATGTGGGCGCTTGGACCCCGTCGGGCGCTTTGCGGGTGGTGGGGCGAGCTGATTTCGCCATCACAACCGGCGGCCGCACCGTCCGCCCCGAGCCGGTCGAAGCCGCCCTGCTCGAACTCGAAGGGGTGGCGCAAGCGCTGGTGGTGGGCTTGCCGGAAGCCGAGTGGGGCGAACTCGTGACAGCCTTGGTGGTGCCCGCCGAGGGCGGGGGGCCGGCCGCGGGCCACCTCCGCGCCCGCCTCAAGGCCCGCCTGGGGGCCGCCGCCGCGCCCCGCCGGCTGGGCTTGGTGGCGCGGCTGCCGCTGGCCGCCTCCGGCAAGCCGGACCGGGCGGCGGGGCGCCAACTGGCGGCGCGCCTGGCCGCCGCCGGCCAACTCCAAGAGCTGTCCTAGAGTCTTGGCAGCCCCGCTGGGCCGCGCCCGGCCGCGCTGGCTGCCGGCCAGCCGCGGGCCGGCGCAGCCGGCGGGGGCGGCGGATTTGGGCCCGGCGGCCCGGCGGCGGGGGCGGCACTGCTAGGGTGACCCGTGTGGCGACTCCTTCGGAATGGTTGGGCGGGCTGCGCGTGCGCACCTGGCCGGCGGCGGTGGCGCCGGTGCTGGTCGGCTTGGGGGCCTCCTGGCTGCCGGACCAGCCGCCGCTGTGGAACCGGGCCGCCCTGGCGTTGGTGGTCGCCGTGGCGCTGCAAATCGGGGCAAACCTGTCCAACGACTACTCCGATGGCGTGCGCGGCGCGGACACCGGGCGCAACGGGCCGGCCAGGCTGGTGGCATCCGGTGCGGCCACGCCCGGCGCGGTGCGCGCCGCCGCTTGGGCCAGCTTCGCGGTGGCGGCGCTGGCGGGCTTGGGCCTGACCTGGACCACCCGGCAGTGGTGGCTGCTGGCGGTGGGCGCGGCCGCCATCGCCGCCGCCTGGTTCTACACCGGCGGGAAGCACCCGTACGGTTACAGAACCCTGGGCGAGGCCGGGGTGTTCGTTTTCTTTGGGCCGGTCGCGGTCTTGGGGACGTGCTACACGCAGCACCTGTGGGTGACTTGGCGGGCCGGGGTGGCCGGGGCGGCGATGGGTTTGCTGGCCTGCGCCATCTTGATGGCCAACAACCTGAGGGATATCTCCTCCGACAAGAAGGCCGGCAAGATCACCCTGGCCGTCAAACTCGGCCAGCCCAAGGCCCGGGCCTTGTACGCCTGGGAGATGTGGCTGGCGTTGCTGCTGGCGGCGGTCTGCGCCATCGGGCGCCCCCGGGTGCTGGTGGTCCTGCTGATGGCGGTGCCCACCGCCCGGCTGACCAGCGCCGTCAGCGCCGGGCTGGGCGGAGCCGATTTGGTGCGGGTGCTGGCGCGGACCGGCCAGGTGGAGTTGGGCCACGCCATCTTGATGGGCTTGGCCCTGGCCAACCTGGGCCTGTTCGAGTCCTGACCGCCCGCCGCCCTGGCCGCGCGGCGCCGGGCGGCGGCGCGATCGGCTTGGCAATCGGCTTGGCAATCCACCTGGTGGACGGCGCCTGGTTTGGGGCCGCCCACTTTGGGTAGGCTCGGGGGATGGTCCGGGTGTTGCTTTATTACGGTATTCCGCTAGCCCTGATGATCTACGCGGTGGCGGATTGCGCCGCCGATAGCGACGTGGACCGGTTTTCGGTGCCCAAAGTGTTGTGGATTCTGCTCATTATCCTGGTGCCTGTCTTCGGCCCGCTGGCCTGGCTGGCGGCGGCCAAACTGGCCCGGCCGCGGCCCCGGCCGGCCCAGGGGATCAGGCCAGCGTGGCGGGAGCGGCCGGTCGCGCCCGACGACAACCCGCAGTTCCTGCGCCGGCTGGCCGAAGAGCAGTTCCGGCGCGAGCGCGAGCGCCGGCGGCGCGAACGCGGCGAGAACGGCGACTCCGGCCCCTCGGCCAGCAGCCACTGACCGGCCCGCCGGCCCCGCCCGCCCCGCGCCAAGGCCGGCCGCGCTCAGCGCAATTTGGCTGGCAGCAAATCGGCCGCGGGCTCGCAATACCCGACCGCCGCCAACCGGTCGCCCTCGTAAACCAACGACGTGACCGAGGCCAGCGAGCAAGCCCGGCGCGGCGGCATCGGCCAAATCGGGCGGCCCTCGGCGCGCAACCGGGCCCGCCAGACGGGCGACTGGTGCGACACCACCACCACCCGGCCGCCGGGGAACTCAGCCCGCAGGTCGGCGATGGCGGCGTGCATGCGGTCTGCGATGGCCTCATACGGTTCGCCCCAGGATGGGCGCAAGGGGTTGCGCAGGCGCCACACCGCCGTCGGTTTGACCAGGTTCGGCAGGTTGGTCCGCAGGCCGGCGAACTGGTTTTGCGACTCGATCACCCTGGGCTCGGTGCGGATCTCGAGGCGGGCGGCTTGCGCCAACGGGGCGGCGGTCTCCTGGGCGCGGTCCAGCGGGCTGGCCACCAGCGCGTCGATGCGCCCGCCGGCCCGCCGCGTCAAGTGCTCCGCCACCCGCTGGGCCATCGCCCGGCCGGTCTCGGACAGGTGGTAGCCGGGCAGACGCTCGTAGAGCACCTTGTCGGGGTTGTGGACCTCGCCGTGGCGGACCAGGTGGATGGTTGTGCGCGCTTGCGACATGCCCACCAGTCTGGTTGCCGCCAGCGCCAAGGTCCAATCGGCCCCGCCGGCCGGCGATTGGCGGCCAGAGCGCCGGTGGGGCAATACTGGTCGGGACATGACTCAGCCGACCGCCTTAACCCCGAGCCTGGCCGGGCCCGGCCACCCCGGCGCGGGCGCGCCCTCGGCGGCCGCCTTCTTTGACGTGGACAACACCATTTTGCGCGGCGCGAGCATCTTCCATGTCGGGGTCGGCATGTACCGCTGGGGCTTCCTGAAGATTCGCGACATCGTGCGGATGATCCGCCTCAATCTGCGCTACCTGCTGCTCGGGGAATCGGCGGCCGGCGTCGAGGCGGCGCGCACCAGATCGCTGGACGCCATCAGGAACCGCCCCGCCGCCCAGTTGACCGCCGTCGCGGAGCAGGTCTGGGACCAGGTTTTGGCCGGCCGGGTCTACCCCGGCACCAAAGAGCTGCTGGACCGGCATTTGGCCGCGGGCCACGAGGTCTGGCTGATCTCGGCCTCGCCCACAGTGGTGGTCGATTTGGTGGCGGCGCGCGTCGGCGCCACCGGCGGCCTGGGCACGGTGGTGGAGACAAAGGACGGGTATTTCACAGGCCGCCTGGTGGGGGGGCTGCTGCACGGCCCGGCCAAAGCCACCGCGGCGTTGAAGCTGGCCGCCGAGCGGGGGATCGACCTGGCCGCCTCCTACGCTTACGGCGACTCCGCCAACGACATCCCCATGCTCTCCTTGGTGGGTCACCCCACCGGCATCAACCCGGACCGGCGCCTGCGCCGCTACTGCCGCCAGGAGCACTGGCCGGTGCGCGAGTTCCGGGACAAGCGCCGGGCGGTGCGCCGCTCGCTGTGGGCGGCCTACCGGGTGGGCGCGCTGTGGGCCGCCTGGGTGGTGGTCCAGCGGGTGGCCCGCCTGCTGCGCCGCCGCTGAGGCGCCCGATGCCGCGCCCGCCCCGCCGGGTGGGGCGCCCCGAGCCGCCTGGGTGGTGGTCCAGCGGGTGTCCCGCCTGCTGCGCCGCCGCCAAGGCGCCCGATGCCGCGCCGCCGGCCGCGCCCGCCCCGCCGGGTGGGGCGCCCCGGGCCGCCTGGGTGGTGGTCCAGCGGGTGTCCCGCCCGCTGCGCCGCCGCCAAGGCGCCCGATGCCGCGCCGAGGCGGTAGGTTGGCGGGGTGAGCCAACCCATTTGGCTGGCTTGGCCGCTCGGCTCGCGGGTGACCATCCGCCGGCGCTTGCCTGAGGGCGGCTACGCCGATTGGGTGGGCGCCTTGGAGCGGGCCGCGCCCGAGGAGGTGGCTGTGCGGCACCGCTCCGGCGCGCTGCGAAGTTTCGCGGCCAGCGAAATCGCCATCGCCCACCTGGTCGAAGGCCGCCCGCCGCGCCGCGCCGGCCCGCCGCCGGCCGGCCTTGCCCCCGGCCAGCCCAAACCTGGCGAAACTGGGCCGCCGCAATAAACGCGGCCGCGCCATGGCGGCCGGGCGCGGCGGCCCGCGCTACTTCTTGTTGCGCCGTTGATGTCGGGTCTTGCGCAGCAGTTTGCGGTGCTTCTTCTTCGCCATCCGCTTGCGGCGCTTCTTGATTACCGACCCCATACGGTCCTCGCACTTCCCCTAGTAGACGTTTTGACGGGCTCCGCGCACCGGCGCGGACACTGGCAAGGGATCTTACTCCGTCTTGCGGGCGGGCCGGGAACAGGCGCGGCCGCAGCGGTCAAACTGGGGCCGGAACGGCGCTGGTTCAACCCTGGCGGGCGCGGCCCGGCTCCCAGTTGGAAGTGTCCGCCAGCCACTCTTGGAGGGACTCGGCGGGGATGCGGTAGGAGCGCCCCACCTTCAGCGCCCGGAGCTCGCCGCTGGCGATGAGGCGGTAGATGGTCATGTCGGAGACGCGCAGGGTCTCGGCGACCTCGGCGACCGTCAAGAACGCCTGGCGGGATTCCATGGGCACCTTACCTCAGTGAGCTGTGTTGTCCAGGAACACTCTAGTGACCATTGTTAGTAGTGTGAACCACATGCGGGAGAATCTGCCCAGCGCGGACGCTTTGCGCTCGCCGGGCGGGCGGCGGCCCCAGATGTCGCCGGCGCGCTTCGCGGTGACGGCCTTCACCGGCGTGGTGGCGGCGGTCGCGCTGCTGCTGCTGCTGCCCGTGGCGCGGGCCGGGCCGTATTCGCCGGGCATTGTCGACGCCATCTTCACCGCCACCTCAGCGGTTTGCGTGACCGGTCTGACCAGCGTCTCCACCGCCGAATACTGGTCGCCGCTGGGCCAGGCGGCCATTCTGCTCGGCATCCAAGTTGGCGGGGTGGGCGTGATGACCTTGGGCTCCATGCTGTCCTTGGCCACCTCGCGCCGCCTTGGCGTCCGGTCCAAGATGCTGGCCGCCAGCGAGACCCGCACCTCGCGCCTGGGCGAGGTGGGCCTGCTGGTGCGGGCCGTGGTGGTGATCTCGCTGGTGGCGGAGTTGCTGCTGGCCGCCGCGCTGGCGCCCAAGTTCATGGTGGCGGGCGAATCCCCGGCCCAGGCGGTCTGGCACGGGATCTTCTACGGCGTCTCAGCCTTCAACAACGCGGGCTTCGTGCCCACAGTGGAAGGTTTGGAGCCGTTCGCCTCCGACTGGTGGGTGCTGGCGCCAATCATGACGGGGGTGTTCGCCGGCTCGCTTGGCTTCCCCGTGATCTTGGATTTGCGCCGCCACTGGCGCCACCCCGCCCAGCTCAGCCTGCACTCCAAGCTGACGGTGGCGTTCTGTTTGGCCATGCTGCTGGGGGCCTGGCTCCTGATCCTGGCTTTGGAGTGGGGCAACCCGGCCACCTTGGGGGACAAGCCCTTCGCCGAGGCGCTGCTGGGGGCCTTGTTCGCCTCCGCCAACACCCGCTCCGGCGGGTTCGCCACCTTCGAGACCACCGGCGAGCGCCCCGCCACCATTTTGCTGCAGGACGCTTTGATGTTTGTCGGCGGCGGCTCCGCCTCGACGGCCGGCGGCATCAAGGTCACCACTTTGGCTGTCATGCTGCTCGCCATCCGGGCCGAGGCCCGCGGCGACCGCGACATGGAGGCGTTCGGGCGGCGCGTCGAGCCCTCGGTGTTGCGCGTGGCGGTGACTGTGGCGGTCGCCTCGGTGATGATCGTGTTCACCGGTTCGCTGGTGTTGGCCCTGGTCAGCGACGCGCCGCTGAGCTACGTCCTGTTCGAGTGCATCTCCGCCTTCGCCACTTGCGGCCTGACCACCGGGATTGTCCCCGGCTTGCCGGCCCTGGCCAAGCTGACTTTGGCCGCCCTGATGCTGGCGGGCCGCCTCGGCACCATGACCATCGCCACCTCCGTCGCCATGTCCAGCCGGCGCCGCGTCATCCGCCTGCCGGAGGAGCGCCCCATAGTCGGTTGACCCCGCCCGCCAGAAGCCCGATGCCGCCGCCCCCGCCGCCTGCCGCAGGAGCGCCCCATAGCCAGCCGACCCCGCCCGCCAGAAGCACGATGCCGCCGCCCCCGCCGCCTGCCGCAGGAGCGCCCCATAGCCAGCCGACCCCGCCCGCCAGAAGCCCGATGCCGCCGCCCCCGCCGCCGGGACAGGCCTAGACTGGCGGGAACACCACAGGGAGGGACCTGCTATGGACCACAGGCGGACATCGGTTTCGCCCGAGACGCCCATGCCGGCGGACGGCGCCGTGCTGGTGATCGGCATGGGGCGGTTCGGCTCGCGGCTGGCGCTGACAGTGGACCGGTTGGGCCGGGAGGTTTTGGCCGCGGAGAAGGACCCGGAGGTGATCCGCCGCTGGTCGGGCCGACTGCCGCTGGTGGAGGCGGACTGCGCCGACCCAGAGGCCCTGGAGCAGCTTGGCGCCAGGGACTTCCCCATCGCGGTGGTGGGGGTGGGGACCGCCTTGGAGGCCTCGGTGCTGATCACATCCAACCTGGTGGACCTGGGCCTGGGCCAGGTTTGGGCCAAGGCGACTTCCTCGGAGCACGCCCGCATTCTGCGGCGCATCGGCGCCAACCAGGTGATCCTGCCGGAGGCGGACGCCGGCGAGCGGGTGGCCCACCTGGTCTCCGGCCGCCTGCTGGACTACATCGAGTTCGAGGACGGCTTCACCATTGTCAAGATGCGCCCGCCCAAGGAGACCATCGGCTTCACCTTGGCCCAGTCGCAGATCCTGAAGAAATACGGCGTCACCGTGATCGGCGTCAAATCGCCCGGCCAGGAGTTCGAGTACGCCACCGACGAGACCCGCATCTCCCCCCAAGACCTGCTGATCGTCTCAGGCAACACCACCCTGCTGGACCGCTTCTCGGCCCGCCCCTAACCTCGGTGGGCGCGGCCCCAGCGGCGGGGGCGCTCAGGGGATGAGCCAACTGGCCGCCAGCGGCGGGGCGCCTCAGGGGGTGCGGCGGCGCAGCGTCAGGACGCCCAGGGCCAGCACCAACACCGTGAAGGCCGCCATCAAGGCGATGTCCGGCCCGGCCTCAGCCCAGCCCCGCCCGGCCGCGATGTCGCCGGTGGCCTCGACAGCGTAGGTCAGGGGCACGGCATCGGACAGCCACTCGAGGGGGGCGGGCATGGCCGAGCGCGGCATAACGATGCCGCACAGCAGGATTTGCGGCACCAGCACCACCGGCATCATCTGGACGGCTTGGAACTCGGTGCGGGCCAGCGAGGATGCGGCCAAGCCCAACGATGAGCCGAGCACCGCGTCCAGCACCGCCACCCCGGCCAGCGCCCACAGCGAGCCGGCCACATCCATGCCGCAAACCCAATGCGCCCAAGCCGTCAGCACGGCCGCCTGCAGCGCCGCCATCAGGGCGAAGGCCAAGGCGTAGCCGAACAGGAAGTCGCCTTTGCCGATCGGCGTGGTCATCAGCCGCTCCAAGGTGCCGCTGGTCCGCTCGCGCTGGGTGGTGACCGATGCGACCAGGAACATCACCAGCGCCGGGAACACCGCCAAAGCCAGCGGCCCAAAGTGGTCGATGACCTGGGGCGTGTCCTGGAACATCCAGGCCAGCAGACCCAAAAAGACGCACGGCACCGCCATTATGAGGCCGATCGAACGCGGGTCGTGGCGCAGTTGGCGCAGGATGCGCCGGCTGGTGGCGAAGGTCGGCTTGGGCGTCATCGGGAGCCTCCGCTGGCCGGGCCGGGCCGCGGCGGGGCGAACGATGCCGGACCGGCGGGCGAGGCGGCCGGGGCCGGGCGGGGCGTCATCGGGCGCTCCTGGCGGCGCGCTCCAGCGCTAGGAAGGCTTCTTCGGCGCTGGCGGCGCCTGTCTGGGCCAGCAACTCAGCCGGGGTGGCGTCCGCCAAGACGCGGCCGGCGTGGAGCAAAATGAGCCGGTCGCAGCGGGTCGCCTCGTCCATGACGTGGGAGGACACCAGCAGGCTGGTGCCGCCGGCGGCCAGGTCGCGGAACAAGGCCCACAGCGAGACGCGCAGCACCGGGTCCAGCCCAACCGTGGGCTCGTCCAGCACCAGCAATTCCGGCTGGGCCAGCAGCGCCACCGCCAGCGAGACGCGCGAGCGCTCGCCGCCGGACAAGTCGCGCACCGTGTCCGAGCGGTGGCGGCCCAGGTCGACCTGCTCGGTCACAGCCGCCACCCGGTCGCGGCCCACGCCCGCCAAAGCCGCGAAATACTCCAGGTTCTCCGCCACCGTCAGGTCGGCGTAGACCGAGGCCGCCTGGGTCATGTAACCCACCTTGCGCCGCAGTTCCGGGTCGCCCGCGGGCCGCCCCAAGACCTCGACCAGGCCGCCGGCGGTGATTTGCGCCCCGACGATGGCGCGCAGCAGCGTGGTTTTCCCGCCGCCCGACGGCCCCAGCAACCCCACCAGCTGCCGGCGCGGGATGGTCAAGGACAGGCCGGGCAGCACCACGCGCTTGCCCCGGACCACTTTGAGGTCGCGGATGGCGACGGCCGGGCCCGGCGGGTCGGCCGCCGCTGCCGGAAGTGGGGGGAGCGGCATCGCGCGACCTACATCGGCATGCGGCAGTAGAAGTCGGCGGCGCCGCCGGCCGGCGCTTCGACTTGGAAGATCGCCGTCACGTTGCGCCACAGCGCGGCCGTGTCCCCGGCGGCCGGCTCCGGGCAAACAGTCGAGGTCAGGTCCACCTCGGCCCCCGGCCAGCCCTCGGGGCCGCCCATCTCGTTGAAGGCGTCGGTGGCGGCCGCCTCGGTTCGCCACTGGCCGGCTTGGAGGGTGATTTGGCGCTCCCCGTTGGAATAGGTCAAGACGTAGGAGTCGTAGGCTTTGGCCTCCGCGAAGGCCGGGTTGGGCGCCGTCTCCACCAGCACATACGCCCCGACGGCGGAGGGAATCTGGTCGTAGAACTCGGTTCCCGTCTCGCGCGGCGAGGGCGTTATGGTCGGGGTTGGCGGCGGCGCCGTCACCGTCACGGTCACGGCGGGCAAAGGCTCCGGCTCCCGCGAGGAGTCCTTGACGTAGAAATACGCCCCCACCCCGGCCCCCGCCACCACCAGCACCAAGAGGCTCGCCCAGAGCCAGGTATACGAGGGCGGAGAACCCTCGGTGGCGTGCCTGACGGTCGAATCGTGGTCGCTCATCCGTCCACACCTTCCTTGTCGTTGCTTCCCCCCAAACCCTAGAGCAGCGCCGCCCCAGCGCCAATGAGCCGCGCCCAGCGGGCGCATCACCGGCCAGCGCCTTTGCATTATCATGACCTTTTGGAGGCGCCGCCATTAGCGGCAGCGGCAGCGGCAGCGGCCTCCACCAGACCAGACCAACCTGCCCGAGGAGCGCCCGCGTGACCGCAAGCCCGTCCAAACTGGTGGTGGTGTCGAACCGGCTGCCCATCGAGGTGTCCCAGTCCGAGGCGGGGATCTTGTCCTACGGGCGTTCGCCCGGCGGCCTGGTGGCCGCCCTCGACCCGGTGCTCAAGCGCAGCGGCGGCGCCTGGGTCGGCTGGCCGGGCGCCGCGGACTTCTGGTTCGACCCGGTCGAGGTCGACGGCGTGGTGTCGATCCCGGTGGCGCTGAGCCAGCGGGAGGTCGAGGACTACTACGAGGGTTTCTCCAACGCCACCTTGTGGCCCCTGTACCACGATGTGATCACGCCGCCCGAATACCACCGCGAGTGGCATGAGGCCTACCGGGCGGTCAACTACAAGTTCGCCCAGGCGGCCGCCGCCGCCGTGGCGCCGGGCGGGACCGTGTGGGTGCAGGATTACCAGCTTCAGTTGGTGCCCGCCATGTTGAAGGAGCTGCGCCAGGACATCAGAGTCGGGTTCTTCAACCACATCCCGTTCCCGCCGGAGGCGTTGTTCGCCCAGCTGCCGTGGCGCCGCGAGCTTCTGATGGGTTTGCTGGGCGCGGACCTGATCGGCTTCCAAAGGTCTCAGGACGCGGGCAATTTCCGCTCCTGCGTGCGCCGCCTGACGGGTTTGACCACCCGCGGCCAACTGATCTTGGTGCCCGGGCCGGACGGCGGCCGGCGGGAGGTGGTGTCCGGCGCCTTCCCCATCTCGATCGATTCGGCGGCGGTGGACGCCCAGGCCCGCCTGCCCCGCGCCCAGGCCCGGGCGCGCGAGATCCGGGCCGAGTTGGGCAATCCCGACCGCATTTTGCTCGGCGTGGACCGGCTTGACTACACCAAGGGCATCTCGCACCGGCTCAAAGCCTTCGAGGAGCTGCTGCGCGAGGGCCGGCTCAAGGTGCCCGGCGTGGTGATGGTGCAGATCGCCAGCCCCTCGCGCGACAACGTCTCCGCCTACCAGGCTTTGCGGGACGATGTCGAGACCACAGTTGGGCGCGTGGCCGGCGATTTCGGCTCGCTGGGCTCGCCCGCCATCCATTATCTGCACCAAAACCAAGACGCCGACGAGATGGCGGCGTTGTACTTGGCGGCTGACGTGATGCTGGTGACGGCTTTGCGCGACGGCATGAACTTGGTGGCCAAAGAGTACGTCGCCTCCCGGGTGGATGGTTTGGGCGCCTTGGTGTTGTCTGAGTTCACCGGCGCCGCCGACGAGTTGCACCAGGCCATCTTGGTCAACCCGCATGATATCGACGGCCTCAAAGCGTCCATCTTGCACGCCGCCGGAATGTCCGCCCGCGAGCAGCGCCGCCGCATGCAGGCCCTGCGCCGCCGCGTCATGGTCCACGATGTCGCCGCCTGGGCTTCCAGCTTCTTGACCGCTTTGGCGGCCCGGTGAGCCCCCCGGCCCCCGCCAGCCCGCGCGGGCCGGCGCCGCGGCCGCCCGGCGGGACGGGCGGGCGGGCGGCAAGCGCTCCGGCGCCAGATCGCCGCCCCGCGCCCGGCGGCCCGTCAACTCCGGCGCCGGCGCCGCCCGGCGGGACAGGCCGGCCGAGCGGCGCCGGAGAACCGCGCGGCGGCAGGCCAGGCGGGGGGGAGGCGCTCGGCGGCGGGGGGTTGCGGGGGTTGCGGCAAGACGGCATCGGGCCCTTGATCGGGCCTTTGCTGGGGGCGCGGAAACTGCTGGTGGCACTAGATTTTGACGGCACTTTGGCGCCGCTGGTGGAAGACCCGGCCGCAGCCCGGCCGCTGGCGGCCGCCAGCGCCGCCCTGGCGCGGTTGGCGGCCTTGGAGCAGGTGGCTTTGGCCTTGGTCTCGGGCCGGCCGGCCGATGATTTGGCCCGGCTGGCGGCGCCGCCGGACGCCACCCGCCTGGTCGGCTCGCACGGGGCGGAGCTGGGCTGGATGGAGGCGGGCCAAGCGGTGCTGGCGCCAACGGAGCTGTCCCCGGCCCGGCGCCGGCGCCTGGAGGCGGCCCAGGACGCGCTGGAGGCCCTGGCCGCCACGGCCGAAGGCGCCTGGGTGGAGCGCAAACCGTTCGCGGCCGCCTTCCACACCCGGCCCATGGCGGACCGCGCCCGGGCCGCCGCCTTGGAGCGCCAGGCGGCCGAGCTGGGGGCCGCGCTGGGCGCCCACGCGCTGGCGGGCAAAATGGTGGTCGAGCTGGGGGTGCTGCCAGTTGGCAAGGCGGCGGCGCTGGCCCGGCTCAAGACCCAAGTTGGGGCCGACCGCCTGGTGTTCGCCGGCGACGACGTCACCGACGAGCTGGCTTTGCGCGCAATCAAACCGCCCGACCTGGGCATCAAGGTGGGCTCTGGGCCCACGGCGGCCAGCCGGCGGCTGGCCGGGCCGCCCCAGGTGGCCGAGTTCCTGACCTGCCTCGCCACCGCCCTGGAGCAGGCCGCGCCGGCCGGCCGCTAGCCGGAGCCCCCCAGGGCGATCGCGCACCCCTGGGAGAACAAGGACAGCGCCAACAGCGCGCAAGCCACCGCCGCAATCGCCATCCAAAACTTGGCCGGCTGGCGCAGCCACTGCTTGAAAAAGGCGTAGCTCAGACCCGACAGCACCAGCATGCCCACAAACCAAAGCAAGACATTGCGCGCTGCGGCGTTGAACTGGTCGATGAAGCTTTCCACTGCTGGTGCCTCCCGTGCGGTCTGCGGCCGGTTTGGCGGATCGCGTCCTCGCCGGCGCCGAGCAACTATAGTGCCACACCCGGCGGCCCCAGCCGGGTAAAGTGGCGCTGACCAACCAGGCAAGCGAGGCAGAAAGGCCGGCCGGCGGTGAGAACCCCGTATGTGTTCAACATCCAGCGGTTCTCCGTCCACGACGGCCCCGGGCTGCGCACCGCCATCTTCTTCAAAGGCTGCCCGCTGCGCTGCCCCTGGTGCCACAACCCGGAGTCGCAGGCCTTCGAGCCGGAGGTGATGACCCAGGCGGACGGGGCCCGCGAACTGGTGGGCAAGCAGTACTCGATCGACCAGCTGGTGGCCGAGGCCGAGCGCGACATCATGTTCTACGACCAATCCGGCGGCGGGGTGACCTTCACCGGCGGCGAGGCCATGTCCCAGGACACCGGCTACCTGCTGGAGCTGGCCCGGCGGCTGCGCCAGCGCGGCATCGGCGTGGGCGTGGACACCTGCGGGGTGGCGGCCTCCCAAGCTTTCCGGCGCATGGCCGAGCAGGCCGATTTCTTCCTCTACGACCTGAAGTTCATCGACCCGGCCAAACACCGCGAGCTGACCGGGGCGTCCAACACTTTGGTGCTGAAGAACCTCTCGCTCCTGGCCGGCCTGGGGGCCAGGGTCTATCTGCGCATGATTCTGCTGGACGGGCTCAACACCGACTGGGACACCATCGAGGACACCATGTTGTGGCTCAAAACCCACGGCATCGAACTGGCCGGGGTGAACTTGCTGCCCTACCATCGGTTCGGGATCGACAAATTCGCCAAGCTGGGCCGCCAGCCCCAAGAATTCGCCAGCCCCAGCCCCCTGACGGTGCGCCGGATTCAACAGCAGGTGGCGCGTTTCTACGCGGATGTCACAATTGGGGGATAGCCAAACGTGAGGAGCGGTGAGATGACCGAGACAGCCAGCCCAACATTTGCCCCAGAGGTGGCCGGGGGCGTCGATTGGGACGCCAAACGGGGTTCGACGCTGCGCACCAAGCGGCTGCGGGAAGTCTCCGAGACCACGCCGCCGTCGATTTGCCTGGAGCGGGCCCTGATCGAGACCGAGGTTTACGCCGAGCACGAGGGCAAACTGCCCGCGCCGGTGCTGCGCGGCCTGTTTTTCCGCGAGTTGATGTCCCGCCGCACCCTCTACTTGGACGATGCCGAGTTGATCGTGGGGGAGAAGGGCGCCGGGCCGCAGTCGGCCCCGACCTTCCCGGAGCTGTGCTGCCACACCTTGGAGGACTTCGACAACATGGCCAACCGCGAGCGGGTCTCCTTCGCCGTCAGCGAAGCCGACAAGCGCCTCCAGGCCGAGGTTGTCATCCCGTTTTGGCGCGAGCGGGCCACCATGGCGAAAATGAACCAGGACTTGCCGCCGGAGTGGCGCCGCTTGTTCGAGGCGGGCCTGTTCACCGAGTTCATGGCCCAGCGCGGCCCCGGCCACACCGTGGCGGACGGCAAAATCTACCGCCGCGGCTACCTCGACTTCATGGCCCAGATAGACCGGGAGTTGGCCCGGATCGACTACGGGGCCGATATGCGCGCGGCCGACCGCCGGGCCGAGTTGGCCGGCATGCGGCTGGTGTGCGAGGGCATGGTGATCTTGGGCCAGCGCTACGCCGCCCTGGCGCGCCTAAGGGCCGGGCAAACCGCCGACCCGGCCCGCCGCCGGGAGCTGGAAGAGCTAGCCGAGACCTGCGACGCGGTGCCCGCCCACGCCCCCAGAACCTTCCGCCAAGCCGTCCAAATGTACTGGTTCACCCACATTGGCGTGACCTCGGAGATGAACAACTGGGACGCCTACTCCCCCGGCAAGCTGGACCAGCATTTGGAGCCGTTCTACCTCGAGGGCATCGCCAACGGCAGTCTGACCCGGGAGCGGGCCCGCGAGTACCTGGAATGCCTCTGGATCAAGTTCAACAACCAGCCGGCCCCGCCAAAAGTTGGCATCACCTTGAAGGAAAGCGCCACCTACACCGATTTCTGCAACATCAACAGCGGCGCGCTGCGCCCGGACGGCACCAGCGGCGTGAGCCCGGTGAGCTACCTGATCTTGGAGGTGATGGACCAGATGAGGCTGCTCCAGCCCAGCTCCAACGTCCAGATCTCGCGCAAGAGCCCGGAGCATTTCCTGCGCCGGGCGATCGACATCTCGCGCCAGGGTTGGGGGCAGCCGGCCTTCTACAACTCGGAGGCGATCCTGGCGGAGTTGGCCAATATGGGCAAGACGCTCGATGACGCCCGCGAGGCCGGCATCGCCAGCGGCTGCGTCGAGACCGGCGCCGCGGGCAAGGAGGCTTATGTCCTGACCGGCTACCTGAATGTGCCCAAGGTGCTGGAGTTGACGCTGAGCCGGGGCTTCGACCAGCACACCGGCCAGCAGGTTGGCTTGGATTTGGGCGACCCGCGCCAGTTCGGCTCATATGAGCGGCTGTACGAGGCCTTCCAGGCCCAGTTGAAGTATGTGGTGGACGTCAAGGTGGCCGGCAACAACCTGATTGAGAAGCTGTTCATGGACACCATGCCGGTGCCGCTGCTCTCCGTCGTCACCGACGATTGCATCGCCCGCGGCCTGGACTACAACTGCGGCGGGGCCAGGTACAACACCAGTTACATCCAGTGCGTTGGGATCGCCACCGTGACCGACTCGCTGGTGGTGCTCAAACGGCACGTCTACGAGGAGGCGAGCCTCGGCATCGGCCTGCTGTTGGAGGCCTGCGCGGCTGATTTCGACGGTTTCGAGGCGGTGGCGGACCTGGTGGGCAACCACACGCCGAAGTACGGCAACGACGACGACTACGCCGACGCCATCTTGCGGCAGGTGGTCGACTCGCTGCAGGGCGCCATCGCCGGCCGGCCCACCCCCAAGGGCGCCAAGACGATTGTCGAGTTTTTGCCCACCACCTGCCATGTTTATTTTGGGCAGGTGATGGGGGCCTCGCCCAACGGCCGGCGCAAGGGCGTGCCGCTGCCGGACGGGATCTCGCCGGAGAAGGGCGCGGACCGCAAGGGGCCCACGGCCGTGATCAAATCGGCCGCCAAAATCGACCAGCTCAAAACCGGCGGGGCGCTGCTGAATCAGAAGTTCACGCCATCGGTCATCGCCGGCGAGAAGGGGTTGGCGGCGCTGGCCAGCTTGATCCGCACCTATTTCGCCATGGACGGCCACCATATCCAGTTCAACGTGGTGGACCGGGCCACGCTGCTCGACGCCCAGGCCCACCCGGAGCAATACTCCGACCTGATTGTGCGGGTGGCCGGCTACTCCGACTACTTCAACAACCTGGACCGCGCCCTCCAAGACGAGATCATCGCCCGCACCGAGCAATCCCTATAACCCCAAGACGCCCGCTGCCGCCCCCGCCGCGGCCCCGGCCCCCACCCCGCGCCGGCCGCCGCCCCGCGCGCCCGATGCCGTCACCCGGCGCCCCGCTGCCGCCCCCGTTTGCTTTTGTTAGACGCCGTTAGACCGCTTTAGATTTTGTTAGACAGCCACGCCGGCCCGGCGCCTCGGCTCGGCCAGGCCGTCGGTGTCGCACCAGACGGCGCCAGCCACCTCGCGGCGGGTTGAGGCGGGGGCCGCGGGCGTGGACAATTGGAAGAAACTAAAAGCTTTCCTTTTAAGAGCTGGAGCGCCCGCATGCCGCCACGCAACCCTTTCAAGCCCGCCGCCGGGGCTCTGACTGGCCGCGGCTTGGCGCTGCGGGACCGCCTGGCGGTGCAGGGGTGAGCCGGAGCGGGGAGCCGTTGAGGTTGGATCCGGGCGACCCCACAGCGCCGCAACCATCGGGAACCTGCCGGACGGAATCGTCCAATGCTATTTCCACTTCCAACGGCTGCCGCACTACCAGGTCGCCAGCCTCAGCCTGATGCGGGCCGCCAACACTCCGCTGGGTTCGCGCCGGGCGCTGCGGATCGGCCCGGAGACTCTGCGCCGGGTCGGCGCGCCGACGCTGCTGGTCTGGGGTGCGGACGACCCGTTCGGCCCGGTCGAGGCGGCCCGGGCGATCCAGCGCGCGCTGCCGCAGGCGGCTCTGACCATCGTGCCCGGCGCCGGCCACCTGCCCTGGTTCGACAACCCCGCAGCCTGCGCCCACCAGGTGGCCACTTTCCTAACCGCCCTCCCCGGGGCACCCGGCGCAAGCGGCTACCGGTGATAGACGTCGCGGCGGTGGTCTAGGCGCAAGACGTAAACCGTTCCGGCGGCTTCGTCCACCTCGTAGATGACGCGGTACTCGCCCCGCCTGGCCGAATAGGCGGGAGCCAGAGGCGGGCGCAGGGCGTGGCCAACGCGGTGGGGGTTTTCGGCCGGCGGGCCGTAGACGAAGTGGTAGCAGGCGGTCGCCGCAGCTTCCGGGAGGCTGCTGGTCAGGGCGCGCTTGGCCGCGCGCGACAAGCGGACCTGATAGGTCACAGCCGGCCGGCCCGGCGCATCGCTTCGGTGACGTCATCGGCGTCGAACCAGACGCCATCGGCCACCTCGCGGCGGGCCTCGACCAAGCCGGCCACGGCCGCCTCATCGGCCAGAATCTCCAGGGTCTCAATCAACGAGTCGTAGTCGGCCGCCCCCAGCAGGACCGCTTCCCGCCGGCCGCGGCGCGTGACCTCAACCCGCTGGTGGGTTGTGGCGGCCGCATCGACTAGCTTCGACAGGTTCGCTCGAACGTCAGCCAACGGCAAGGTCGTCATACACAATTTCCCTGGTGATTTGAATCGAGACCGACAATTTCCCTGGTCGAACCCATCGACACCGACAATTTCTAGGCGAAACCCATCGACACCGACAATTTCCCTGGTGATTTGAATCGAGACCGACAATTTCCCTGGTGATTTGAATCGAGACCGACAATTTCCCTGGTGATTAGAATCGAGACCGACAATTTCCCTGGTGATTTGAATCGAGACCGACAATTTCCCTGGGGATTGGAAACGA
>JAITIG010000152.1 GCA_031279575.1 Bifidobacteriaceae bacterium
CACTCGCGCCCCGGCCGCCTGCCCGCCACCAGCACCTGGCGGCCTTGGGCCGCCGCCCGCCGGCCGATCCGGTCCAAGGCGGTCGACCGCCCGGAGCCGTGCGGGCCGATCACCGCCACCGGCCGGCCGTCCCGCAAAGGCAGCCCCAGCGGCGTGCCCAACTGGCCGCCCAGGCCAAGCCAGAGCGGCCAGCCGGGGCCCGAGGGCGGCAGATCGCCCGCCGCCACCCGGCGCGGCAGCGGCGCCGCCCGGGCCGGCGGGCGCAGCAGCTCGCCCCGCCCGGGCCAGCCGGCCAGGGAGCCGGCCAGCGCCACCTGCGCCACCAGCGGGGCCGGCCCGCCCAGGAAGCAGGCCCGGCCGGGCGTGTGGCGCGTGCCCGCCAGCTCGCGCGGCACGCCGAGGGCCAGGTCCTCGGTCAGCGAGGCCACCGGCAGGATCAGCCGCTGGGGGCAAAACCCGAGCCAGCGCCCCGGCCGCGGCGCCCCGGTCAGCACCAGGCTGGCCCCCGGCGCCAGGCTGCCCTGGGCCAAGGCCTCCACCAGCGGCCGCCCGGCCGTGCCAACCACCAGGTCCTCCAACTCGGCCGCCCCGTCCGCCACGATGCCGTGCGGCCCGCCTCCCAGGGCGCCCAGCAGTTCGCCGACGCGTTCGGCGTCCTTCGCCTCGACCACCCCGCCCAGGGCCGGCCAACCCGCCAGCCGGGCGAAAGCGGCCGGCTGGTGCGTGATGACGTGCGTCACCACCCCGGCGGCGACCAAGCCGGCCGCCGCCGTGACGGCGGCCTGGGTGCGGCCGGATTTGGGCGCGCCCAAAATTGCCAGGTGCCCGCTGGCCGGGTCCCAGGCCAACTCGGTTTGGGTTTGGCTGCGCGGCAGATCCGCCAGGCCCAAAGTGATGGCGCCGGGGCTGGCCGGGGCCAGGGCGGCCGCCTCGAGCCGGGCCGGCAAGGCCGGGCGCCAAGGCGGCGGCGGGGCCTTGGCCCCGATCGCGGCCGCCGCCTCGGCCACGGCCTTGATCAGGGCGCCCGGGGCCGGCGCCTGGGCCGGCGGCTCGGCCCAGGCGCCGGGCCAGCGCGCCACCCGGGCGGGCCGGCGCGGCGGCGGCGGCGCCAGGCTGACCCGCATCGCCAGGGCGGGCCGGCCGGCCGTGGCCACAACGCAGGCGCCGGGTTGGTCGGGGTCGATCCGGGCGGCCTCGGCCGAGCCCAGCACGTCCAGCGAATCCGCCTCGCCCGCCACCCGGAAGCAAACCCGCAGCGCCAAATTGGCTCTGAGTTGGGCGCTGACCGCCCCGGAGGGCCGCTGGGTGGCGAGCACCAAGCCCATCCCCAGCGAGCGCCCCTGGGCCGCCAGGCGCTCTAGGCGGGCCGAGGCCTCCGGCAGCGCGTCAAGCAGGGTGCGGAACTCGTCCACCACCACCAGCAGGCGGGCCGGGCGGGCCGCTGGCGCCAACTCCCCCCAAGCCGCCACCTGGTGGCGCTCCAGCAGGCGCTCGCGGCCCGCCAATTCGGCTTCCAGCGAGGTCAGGACGCGGGCTGTGCCCGCCGCGTCGAGGTCGGTGGCGACGCCCACCACATGGGGCAGGCGCTCCAGATCGCGAAAAGTGGCGCCGCCCTTGTGGTCCAGGCCCACGATCGCCAGCCGGTCGGGGGGCGTGGAGACCGCCTCCGCCAGCATCAAGGCGCGCAAGAACTCCGATTTGCCCGAGCCGGAGGTGCCGGCCACCAGGGCGTGGGGGCCATCTTGCGCCAGGTTGAGCTTGACTTGGCGGCCGTCCCAGGCCGTTCCCAGCGGCGGCAGGGCGCCCTTGGCCCAAGCCTCTCCCACCGCCTCGGCGGTGGCGGGGTAGGCGCTGGCCGGGCGGCGCGCCCCGGCCGCGGCGGCGGCGCGGGCCAGGTCCTCGAGCGGGTCGGGGGCCAGCCCGGCGGCGGTCAAGGACTGGCCGCCGGGGCCGCGGGCGGCGATGATGCCCAGGCCGGCCTCGCGCACCGCCAGGCGGACCACCTCCGGGCGGGGCTCCGGGCGGGGCTCCGGGCGGGCTGGCGCCGGCCGGCTGGCCCCGCCCGGCGCGGCCGGCCAAGCCTGGCCCAGGCGCAAGCGCAGCCCCCGCTCGACCAGTTCGACAGCCAGATCGGCGCCGCGGGCGGCGGGGGCGGGGGCGAAGCGCGCCCACTGCCAACCCTCGGCCGGCGGGACCGCCAGGGCGGGCATCCCCGCGCCGGGCGGCAAGGCGGCCGCGATCAGGCGCCGCGCCAGCGCCGCCACCGCCAGCGGCGGCCCCAGCAGCTCCCACACCCCGCCCGGCGCCAACGGGGCCGCGGCGGCCGGATCGAGCCCGATGACGCCCTCCAACCAAGGCGGCCGGGGCCGGCGGGCCAGCATTGGCCCCACCGAGGCGACCACGCCGATCAGCGGCATCAGGGCCCACACCGGGTTGCGCGTCATAAGGAACATCACCCCGGCCATCGCCAAGCCGGCCGCGGCGGTGGCCGCCGAGGCCCGCCAGGGGCGGCGCGGCGCCTGCTCCGCCGCTTCGCCGCCGCCCGCCAAAGGCTCTCTGACCAGCACAAACAGGTTGTCAGCGGTGCGGATTAGAACGTTTGCGCCGACCCTTCGGGGCCGGCGCAGGCGCCGCCAGGAGACACTCCAGCGCCCCGCCCGGCGCCGCACCCGGCCCAGCCAAACGGGCCCCGGAACCGGGCCGCCGGGGGCGCCGGGCAGGCGGGAGAGGCGGACCCGGCCGCGTTTGGTGGCGCCCGCCCGGACCGGCCCGCCGGGCGCGCGCAAACCCAGTTCCGCGCCGGCCCTGGACCCGCCCAGCGCCACCAGGCGCCAGCCCCCGGCCGAGGGCTCGGCCCCGGCCGGCGCCGCCGCCGGCCCGCCCGCGGCAACCACCAAGGCGCCGGGCGGGACCGGCTGGTCTAAGGGCTGGCTCCAGGCGCCGGCCGGGGCCGGCCCGGCCTCGAGCTCTAGATCGGCCAGCACCTGGCGCAGCGTGGCGCCGTCCTCAGCCCAGTAGTCGCGCGCCGCGCCGCCAGCGGTTTGCAGCGTGAAATGCATGGTGCCAGCCTGGACTGGCCGCCCCAGCGCCGCGGCGGAGAAAAGCCGCGCCTGTGGATCGGTGATTTCACTGCGCGGTGGGGCCCTTGTTGCCGATGCGGGTGATGGTGCCGTTGGGCACGTACCAAATGGTGCCGTCGGCGTCCTTCAAGGTGGTGATCCTCAAGCTCATGGCCTCGATGGTGCCGGTGGCGGCGCCGGTGTCGACTACATCGCCCAGGCCGTATTGGCCCTCTACCAGCATGAACAGCCCGGCCACCATGTCTTTGACCAAGTTCTGGGCGCCCAGGCCCACCGCCATGCCGGCCACGCCGAGCGATGTGATGATCAACCCCACGTTGACGCCCAGTGCCTCCAGCACCAGGCAGGCGGCCAAGATCCAGATCACCCAGCCCGCCACCGAGCTAAGCACCGAGCCGAGGGTCTTGAACCGGGCGGCCCGCCGCAAAGCGGCCTGCTCCGCCCCGGCGGCGGGCAGGTCCCGCACCGGGCGGCGCGCCATGCGCTCGGCGGCCCGCCGGATCAGCCCGCGGGCGACGGCCGCCGCAATCAAAGCGGCCACCAGGACCACAACAATGCGCAACGGGGCGCCCATCAACAAGCGGGCCCACTCGGGCCAGTCTTTGGCGAACTCGGGGGGATTGGCAATCAGCATGCGAACCAGGTTAGCGGGCCCCGCCCGCCCAGCCCGCGCCGCCCGCTTCGCCCGCGCCCGCCGCGCCGCCCGCGCCGCCTGCGCCCGCCGCGCCGCCCGCGCCGCCTGCGCCGCCCGCCCAGCCCGCGCCGCCCGCCCAGCCCGCGCCGCCCGCGCCGCCCGCTTCGCCCGCGCCCGCCGCGCCGCCCG
>JAITIG010000182.1 GCA_031279575.1 Bifidobacteriaceae bacterium
GTCGCCGCCGGGCCGGCGCCGGGGCGTTTGCGCTGGTCAAGGCGCCGGGGGCGGCGGGGTTGGGCGAGTTCGGGTGCCCGGATCGGACCATGGCGGGGGTTTTGGCCGCGATGGTCCGATTTGTTGCGGGCGCCGGGCCGGCGCCGGGCCGCCGCCGGGGCGTTTGCGCTGGTCAAGGCACCGGGGGCGGCGGGGTTGGGCGGGTTCGGGTGTCCAAATCGGACCATGGCAGGGTTCTTGGCCGCGATGGTCCGATTTGTTGCGGGCGCCGCGTCGCCGCCAGGCCGCCGCCGGGACGTTTGCGCTGGTCGGCGGGGTGGACGCGGCGGCGCGGGGCGGGTTTGGGCGCCCGGATCGGACCATGGCGGGGCTTTTGGCCGCGATGGTCCGATTTGTTGCGGCCGCCGCGTCGCCGCCAGGCCGCCGTCGGGGCGTTTGGGCAGGTCGCCGCGCCGGGCGCGGCACGGCCGGGCGGCTCGCCGCTCGCAGCCCCGGCGGCGGCTTGGGGTTTACTCCGGGAGGATGTCGACTGGCGTGCCGGGGGGGACCGCGGCGGCCAAGGCGTCGAGGTCCGCCAGGTGGATGCGGACGCAGCCGTTTGACACGGCCCCGGCCAGGTCCACCGACTCCTCGTTGCCGAGCGGCCCGTGGATCGCTATCACCGCGTCGCCCGAGCCCTGCCAGTTGTCGATCGTCTCCGAGTGGGCGGACAGCACCAGGACCTCATCGCCGTACCCCGCCGAAGGGCCGGGCTGGAGCATGGTGACAAAGAAGTGCCCGGCCGGGGTCGGGGTCTCCGGGCGCCCGATGATGGCCGGCGCGTCCAACTCCACCTCCCCCAGGTTCAGCAGGCGGATGCGCCGCGCCGCCAGGTCCACCTCGATGCGGTAGGGGGTCTCGGTGATCTCGACGGCATCGGCCGCGATCCAGGCGGTGGACTCGTTGGGGCGTTGCTGCAAGCGCACCAGCAGGTAGCCGTCCTGCTGCTCCAGGATGGGCAGCGCCGAGGCGTACCCCCACCAGCTTCCCTGCACGATGCCGTCCGCCTCGCCCCCGGGACCGGTGTAGGCCGTCACGTCCCCCGGCAGGTGCGCCACCAGGTAGGGGCCCTCGGCCGGCGGGGCCGGCGGGACGGTTTTGGCTTCGCCGGGAGGCCGCGCAGTCACCTCCGTGACGGAGATCCTGGGCCACAGCCTGGGCTCTTCCGCGCCCTTGAGCCCGGCGTTGATCCCAACCCAAAGGCCCGCCCCGATGCAGTATCCAACGCAGATGGCGATGATGGTCAGCGTCACGGCCACGGTCCCGCGCGGCAGCGGCTCGCGTTCGCCCGGCCCCTGGCCGGGCGGCACTTGCCGAGGCGGGTCCGCAGCGGCCTCCGCTCCGCCCGCAGCGGCCTCGCCCTCGGCAGCGGCGGCCTCCGCCTCGTTAGAGGCGGTCTCGGCATCGCCGGCGGCCGGCCCCCGGCCGGGCGGCCCTGGCCGAGGCGGGTCCGCGGGAGCCACCACCACGTCAACGGCGGCCTGCGTCCCGCCGGCGGCGGCCGCGGCATCGCCGGCGGCCGGCCCCCGGCCGGGCGGCACTTGCTGAGGCGGGTCCGCGGGAGTCACCGCCACGTCTACGGCGGCCTGCGTCCCGCCGGCGGCGGTCTCGGCATCGCCGGCGGCCGGCTCCCGGCCGGGCGGAACTTGCTGAGGCGGGTCCGCGGGAGTCACCACCACGTCTACGGTGGCCTCCACCCCGCCCCCGGCGGCCTCCACCCCGCCCGCGGCGGCCTCGCCCCCGCCCCGGGCGGTCTCGGCATCGCCGGCGGCCGGCCCCTGGCCGGGCGGAACTTGCTGAGGCGGGTCCGCGGGAGTCGCCGCCACGTCCGCGGGAGTCACCGCCACGCCTGGGGGGCGGGCTTGTTCCTGGGTCATCTGGCGCCCCTGGCCGGCAGTGGGTTTCGAACCAGCGGGCGCCGCTTGACGGCTTGGGTGAACATGCCGGCCGGGGCTACAAAGCCATCTGGTGGCGCGCCGCGGCGGCCAACTGGTCCGCCAGGTGATGCCCCATGCCATCGCGCCGCCAGGTCGCAGACCGGCCGGCCGGCGCCCCGCCAAGCGGCGCCGCGCCGCCTCCCACCCCGAGCGGCGCCGCGCTGCCGGCCGGTCCCCACCGGCCCGCGAGCGTGGAAGCCTCGCTGCCGCCCGGCCGCGGCCACCTGTCCGCCCCGGGTGGGGCCAAGGCCTCTCGCCTGGGCGCGGGCCTGTCAACTTTGGTCACAACCCGAGTCTAATGTCCGCCGCGGCGCAAAACCGGTCGGGGCGGCGCCCGCGAAAGCCGCCCCGCTGCCCGATCCCGCCCGCGCGGCCAAGGCGTTCACCACCCGCGGCGTCAAGGGCCAGGTGGGTGTCCGCTGCCCGATGCCGCCCACACCCCCGCGCGCACCGGGGCAGGACCCAGCCGTCCGGCGCATCCTCCGGCCCCGCCCGGCGGCGGCGGTGGTCAAGGGCGGCGCCGACCTGCCCGGCCCGGACGCGGTCGATGTGCTGGTCCAGCGCCGCCCAGGCGGCGGCGAGCCGTCGGTGGAGGTGTTCGCGGCCCCGAAGATCGGCCAGGAGCGGGTCTCGGGGGCCGGGCGCGCC
>JAITIG010000195.1 GCA_031279575.1 Bifidobacteriaceae bacterium
CTCGCCGCCCGGCCGCCACGCCGCCCGCCGCCGCCACGCCGCCCGCCGCCGCCACGCCGCTTTGCCCATGCCAGATGCCGTCTCAAACGCCGCCCGCCGCCGCCACGCCGCCCGGCCGCTCGCCGCCTTGCCCATGCCCGATGCCGTCTCAATCGCCCCCCGCCGGCGCTCCGCCGCTCCGCCGCCCGCCGCCCGGCCGCCCGCCGCCCCCCGGGCGGGGGCGGCATCGGGCGAGAGCGGGCCCAAGCGCGCCGCGCCGCCCCCTGGTGCAAGCGGCGCGCCAAGGCGCCGCTATAGTTGACCCGAAATATGACCGGGCCGGTAGGAGACCTTAATTTGGAGTTGAGCGATTTCCTCGGTGTGCTCCGCCGCTTTTGGAGGAGCTGCGCCATTGTTGTGTGCGTCGCCGCAGGCGCCGCGGTTGCGTTGACTTTCGTCCTGCCGAAGCAATACACGGCGCAGGCGAAGCTGTATGTCTCCGTCATGGGCAACTCGGTGGCGGAGGTGGCGTCCGGCGTCAACGCGGCGCAGAACCAGGTTGACACCTTCAGGCAGGTGGCGACCACGCCGTTTGTGCTGGAACGGGCCATCAGCGAGTTGGGTTTGGCGGACACCACCCCGGCCGCGTTGGCGGGCGACCTGTCGGTGTCGGTCCCAACCGGCACCTCGATGCTGGTGATCGAGGTCGAGCGGGACAACCCGCAATCGGCCGCTCAAATCGCCAACGCGGTCTCGGCCTCGCTGGTGGACGCGGTCAGCGACCTGGCGACTTCGCCCGCCGGCGAGAAGCTGGTCAGCGCCCGCATTGTGGCGCCGGCCCAGGAGCCGGCCTCGCACTCTTTCCCCATCACCCGCACTTTTTTGGCTTTGGGCGTCCTGGCCGGGCTGGTGTTGGGCGCGGGGCAGGCGCTGCTGCGGTTTTTGCTGGACAAGCGCGTCCGCGACGAGTCCCAGATCGAGGAGCTGACGGACGCTCCCATCATGGGCCGGATCGGTTTGGACCCGCAGCTGGTCGGCTCGGACCGCCCGGCCCGCGTCTCCCGCATCACCGCTGAGGACTACCGCCGGCTGCGCACCAACATGCAGTTTGTCGGGGCAGGGGAGGAGGACCGCGGCAAGACCCTGGTCATCACCTCGTCGCTGCCCAGCGAAGGCAAGAGCGCCATCGCGGTCAACTTGGCCACGGTTCTGGCGGAGGCCGGCGGCAAGGTCTTGCTGATCGATGGCGACTTGCGCCGCCCCCGCATCGCCACCTACATGGGTTTGGAGGCGACTGTCGGGTTGACCACGGTGCTGATCGGCTGGGCTTCCCCGGGGGAGGCGCTGCAGTCGACCCGGGTGCCCAACCTGACGGTGATGCCCTCTGGGGTGATCCCGCCCAACCCGTCCGAGTTGCTGGCCTCCCGGGCGATGAAGCAGTTGCTGGACTCGGCCGCCCGGCACTTCGATTACACGGTGGTGGACTGCGCCCCGCTGCTGCCGGTGACCGATGCCGCGATCTTGTCCCGCCAGACCGACGGCGCTTTGGTGGTGGCGGACATGCAGCGCGTGCTGGTGCCCCAGCTGCGCAGCGCGCTGAATGAGATTGAGCAGGCCAACGGCACCGTTTTGGGCCTGGTGCTGAACAAGATGAAAAGCGGGCCGGGCTCCGGCTCCACCTATTACGGCTACCACGAGTACGGCGAGGCGGCCTCCGGCCAGGCGCGCAAGCCCAGCGGCGGCTCCCACGGCGCCGGCGGGAGAAGCCGTTGACGCCCGGCGAGCCATTCAAGGTTTTGGCTGTCTGCCACGGCAACATCAGCCGCTCGCCGGCGGCGGAGTATCTGCTGCGGGCGGCTTTGGATGGCCGCTTCGCGGTCGCCAGCGCCGGGGTGGGGGCCCACCAGGTGGCGGGCAGCGGCCCGGACCGGTTCACTTTGGCGATGCTCGGCAAACGCGGCATCGACGGGTCGCGGCATGTTTCAAAGCAGCTCACGGCCGGCCTGATTGGGCAGGCGGAGCTGATTTTGACGATGAGCCCAAACCAGCGCTCCTGGGTCACCGGGGAGGTGCCGGGCGCCATCGGCCGCTCGTTCACGTTGCTGGAGTTCGCCCGCTTGGCGGTGGCGGTCAGGGGGCAAGGCCCCGAATCGGTCTCTGACATGGTGCGGCGGGCGGCCGCCAGCCGCGGCGTCTACCCGGTGGCGCCGGGCGGCTCAGATGAGATCGCCGACCCTCACGGCGGCGCCTTGGAGGACTACCGGGCGGCTTTTGAGGCGGTGGACCGGGCGGTGGCCGTGGCCGCCGGGGAGTTGAACGGCTACCTCCGCCTGCGCACCCCGGCGCCCGCGCACCCGTTCGCCGGCTTCGTCTTGTAGCGCCCCCACACGGCGCTTGGGCGGTGCCGTGCGGCGCCTGGGGGGATTGCCGTGGGGCGCCCCTGGGCGATGCCGTGTGGCGCCTGGGGGGATTGCCGTGCGGCGCTTGGACGATGCCGTGCGGCGCCTGGGCGACGCCGTGCGGCGCTTGGGCGGCGCTGTCAGGCGGCCGGCAGGCGGCGCGCGCGGTCTTCTTGGATGGCGAGCGCGGCCGCCCGGGCGGTGTCGCTGTCGGGTCCGGGCGCGGGCGCGAACACGCACTGCCGGTAGTAGCGCAACTCGTCGATCGAGTCGTGGATGTCCGCCAGCGCCCGGTGGCCGCCGAGTTTGTCCGGGGCGGCGAAGTAGACCCGGGGGTACCAGCGCCGCGCCAACTCTTTGACCGATGACACGTCGATGGTGCGGTAGTGCAGGTAGCGCCCCAGTTGGGGCAGGTCCCGGTCGATGAAGCCGCGGTCGGTGCCGACCGAGTTGCCGGCCAGGGGGGATTTGCCTTCTTGCGGGGCGTGGGCGCGGACGTATCGCATGACGGCCGCCTCGGCTTGGGCTAGGGTGACGCCATCGGCCAGCAGGTCGAGCAGGCCGGAGGCTTGGTGCATGTCGCGCACGAATCCCGTCATCTGCGCCAGCGCCTGGGGCGGGGGTTTGACCACCAGGTCGACCCCCTCGGCCAATGGCGCCAGGTTTGAGTCCGTCACCACCACGGCGATCTCAATCAGGGCGTCCTTGGCCAGGTCGAGCCCTGTCATCTCGCAATCCACCCAGATGATCGGGTCGGCCACGCCGGTCTCGGCAACACTCACCGGCCCAGCCTACCGGCGAACTGGCATACTTCTTATGGCCCGGCCCCCGTAGCTCAGTGGATAGAGCATCTGCCTTCTAAGCAGCTGGTCGAAGGTTCGAATCCTTTCGGGGGCGCTGTTTGCCCAGGTCAGAGGCATATTGCGGTCTGATCCGGCCCTCGGCCGGGCGCCTTGGGCGGTGTTTGGGGAAGCCCGCCCAGCCCCGCCGGCCGCCGGGCCGGGCGGTTAATTGGCGCAATAGCCCAATTCGTTAGAAGGTATGTAGGTGAATAGCCCGTCCGAGACCAGCACCACGCTCGAACTGGTGGCCGCTTTGCGGGCGGAATTGGACCGGGTGCGCTTCGACTTCCCGGCGCCCGCCTCCGCCCAGGCGGAAGCCCGCCGCGCCGCCTTGGCGGCCAACCTCGACCAAGCCGCCCTGCCGGCCTTGCGCCAGATGGCCGCGCCGGCTGTGATAACGCTGGTCGGCGGCACCGGCGTGGGCAAGTCGGCTTTGGCCAACGCCTTGGCCGGGGGCCGCCCGCTGAGCCCGGCCGGGCCGCTGCGCCCCACCACCCGCCAGCCGCTGCTGTTGGCCAGCCCCGCCACCGCCGCCATGCTGGGCGGCCATCCGGCGGGCGCGGCGGCGCGCCTGATAGAGCACCCTTGGGTGCCGCCCAGCTGGGCCATCTTGGATTGCGCCGACCCGTTTGTGGTCGGCAACGACCCGCAGCGGGCCCAGCCGGACGTCCCGGCGGCGGCCCTGCTGGTGGTGACTTCGGCTTTGCGCTACGGCGACGCCTTGCTGTGGGATCTGCTGCAAGGGGTTGGCCGGTCTGGCACGCCGGTGGCCTTGGTGGTCAACCGCCTGCCGGGCGGGGCCTGGGAGGTGGTCAAACCGGAGCTGGCCCGCCGCCTGGAGGCGCTGGCGCTGGGCTACATCCCGTTGTTCCCGGTGGCCGAGCTGCCAGGCGCGCCTGAGGCGCTGCCGGCCAGCGGCATCGGGCCGGTGGTGGACTGGCTGCGCCAACGGGTGCCGCCGCCAATTGACCCGCCAGACCCGCTGCCGCACCTCCAGGCGGTGGCCGCGGCCGCCGCCGAGTTGGCCCGCGACCAGCTGGTCCAGGGGCGGGCTTTGGAGTTGCTGGGCAGCGCCACCGAGGCCCAAGCGGCCACCATTGCCGCCGCCGGCCCGCAGCTGCCGCTGCAAATCGAACCCCAGTTGGCCGAGGTTTGGTCGGTTTTGGCCGGGCCCGGCGGCCCGCTGGCGGATGCGACGGCCCAAGGGGTGGCGCCGGGAAGCCCAGACCAGCCCGAGCGGCGCGAGCGCTGGGGCGCCGCCTTGGCCCAGCTGGGCGCCGCGGTGGCCGATGCCGTCGCGCGCGACGCCTCCGCCGCCGCCGGCATCGCGGCCGGGGCGATGGCGGCGGTGTGGCGCGGCCCGGGGGTCCCGGCCGGCTCCAGCCAGTTGTTGGACCGCGCCGGGTTGGCGTCGCAGGCGCCGGGCGCGCCGCCTGGGCCCGGCGCCTACCAGGCTTGGTCGGACAGGCTGGGGCGGGCGCTGGCGGATTTGGACACCCCCCAGGCGCGGGCGGCGGCGCAGGCGTTGGCGCCGGCTGGTCTGTTGGCGCTGGTCCAGGCGGCGGCCTTGGGCGCGGCGGGGCCGGCCCAGCTGGTGGGGGAGCTGCTGGGGGCGCAAGCCGAGGCGGCCCTGGGCGCCGCCCGGGCGGCTTTCCGGCAAACCCGGGCCGAGGTGGCGCAGGCGGCTTTGGCGCCGTTCCGGGGGGCGGTGGCGGCGGGGCAGACGGCATCGGGCGCTTTGGGGCAGTTGGCGGGACGGTTGTCGCGGGCAGTGGAGAGGGGCGGGCCATGAGCGGGGCGGAGACGGCGGGCCGCGCCATCGCGGAATTGCGCGAGGCGGCGCAGTTGAGCGCGCGGCGCCTTGACCCGGGGCCGGCGGCGATCGCCTTGGGGGCGGCCGCCAGGATCGAGGAGCGGCTCGAGCGGGGGGTGGCGCACACTGTGGTGGCGCTGCAGGGCGGCACCGGCTCGGGCAAGTCGGCGCTGTTCAACGCGCTGGCGGGAATGGATTTCGCGGAGGTGTCCTGGGTGCGCCCAACCACGCGCCAGGCCACAGCCTGCGTCTGGGGGCCGGGCGCGGAGCCGCTGCTGGAGTGGGTCGGGGTGGAGCGCGACGCCTGGATCCAGCGGGACTCTGTGCTCGAGTCCCACCTCCAGGCGCTGCGCGGGCTGCTGCTGGTGGATCTGCCGGACTACGACTCGACAGCCGATGACCACCGGCAGGTGGCGGACCGGCTGCTGCCGCTGGCCGATGTGCTGTTGTGGGTGACCGACCCGCAGAAGTACGCCGATCCGGCCCTGCACGAGCGCTTCGCGGTGGTCGCCCGGGCTTACCCGTGGCGGCTTTGCGCGGTGGTGTTGAACCAGACGGACACGGTCTCCCCCGAGGCCGCCCGCCAACTGGGGGAGGCCTTGGCGGGGCTCTTGGGCGCGGCGGGGCCGGGCGGCGCGGCGGGGCCGGGCGCCTCGCCGGGCGCGGCGCCCGGCGTGGTGGCGACCCCAGCGCCGGCCCCCGCGCCGGCCCGGGTCGCGGCCCTCGCGCCAGCCCCCGCAACGGCCCCGATGGCGGCCCCTGCGGTGATGCTGACCTCGGCTAAGACCGGGGCTGGGGTGGAGGCTTTGCGGTCGTGGCTGGTGGCCCAAACGGGGGCCAAGACAACTGCTCTGAGGCGCCTGGCGGCCCAGTTGGAGGCGGCCGCGCAGGCGCTGGGCGAGGGCGCCGAGGCCCCGGCGGGCGCCGCGCCGCCCAAGCTGGCATGGACCGCCCCAGCGGCTGCGGCGGTGGTGGAGGCGCTGGTGGAGGCGTGCGCGCCGGGCCCCGGCGTGGCGCCGCCGCTGGCGCCCAGCCTGGATGCGGTGCGGGCGGCGACCGGCTTGTGGGTGGCCCAGGCCTCCCAGCACCTGCCGGGGCAGTGGAGCGCGGCGATCGGCGCGGCGCTGGCCTCGCCGGCCAACCTCGCCACCCGCCTGGGGGACGCCTTCCGCCCCTTGGAGCTGGTGCCGCCGCCAGGTTTTTGGGAGCGGCTGGTGCGGCCCAGGCGGGCGGCCCGCTTGCGCCGGGCCAGTTGGGAGGCCCGGCTGCGCCAAGCGATAGAGCCGGTGGTGCACCGCGCCGTGGTTTGGCCCACCGAGGCGGCGCTGCAAGACCGCGCCCGCCTGGTGGAGCTGTTGGGGCGGGTGCTGGCGGCGGCGGCCCAGTTGGGCGCGGCCGATTCGCCGGCCTGAGAAAACCGGCTTTCTCGGCTGTCCACAGGCCGTTTGTTTCTCACCGGCGCCGGGGCCGGCTTGGCGGCATCATGGCTGGCGAGGGGCGCGGTCAGCGCCCGGTGCCAAGCCAAAGGAGCGCAGGTGAGATGAACAACGAGATCACAGTGACAGTCGAAGGCTGGGTGGCGAAGCCGCCGCAGCGCTTCGGCAAGGACGAGGACACTTGGGTGGTGTTCCGGGTCGGGTCGACAGCCTGGTGGCGCGACTCCCAGGGCACGGTCAAAGAGGCGCCGACAGCCTGGTTCGACGTCAAGATCGGCCAAGAAGGGCTGGTCGACGGCGTGCTGCTGTCCCTCAAGCCGGGCGATCCGGTGATTGTGAACGGGCGGCTGTCGCCTAGGTCCTGGGTCGACCGCGACGGCAAACCGCGCACCACCATGCAGATCGCCGCCCGCTCGGTGGGCCACAACCTGCGCTGGGGCAAGTCGATCTTCAAACGCCACACCTCTGGGTCGGCAAATGCCCGGCTGTCGGTCCTGCCCGGCGGCGCCGGCCAATCGCGCCAGGCGGAGGATGGCGCCGGGCCGCCGGAGGATTCCGCCTTGGCCGGCGCTAGGCCGGCTGGCGAGATGGGCGCCTCGCCCGAGTCCCGCGACCTGGTCGGATTGCCGGGCGGCGGCGGCCCGCCGGCCCAGGAGCAGGCGGATCAGTGGGCGGCCCCGGGAGTCGAGGGCGGCCCCGGGGGCGGCCCGGCGGCATCGGACAGGCCATTGACGCCGGCCGAGGCGGAGCGGTTGGCCTTCGCGGCGGCCGACGCGGCCCTGGAGGAGGCCGCGGCCGCGGCTTGAGCGGCGGCCGGGCGGCCTGGCGCGGCCCGCCTTGTACCCTGGTGCGGTGCCTGAATTCATCTATGTCATGAACCGCGCCCGCAAAGCCCACGGCGACAAGCTGATCCTGGACGATGTCACGCTGGCGTTCTACCCGGGGGCGAAGATCGGCGTGGTGGGGCCGAACGGAGCCGGCAAGTCCTCCGTCTTGAAAATCATGGCCGGGCTCGACCAGCCGTCCAACGGGGAAGCCAGGCTGACGCCCGGCTACACCGTGGGCATGCTGCTCCAAGAGCCGGCCCTGGATGACTCCAAGACGGTCCTGGGCAACGTTGAGCAGGGCGTCGGCCCCATCAAAGCCAAACTGGACCGGTTCAACCAGATCGCCGAGGAGCTGGCGGCGCCCAACGCGGACTACGACAAGCTGCTGGCGGAGATGGGCGTCCTCCAAGAGGCCCTCGACCATGCCGGCGCCTGGGACTTGGACGCGCGGCTGGAGCAGGCCATGGACGCGCTGCGCTGCCCGCCGCCGGACACCCCGGTGGCGGTCTTGTCCGGCGGCGAGCGCAGGCGGGTGGCGCTGTGCCGGCTGCTGCTGGAGCAACCCGATCTGCTGCTGCTGGACGAGCCGACCAACCACTTGGACGCCGAGTCGGTCCAATGGCTGGAGCAGCATCTGGCCGCCTACCACGGGGCGGTGCTGGCGGTGACGCACGATAGGTACTTCTTGGAAGGCGTGGCGCAGTGGATCTTGGAGCTGGACCGGGGGCGGGCCTACGCCTACGAGGGCAACTACTCCGTCTACCTGGCCAAGAAGCAGGAGCGGCTCCAAGTCCAGGGGCAAAAGGACGCCAAACTGGCCAAACGCCTGGCTGACGAGCTGGCCTGGGTGCGGCAAAACGCCAAGGGCCGGCAGGCCAAGTCGAAGGCCCGGCTGCAGCGCTACGAGGAGATGGCCGCCGCGGCCGAGCGCACCCGCAAACTGGACTTCGACGAGATCCAGATCCCGCCCGGGCCGCGCCTCGGCTCGATTGTGCTGGAGGCCTCCGACCTGCGCAAAGGCTTCGGCGACCGGGTCTTGATCGACGGTTTGAGCTTCTCGCTGCCAAGGAACGGGATTGTCGGGGTGATTGGCCCCAACGGGGTTGGCAAGACCACCTTGTTCAAAACCGTGGTCGGGCTGGAGCCGCTCGACGCCGGCCAACTGAAGATAGGCGAGACAGTCAAAATCTCCTATGTGGACCAAGGCCGGGAAGGGATCGACCCGGGGCGCTCCGTTTGGCAGGTGGTCTCCGAGGGGCTGGACCACATCCAGGTGGGGCAAATCGACCTGCCCTCCCGGGCCTACCTGTCCGCTTTCGGCTTCAAAGGGCCGGATCAGCAAAAGCCTGCCGGGGTGCTGTCCGGCGGGGAGCGCAACCGGCTCAACCTGGCCTTGACGCTGAAGCAGGGCGGCAACCTGCTGCTGCTGGACGAGCCCACCAACGACCTTGATGTCGAAACCTTGTCCTCGCTGGAAAACGCCCTGCTGGAGTTCCCCGGTTGCGCTGTTGTGGTGTCCCACGACCGCTGGTTCTTGGACCGGGTGGCGACCCACATCCTGGCCTACGAGGGCAACCAGGCGGACCCGGCGCGGTGGCACTGGTTCGAGGGCAACTACGCCGGCTACGAGGCCAACAAGGTGGAGCGTTTGGGCCCAGAGGCGGCCCGGCCGCACCGGGTGGCCTACCGGCGGCTGCGCCGCGACTAGCGGGCCGGCCTGGCCAGGGGCGGCGGCGGGCGCCAAGTGCTAGTCTCGTGGCGAAAACCCAAGGCCGGCCGCGGCCTGCCAACCCCCTTGGAGGAAGCCGAGTTGAAGTTTGCCGCAGAGTTGGTTCAGCGCCTCGGCGGCGCCGCCAACGTCACCGACCTTGAGCCGTGCGTCAACCGCGTGCGGGTCCAAGTGGCCAACCCCGCCCTGGTGGACGTGCCCGGCTTGAAGTCGATGGGGGCGCACGGGGTGGTCATCTCAGGCTGGGTGGTCCAAGTTGTGATCAGCGCCGACACCTGCCAGGTGGCTGGCGCCGCGCGCCGCCTGCTGGCGCCGCCCGCCGCCGCCCGCAAACGCCTGGCCGCCGCCTGACCCGCCCGCCTGGCAAACAGGTGGCTGGCGCCGCCCTCCGCCTGCTGGCGCCGCGCGCCGCCCGACCGGGCTCACAAGGCGGTCAGCGCCCGGGCCGGCGCTGTGCGCGCCGCCCGCCCGCCCGGCAAGGCCGAGGCCGCCAGCCCCGCCAGCAGTGTCAGGCCAAACACCCAGGCCAAGCGCCCGGGCGGGAAAGACAAGGCGAAGCCGTTGGTCGGCCCCAGCACCAAACCGGCCGCCGCGAAGGCGAACCCGGTGCCCAGGGCGACCCCCACCAGCCCGGCCACACCGGACATCACAATGCCCTCGAGGGCCAGCATGGAGCGGGTCTGGCCCTGGGTCAAACCCAGCGCCCGCAGCACCGCGGTCTCGCGGCGCCGTTCGATGACGGAAAGCGAGAGCGTGTTGGAAACCCCGATCAGCGCCACCACCACCGAGACGGCCAGCAGCGCCAAGCCAATCAGCAGCATCGTGTCAACCGCCCGGCGGCGCTCGGCCCGCTGCACCGCCTGGTTGTCGACCTGGACGGCCGCCTGCCCGGTGGAGGCCTCGGCCACAGTCGCCATGATCTGGTTTTGGACCTCCGTCGGGTCGGCCTCGGAGGCCACCTTGAGCCACATGGCCGAGACGGTGGCCTGCCCGCCCAAGCTCTGGATGGTCTCCGGGGCGGCCAGCATCGCCGCCGGCAGCGCGTCCATCGCCTCGACGTAGCGGAAGACGATGTCGGCGGGCTCGGCATCGGGCGCCCAAACTTGCCGGCTGGTGCCGTCCACCCCGCCGCTGGGCAAGCCTTCGGACCAGGCTTCCGGGTCGCGGATGGACTCGTTGGCCCAGGCGTCGACCAAGATCACGCCCGGCTCAAGCGCTGCGGCCACCTCCGGCAGGTTGATGGCGGCCTCCAGCACAGGCGAATCCGCCACCGAGACGGTGTAGTAGACCAGTTCGCCGGCGTCGCTCGGCACCGCCACCCAGCTGGTGCCAACGCGCGCCGCGGCCGCCACGCCGGGCACCGCCTCCAAGCGCGCCACCATCTTGGCGGGCAGGGCGTCGGCGGCGACCATGTCCGCCGCCTGCTGCGGGAAAATCTCGGAGTACCACCCGTTCCAGGTCCCGCCAACAGCCACGTCGACGGCGGTGAACAGCCCAATCTGCCGGTCGAGCGTCCGGTTGACGGTCTCGGCCGCCACAATCATGCCGCTGACCAGTGTCACCCCAATCATCAGGGCGGTGGCGGTGGCAGCGGTGCGGCGCGGGTTGCG
>JAITIG010000231.1 GCA_031279575.1 Bifidobacteriaceae bacterium
TGGTGGTCAAAACCGGCTGGGACGGCCTGATCCCGGCCCTGAACTCGAACAAGATCGACATGATCGTGGCCGGGATGACCCCGACGGCCGAGCGCAAGGAGTCGATCGACTTCTCCGAGTCGTATTACACCTCCGACATCGTGGTGGTGGTCAAGAAGGACTCGCAGTGGGCTGAGGCCAAAGCCATCGGCGACCTGGCCGGCGCCAAGATCACCGCCCAGATTTCGACCGTCCACTACGACAAGTTCTTGGACCAGATTCCGAACGTGGACAAGCAGACCGCCTTGCAGGATTTCCCAACCATGATCCTGGCCCTCAAAGCCGGCAAGATCGACGGCTACATCTCCGAGCGGCCGGGGGCGCTGAGCGCGGTGGCGGCCAACCCGGACCTGGTCTTCCTGGGGTTCCCCCAAGGCCAGGGGTTCGATGTCGAAGAAGCGGACACGGCCATCGCCATCGGCCTGAAGAAGGGATCTGAACTGCTCGACGAGGTCAACCAGGCGCTGGCCTCGATCCCGCAGGACACCCGCCAGCAGTTGATGGAGCAGGCCGTCAAAGACCAGCCCGAAGAGGGCTGAGCCCCCATGAGCCTCCTGGCGGCCGCCGGCGGGCGCGGCTTTTTCGAGTGGATCGCCTTGGTCCTGCGCGATTACTGGCCGTGGCTGGCCAAAGGGGTGGGCGTGACCATGATGCTGGCCCTGACCGGGACGCTGATCGGGGTCGGCTTGGGTTTGGGGGTGGGCGTGGTGCGCACCATCCCAACCGACAAGCGCAGCGCCGGGCCGGGCCGGCGGGCCCTGCTCAAAGCCGCCAACGTGTTGCTGGCGATCTACATCGAGGTCTTCCGCGGCACGCCCATGATGGTGCAGGCCATGGTGGTCTACTACGGCCTGGGGATGGCCTTCGGCATCAACCTGGACGTGCTGACGGCGGGCCTGCTGGTGGTCTCGATCAACACCGGGGCCTACATGGCGGAGATTGTGCGCGGCGGCATCGAGGCGATCGACCCGGGGCAGATGGAGGCCGGCCGGGCTGTCGGCATGAGCCACTGGTCGATTATGCGGTCGGTTATTTTGCCGCAGGCGATCCGCAACATCCTGCCCGCCACCGGCAACGAGTTCGTCATCAACATCAAAGACACCTCGGTGCTGATGGTGATAGGCACCACCGAGCTGTACTTCCAAGGCAAAACCATCGACGGCATCCTCTACCAGACGTTCCCGGTCTACCTGCTGGTGGCGGCCATCTACCTGGTGCTGACGTTCTCCACCACCCGGCTGCTGCGCCTCCTGGAACGCCATCTGGACGGGCCGGAGAACTTCACCCTGGCCACATCCTCGACCACGCCCGCCTCGATCCTGCGCCCAGGAGGTGGCAGCCTTGCCAGCCGCAGCCGCTGAACCAATTGTCGAGACCCGCGCCCTGCGCAAAGCCTTTGGCGCCAACGAGATCTTGAAAGGCATCGACTTCCGGGTCAACCCGGGCGAGGTGGTGGCGGTGATCGGCTCCTCCGGCTCCGGCAAGTCGACTTTCCTGCGCTGCGTCAACCTGCTGGAGTGGCCCACCTCCGGCCAGGTGCTCTACCACGGCCAAGATGTGCTCGCCCCAGGCTACTCGGTGACCAACTACCGCGCCCGCCTGGGCATGGTGTTCCAGCAGTTCAACTTGTTCAACAACCTGAATGTGCTGGACAACTGCGCTGTGGGGCAGATCCGGGCGTTGAAGGCGGCCAAGGCCGAGGCCCGCCAGCGCGCCATCGGCTACCTCGAGAAAGTCGGCATGGAGCGCTACATCCGGGCCAAGCCGCGCCAGCTTTCCGGCGGCCAAAAGCAGCGCGTGGCGATAGCCCGGGCGTTGTCGATGGAGCCGGAGGCGCTGCTGTTCGACGAGCCGACCTCCGCCCTGGACCCGGAGATGGTGGGGGAGGTGCTGGCGGTGATGGCGGAGCTGGCCGCCTCCGGCTTGACCATGGTGATTGTGACCCACGAGATGGCCTTCGCGCGCGATGTGGCGGACCGGGTGGCGTTCATGGACGGCGGGGTGATCGCCGAGGAGGGCCCGCCCGCCCAGTTGTTTGGCGACCCGGTCGAGGCGCGCACCAAGGAGTTCTTGGCCCGCTTCAAAGCCGGCTGAGCGCATCGGTAGCATGGAGGCATGTCATTGCCTGCGGACTGCCTGTTTTGCCGCTTTGTCTCCGGCGAGCTGAAAACCGATTTGGTGGGCCAAAACGAGCACGCCATCGCCTTTGCCGACACCAACCCGCAAGCCCCGATGCACATCTTGGTGATCCCCCGGGAGCATTACGTGGACGTGGCGGCCTTGGCGGCGGCCGCCCCGGCCGCGCTGGCGGACCTGGTCTGCCTAGCCCAAGAGGTGGCCCTGGACCAGGCGGACGGCGAGTTCCGCCTCATCTTCAACACCGGCCCCAGGGCTGGCCAAAGCGTCTTCCACGTCCACGGGCACGTCATCGGCGGCGAGCGCCTGGGCTGGTCCCCCGCCTGATGCCCGAGTCCCAGGCGGAGCCGCAAACCATCCGGGTGGCGGACCCGGCCGCCCTGCTGGCGCTGCTGGGCCGGGCCGATGAAAACCTGCGCGCCATCGAGGCGGCCGCGCCCGGGGCGGACATCCACGTCCTGGGGGACCTGATCACGGTGCGCGGCCAGCCGGCGGCGGCCTCGGCGGCGGTGGCGCTGGTCGGGGAGTTGGCGGCGGTGGCGGCCGCGGGCGACGGCATCGCGCCCGACGACGTGCGCCGGGTGGCCGCCATGCTGCGCCAGGCGGACGGGCCGGGCGGGGCGCAGGCCAGCCCGTCGCAGGTGTTGAGGCAGGCGATTGTGCGCGTGCGCGGCCGGGCGGTGCGGCCCAAGACGCTGGGCCAGAAACGCTATGTGGACCTGATCGACGCCAACACCATCACCTTTGGGATTGGCCCGGCCGGCACCGGCAAAACCTATCTGGCGATGGCCAAGGCGGTCCAAGCCCTCCACTCGAAGCGGGTGGCGCGGATTGTGCTGACCCGGCCCGCGGTCGAGGCGGGCGAGCGGCTGGGCTTCCTGCCGGGCACGCTGGGGGAGAAGATCGACCCGTACCTCAGGCCCTTGCACGACGCGCTGGGGGACATGATGGACTCGGACCTGATCGCCCGGCTGATGGAGGCCGGCGCCATCGAGGTGGCGCCGCTGGCCTACATGCGCGGCCGCACCTTGAACGACGCCTTCATCATTTTGGACGAGGCCCAGAACACCACCCCCGACCAGATGAAGATGTTCCTGACCCGGTTGGGCTTCGGGGCCAAGATGGTGGTGACCGGGGATGTCACCCAAACCGATCTGCCCGCCGGGCAGCACTCCGGCCTGCGGCGGGTGCGGGATATCCTGGCCGGCTTGGAGGATTTGGCGTTTTGCGAGCTGACCAGCCGCGACGTGGTGCGCCACCGGCTGGTGAGCCAGATCATCGACGCTTGGGGCGCTTGGGAGGCCGGCTCGGCCGGCCCGGGAAAAACTGGAGAGGCGGGGCGGGGCCGATGAGCGTCGAGGTGCTCAACGAGACCGAGGCGAAGGTCGACGAGGTGGAGTTCGCCCAGTTGGGCCGCTTCGTGTTGGACGCTTTGAACGTCCACCCCCAGGCCGAGCTGGTGATCTCGTTTGTCGACGCGCCCGCCATGGCGGAGCTGCACCAGCGCTTCTTGGACGAGCCGGGGCCGACCGACGTGATGAGCTTCCCGATGGACGAGATGCGCCCCGCCCCCGAGGGGGAGGCGCCCCAGGCGGGCATTTTGGGCGATGTCGTGATCTGCCCCGAGGTGGCCGCCCGCCAGGCTGTCGAGATCGGCCATTCGCTGGCCGACGAGATGCTGGTGCTGGCCACGCACGGCATTTTGCACCTGCTGGGCTTCGACCACGGCGAGGCCGCCCAGGAGCGCGAGATGTTCGACTTGCAGCGCAAGCTGGTCCTGGCCTTCATCGCGTCGAGGTGAGGGGGGTGGCGGGGGTTGCCTGGTGGGCGCTGGCGGCCGTGGTGGCGGCCGGTTTGGCGGTCTCGGTGCTGACGGCGGCCGGCGAGGCGGCTTTGCAGCGCCTGGCCTTGGCCGGGGACGACGATTTGGCGGGCTTGCGCCCAGGGCGGAGCCGGCGCATCGCCCGGCTGTTGGCCCAAGCTGACACGGTGGCCCCGGCCAGCGCCTTCGCGCGGGTCTTTTTCCAGGTCGCGGCGGGCATCGCGCTGGGTTTTCTGGCTTTGGGGGCGGCAGGCGCGCCGGGCGGGCGGGCGGCGGGCGCGCCGGCCGCCTTCGGCTGGGCCTTGGCGGCGGCGGCGCTGGTGGCGGTGCTGGTGGCGGTGATCCGGCCGCGGGCGCGGGCCTTCGCCGACCCGGTGGGGGCGTTGGCGCTGGCCGGGCCGTACCTGAGCTTGTTCAACCTGGCCCTGGCCCCGCTGCGCCCGCTGGTGCGGCGCTTCGCCCCGGACGCCATGCTGCTCTCGGCCGACGAGCTGGCCGAGTTGGTGGAGAACGTCTCCACCACCGAGGAGATCGCCCGGGAGGACCGCGCCATGCTGTCCTCGGTGGTGGAGCTGGGCTCGACTTTGGCCCGCGAGCTGATGGTGCCGCGCACCGAGGTGGTGATGATCGAGGCCGCCAAGCCGCTGCGCAAGGCGATGGCGTTGTTCTTGCGCTCGGGGTATTCGCGCCTGCCGGTGGTGGGCCAGGACGGGCTCGACTCGGTGGCCGGCGTGGCCTACCTCAAAGATGTCGCCCTGGTGCTGCAAGCCCGCCCGGAGGCGGCCGAGGAGGCGGTGGGCGGCGTGATGCGCCCGGCGGTGTTTGTCCCCGAGTCGAAGCCGGCCGATGACGTGCTGCGCCAGTTGCAGGCCTTGGGCACCCACATCGCCTTGGTGGTCGACGAGTACGGCGGCGTGGCCGGCCTGGTGACGATGGAAGACGTGCTGGAGGAGATTGTGGGCGAGTTGACCGACGAGCACGACCCGCCCCCGCCGGAGGTCGAGCCGCTCGGGGACGGCGTTTTCCGGGTGCCGGCCCGCTTCGAGTTGGACCAGTTGGGCGAGTTGTTTGGGCTCGAGTTGCAGGACGACGACGTCGACACGGTGGGGGGCCTGCTGGCCAAGGCGGTGGGCCGCGTCCCCATCCCCGGCAGCCAGGCCGAGGTGCAAGGCCTGGTGCTGACCGCCGAGCGGACCGAGGGCCGGCGCAAACAGCTGGCCACCGTCCTGGCCCGCCGCTGCCAAAGGCCGGTGCCCGAAGATGAGGAGTGACCAGTTGGACCCGGGGCGCCCCGAGGGCTTCCGCTCCGGCTTCGCGGCCGTGGTGGGGCGGCCCAATGTGGGCAAGTCGACCCTGGTCAACACCCTGGTGGGGGAGAAGGTGGCGATCACCTCGGCCCGGCCGGAGACCACCCGGCACCAGATCAGGGGCATTTTCGAGGGCCCGGGCTGGCAGGTGGTGCTGGTGGACACCCCCGGCCTGCACCGGCCGCGCACGCCCCTGGGCGAGCGGCTCAACGCCTTGGTGCGCGGCGCGCTGGCGGATGTCGACGCCGTCCTGGTGGGCCTGCCGGCCGACCAGGCGATCGGCCCGGGCGACCGCTTCCTGCTCGGCGCGCTGCCCGCCCACCTGCCCCGGGTGGCCGTCCTCACCAAGATCGACCTGGTCAAACGCCCCCAGGTGGCGGCCAAGCTGGTCGAGGTCGACGCCTTGGCCGAGTGGGCGGCGCTGGTGCCTGTCAGCGCGCGGCGCGGCGACGGCATCGGGCAGCTGGGGCAGGTGCTGGGCGGTTTGATGCCGGCCGGGCCGCGCTGGTACCCGGACGGCCAGGCGACCGACGAGCCGGTGGAGCGCCGCGTGGCGGAGCTGGTGCGGGAGGCGGCCCTGGCCAAGGCCCGCGAGGAGCTGCCGCATTCGATCGCGGCCCAGGTCGAGGAGTTCGCGCCGCCGCGCATCCGGGTCTCGCTGTACGTTGAGCGCGACTCGCAGAAGGGCATTGTGATCGGGGCCAAGGGCGCCCGGCTGAAGGAGATTGGGATGGCCGCGCGCCGGCAGATCGAGGCCCTGCTGGGGCGCCATGTCCGCTTGGAGATCCACGTCAAGGTGGCCAAAGGCTGGCAGCGCGACCCCAAGGCGCTGAACCGGTTGGGGTTTTGATGCGCTGGCCGCCCGCCCGCCCGGGGCGCTGGAGCCCGCTGCCGGTGGCGCCGATCCGCCTGGCGGCCGCCGCCACCGGCTTCGAAGGGGCGCCGGGGCGCTTGGGGCTGCCGCTGGCCCGCCAGCTGGTGCGGCTCAATTTGGACGGGGTCGCGACGGTGGTCCAGGTGACCCGGCCGGACCGGCCGGGGCGCTTCCCGGTGGTGGTGTTCGGCCACGGCGCGGGCACCGGCAACCACACCGCCTTCGACGAGCACGCGGCGGCGTTGGCGGCCGATGGCGTGGTCTGCCTGGTGGCGGACAAGGACTTGGCCGCCTACACCGCCACCCGGCGCGACTACGGCCACATGGCCCGCCAGTACGCCGACCTGTGGCGCTGGGGGCGGGACCAGCCTTGGGCCGACCGGCTCCAGGTGGGCTATTTGGGCGAGTCGGAGGGCGCTTGGGTGGCGCCCTGGGCGGCCGCTTTGACCGGGGCGGCGTTTGTGGTGCTGGTCTCGGCGCCGGTGGTGGCGCCGCGCGAGCAGACCCTGTACGCGCTGGGCTCCTACCTGGCCTCGGTGGGCGCGCCCGCCTCGGTGTTCGACGCCGCCCAGCGCTTCGCCGGGGCGGCTTGGCCGCGCGGCTGGTTTGGCTACGCCGATTTCGACTCGATGCGCTACCTGCGCCAGCTTGACTGCCCGGTGCTGCTGGTTTACGGCACCGGCGACATCTCGATGCCGGTGGTCCAAGGCGCCGAGCGGGTCCTGGCCGAGGCCGGCGGCCCGGTGGCGGTGCGCTACTACGAGGCGGCGGACCACGGGCTGAGAGTGGGGGAGGCGAAGCGGGTCAGCCCGGATTTCCTGGCCGATTTGAGCGGCTGGGTGAGGTGTTTGTCGATGACGCCGGCTGTGGCCGGGGCGGCGCCGCGCCAGCCGTTCGCGGCCGTGGCCCCGCCGCGGGGCGGGCCGTTGGCGGGCCAGGCCTATATGGGCGCGGCCGCCGTGGTGGCTTTGGCGGCGGCCGGCTCGTGGGCCCGCGGCGCGCCGGCGGTGCGCGGGCCGCTTGGCCTGGTGCGGGCGGGGGCGCTGGCCACAGTCCTGGCGCACGCCCGCTACCTGCGCTTTTTGGCCAAGTTGGCGACCAGCTACCGGACCGACCCGGTGGCGGTGCGGGCCGGGCACCACTTGGTGCAGGTGCTCGGTTTGGCGACTGTGGCGGCGGGCACGGTGGCGGCCGCCCGGGCCAGCCAGTCGCGCTCGCGCCGGGCGGTGGCGGCCGCGGCGGCGGGTCTGGGCGGGGCGGCGGCGCTGTTGTCGCTGGCGGGCCGCTGGGGCGCCTTCGGCCGGTTCGATTGGCTGCCCCGCCCCCTGGGCGGCGCCAAGCCCCCGCCGGGCTAGCCGCCCCGGCGGCCGGCGGCGCCGCGCGGCGCGGGCCGGACGGCATCGGGCGGCGGTTTTTGCGCCCAGGGCCCGGTGGGCTAATCTGGTCGGGTCATGCGAATCCGCGACCTGCTGCTTCTTCGCCGCGACAGGGCCTGATCTGGCCGGCACCCTGGCGCGGCGCTTTGTCTTGCCCGGCCCGGCGCCGAGCCGGCCAACCACCCAAACTCTCAGAAAGAAGCAGCCGCTATGAACCGACAGCAGCCCTCTGGCATGCCGTTCCGCAAATACCTCCCCTTCGCCGCCGTCGACCTGCCGGACCGCGCCTGGCCCGGCAAACGGATCACCCAGGCCCCGCGCTGGCTTTCAACCGACCTGCGCGACGGCAACCAAGCCCTGATCGAGCCGATGGACCCGGCCCGCAAGCGCGCCATGTTCGACCTGCTGGTCTCGCTCGGCTACAAGGAGATCGAGATCGGCTTCCCCTCCGCCTCGCAAACCGACTTCGACTTTGTCCGCTCCTTGATCGCGGACGGCGCCGTGCCCGAGGACGTCACCTGCTCGGTGCTGACCCAGGCCCGCACCGATTTGATCGACCGCACCGTCCAATCCGTGGTCGGCTTGCCGCGCGCCACCGTCCACCTCTACAACGCCACCGCGCCGGTCTTCCGCGAGGTGGTCTTCCGCGCCGACAAAGCCGGCACCGTCGCCTTGGCCGTGGGCGGGACGCGCGACGTGATGGACTTCGCCGCCAAATACCTGGGCGATGACGTCGTCTTCGGCTACGAGTACAGCCCGGAGATCTTCATCGACACGGAGTTGGACTTCGCGCTGGAGATCTGCGAGGCGGTGATGGACGTGTGGGCGCCGGGGGAGGGGCGGGAGATCATCTTGAACCTGCCGGCCACCGTGGAGCGGGCCACGCCCAATGTTTACGCCGACCAGATCGAGTGGATGAGCCGCCACTTGTCGCGGCGCGAGTTCATCGCCTTGTCGGTCCACCCCCACAACGACCGCGGCTCGGCGGTGGCGGCGGCCGAGCTGGCCGTCATGGCCGGCGCGGACCGGGTCGAGGGCTGCCTGTTCGGCCAAGGCGAGCGGACCGGCAACGTGGACCTGGTGACTTTGGGCATGAACCTGTTCACCCAGGGGATCGACCCGATGATCGACTTCTCCGACATCGACCGGATCAGGCGCACGGTGGAGCGCTGCACCCGGATGGAGGTCTCGCCCCGGGCGCCTTACGGCGGCGACCTGGTCTACACGGCGTTTTCCGGCTCCCACCAAGACGCCATCAAGAAGGGCTTGGACCGGCGCGAGGCCAAAGCCGCGGCGGACGGCCTGGACGAGGCGGCGATGGTGTGGCAGGTGCCCTACCTGCCGGTCGACCCGCGCGATGTGGGGCGCACCTACGAGGCCGTCATCCGGGTCAACTCGCAGTCCGGCAAGGGCGGGGTGTCCTACCTGATCAAGGCGGAGGGGCATTTGGATCTGCCGCGCCGCCTCCAAGTCGAGTTCTCCCGCGTGGTCCAGGCCCAAACCGACGCCACCGGCCTGGAGATGACGGCGGACGATTTGTGGCGGGCCTTCGAGGACGAGTACCTGCCGGCCGCCGGCATCGAGGGTTTGGAGCGGTGGGGCCGCTTCGAGCTGCTGTCCGCCCGCACCGAGTCCGCGCCGGGCCGCGGCGCCTCCTCGATCGAAGTCGAGTTGCGCGATGCCGAGGGGCGGCTTGTGCTCCAAGGCGCCGGCAACGGGCCGATCGACGCTTTTGTCGGCGCGATGCGGGGCTGCGGCATCGATGTGTCGGTGCTGGACTACTCCGAGCACGCCTTGTCCGGCGGCGGCGACGCCCGCGCCGCCGCCTACGTCGAGTGCGAGGTGGAGGGCCAGGTGCTGTGGGGGGTGGGGATCGACCCTTCGATCATCACCGCCTCGCTCAAGGCCGTCATCAGCGCTGTCAACCGCGCCCTGCGCTGAACCTGGCAGGGCCCGGCCCGCTCACGGGTCGTAGAGGTCTTCGTCGGCCTGGTCTGGGGCCTCGGGGCCGCCCCGGCGCGGCAGGCGGGAGATCAGCACGGCCGCCCCGGCCACCATCGCCAGCAGGCCGAGGCGCGCCCACGAGGTCGGCATGCGCACCGCGCCCAGGATGGCCCAGGCGAAGACAGCCGCCAGGCCGCCCAGGAAGGCGATCCAGCCCAGCGCCACCAGCGGGTGCCCGGTGAAGACCGGCGGCGGCTCGGGCGGCTCGAAGTGCTCGTCGGCCTCGGGCGGCGCCCAGTCGCGCGGGCCGGGCGGCGGCGGGCTGGCGGCGCCTTGGCCCTGGCCCAGGGCCTCGGGGTCCGCCCCCCACACCACGTGGCCGCGCCCGCCGCGCCCGGGCCCGGCCGCGCCGTCCGCCCGGCCCTGCGGCCCTGGCCCGCCGGGCTGGCGGGGCGCGCCGCCGGCGCTGTCTGGGCCGGGCGGCCCGGCCCCGCCCTGGGCCCAATTTTGCAGGTCGGGCGGCAGCGCCTGGCCCAACTCCCCGGCCAACTCCTGCCAGCGCCGGTCGAAGTCCGGCTCCTCGTCGCGCCCCTGGCGCGGGTCCTGGCTGGTCACGCGCCACACTCTACTTCACCGGCTCGGCTCCGCCCGGCCGCGCCAACCCGGCCGGGTCCCGGCCGCGGCTTTGGGCGGCCCGGGGGGCTGGGGCCGGGGCGCCCCCGGGGGGCCGCCTAACGGCATCGGGCGGGCAAAAAGGCCGGGCCGTCAGCCCTCCGGCGGGGGTTCGGTCCCCGCGGGCGGCTCGGCTCTAATAGAGTGTGAGGGCAACGCACCACACTGTGGAGGGGTATTCGCGTGTTCTACTGGCTCACCAAGGCGGTGGCCTCACCGCTGCTGCGGACCATCTACCGCCCCTGGATCAAAGGAGCTGAGCACATCCCCGCCAAGGGTCCAGCCATCCTGGCCGGCAACCACCTGGCCGTGTTCGACTCGGTGTTTGTGCCCGCTGTGCTCAACCGCCGGGTGTTCTACATCGCCAAATCGGACTATTTCACCGGCCGCGGCCTCAAGGGGCGCCTCACAGCGGGCTTCATGCGCGGCGTCGGGATGATCCCGGTGGACCGCACGGGCGGCAAAGCCTCCCTGGCGGCGCTCGACAAAGGCCGCGAGATCTTGGAGAAGGGCCACCTCTTCGGCATCTACCCGGAGGGCACGCGCTCGCCGGACGGGCGGCTCTACCGCGGCAAGACGGGCGCGGCCCGCCTGGCGCTGGAGACCGGCGCGCCCGTCATCCCGGTGGCCATGATCGGCACCAACCTGGCCCAGCCAGCCGGCCAGCGGCTGCCCAGCCGGGTCAACATGGGCATGATCTTCGGCCAGCCGATGACCTTCGCCGACTACTCCGGCATGAGCGGCCAGCGGGCGGCCCTGCGCGAGGTGACAGACCAGATCATGCACCGCCTGATGCTGCTCTCCGGCCAAGAGTACGTCGACGTCTATGCCGCCACCATGAAGGCCCGCATCGCCTCGGGCGCCTCCATCCCCGTCTCCGAGACCCCCAACGCCGCCCCCGGCGGCCGCCAGCGCCCGGCCGGCCTGGAGCCGCCCAACTCCCCCGCGGACGTCGACGCCCTGTACCAGATGCTCAGCCTGCTTGGGCCGCAAAAGCCCCAGGACGCGGCCGGCGCCGCCGGGCCGCAATGGTCCGACGGATCAGCCGGCGCCGCGCCCAGCGCCGCAGACGAGCAGGAGAAACCATGACACGAGTCGCCATCTTGACCGCCGGGGGCTTCGCCCCCTGCCTGTCCTCAGCCGTGGGCGGGCTGATCGAGCGCTACACCGAGTTGACGCCAAGCACCGAGATCCTGATCTACCAGTACGGCTACTACGGCCTGCTGACCGGCCAGTCCTACCTGGTCGGCGCCGAGGGCCGGGCCAAAGCCCACCTGCTGCACCGCTACGGCGGCAGCCCCATCGGCAACTCCCGGGTCAAGCTGACCAACGCGGCCGATTTGGTCCGGCGCGGCCTGGTCGAAGCCGGCCAAGACCCGCTGGCGGTGGCCGCCCACCGGCTGAGGGACGATTCGGTCGACGTGCTGCACACCATCGGCGGGGATGACACCAACACCACCGCCGGCGACTTGGCCGCCTACCTGGCAGGCCACGGCTACGGCCTGACGGTGGTGGGCCTGCCCAAGACCATCGACAACGACGTGGTCCCGATCAAACAGTCGCTGGGCGCCTGGACCGCCGCCGAGCAGACCTCGATCTTCGCCCAGAACATTGTGGGCGAGCACCGCTCCAACCCGCGCATGCTCATAGTCCACGAGGTGATGGGCCGCAACTGCGGCTGGCTGACAGCCGCCGCCGCCACCGAGTACCGCCGCTGGCTGGGCCAACAGGAGTGGAACCCGGCCCTCGGGCTGGTCAAGGAGCGCTGGGACATCCACGGCGTCTACATTCCCGAGCTCGAGCTCGACTTGGCCGCCGAGTCCGCCCGCCTGAAGCAGATCATGGACCGGATCGGCAACGTCAACGTCTTCTTGTCGGAGGGGGCCGGGGTCGAGACCATTGTCCACGAGATGGAGGTGTCCGGCCAAGAGGTCCTGCGCGACCCGTTTGGGCACGTCAAACTGGACACCATCAATCCGGGCGCGTGGTACGCCCGGGAGTTCGCCGAGCGCATGGGCGCGCTCAAGACGATGGTCCAAAAGTCGGGCTACTTCTCGCGCTCGGCCCGCGCCAACGACCGCGACCTGCTGCTGATCCGCTCGATGGTGGACTTGGCGGTGGATTGCGCTTTGGCGGGCCAGCCGGGCGTGATCGGCCACGACGAGGACAACGGCGGCGTGCTGTCCGCCATCGCCTTCGACCGCGTCAAAGGCGGCAAGGTGTTCGATGTCGGCAAGCCGTGGTTCCGCGACCTGCTGGACGGCATCGGCCAGCCGCACTGACCTACTCGCGGCGCAGCAGATCAGCCGTCAGGCGGGGGCGGGCCAGCGGCCAGGTCGCGGGGCGCCGGGGGCGGGGCGGGGCGCGAGTAGGCTGGCAGACGCTATGAACCAGCCAGATGCCGCCAAATTGGACGCCTACCGCGCCTTGCCGGCCGCCCAGCAGCCGCAGTGGGGCGACCCGGCGGCGCTGGCGGGGGCCGTGGCGGCGTTGGCCGCGATGCCGCCGCTGGTCTTCGCCGGCGAGGCCGACCAGCTCAAAGACAAGCTCGCCAAGGCCGCCCGCGGCCAAGCTTTTGTGCTCCAAGGCGGCGACTGCGCCGAGATCTTCGCCGAATCCTCGGCCGACAGGATCCGGAACAAGATCAAGACCGTGCTGCAAATGGCGGTGGTGCTGACCTACGGCGCCTCGCTGCCGGTGGTCAAGGTGGGCCGGATGGCCGGCCAGTACGCCAAGCCGCGCAGCCAGGACACCGAGACCAAGGGCGGCCTGACCTTGCCCGCCTACCGCGGCGACGCGGTCAACGGGTTCGACTTCACCGAGGCGGCGCGCCGCCCCGACCCCTGGCGCATGGTCGAGGCCTACCACCACTCGGCCTCCACCCTCAACCTGATCCGGGCCTTCACCATGGGCGGGTTCGCCGACCTGCGCCTGGTCCAGGAGTGGAACCGGGGCTTCACCGCCAACCCGGCCTACTCCCGCTACGAGGAGCTGGCAGCCCAAATCGACAAGGCCGTCCGCTTCATGGCCGCCTGCGGCGCGGACTTCGAGGCCCTCAAAATGGTCGAGTTCTTCGCCTCCCACGAGGCCCTGCTGCTGGACTACGAGCGCGCCCTGACCCGGATCGACTCGCGCGGCGGCCAGCCCTACGACTGCTCGGCCCACTTCTTGTGGATCGGGGAGCGCACCCGCTCGCCCGAGGGCGCCCACGCCGAACTGCTTAGCCGCGTCCGCAACCCGCTGGGCGTCAAAGTCGGCCCCGCGGCGCACGCCAGCGACATCCTGCGCCTGGCGGACAAACTCGACCCCGGCCACGAGCCGGGCCGCATCAGCCTGATCACCCGCCTGGGCGCGGGCCAGGTCAGGGCCGTCCTGCCCGGGCTGGTGCGCGCCGTCCAGGCCGCCCACCGCCCGGTGGTGTGGATGTGCGACCCAATGCACGGCAACACTTTCACCACCGCCGCCGGCCTCAAAACGCGCCGCTTCGACACCGTGATAGACGAGGTCAAGGGCTTTTTCGAGGTCCTGCGCGAGGCCGGGGCGGCGCCCGGCGGCCTGCACGTGGAGCTGACCGGCGATGATGTCACCGAGGTGATGGGCGGCGCCGAGCCGATCGACGCGGCCGCCTTGGCCCGCCGCTACGAGTCGCTGGTGGACCCGCGCCTGAACCACCAGCAGGCCCTCGAGCTGGCCTTCCAAGTCGCCGAGCTGCTCCGGGCCGGCGACTGACCGGCCAAGCGCCGCCGCCCGGGGGGCGCGCTGGCGGGCGGGCGGCGGCATCGGACGGAAGTCCTATAAAGTTTTCGCCGCTAAAAGGCTAGATCTGGGAGTTAGGTCCTACAAGAGAGGGTAAAGTTTGGGTGGTACGCACCCCTTCACTGCTTCAAAGGAGCCAACCCAATGGGGAATGCCATCTTTGCTCACGAGGACGTCAACGTCGAACTGCCGCTGGTCCAGGCGACGGCCGGCAACAACGGCTACAACATCGGCAAACTGCTGGCCGAGACCGGCGACACCACCTTTGACATCGGCTTCGGCTCGACGGCGGCCTGCAAATCCGCCATCACCTTCATCGACGGCGAGGCCGGCGTGCTGCGCTACCGGGGCTACCCGATCGAGCAGCTGGCCGAGAAAGCCACCTTCATGGAGGTGGCCTACCTGGTGCTGCACGGGGAACTGCCCACCGGGCAGCAGCTCGAGCGGTTCAACAGCTGCATCAACGCCCACCACCTGATCGACGAGCGGCTGAAGGAGATGTTCCGCTCCACGCCCCGCCGCTCCCACCCCATGCCGCTGCTGGCAGCCCAAATCAACATGCTGTCAACCTTTGTTTACACCAACCCGCTGGTCGACCCGGAGGACTTGGACGACGCCACCCACCGCCTCATGGGCGCCGTGCCAACCCTGGCCGCCTACGGCTACAAGAACTCGATCGGCCAGCCGATGCTCTACCCGCTCGACTCGGAAAGCTATGTCGAGAACTTCATCCGCATGTCCTTCGGGGTGCCCTCCCGGCCCTACCCGTTCGACCAGGAGATCACCAAAGCCCTCGACGTGCTGTTGATCCTGCACGCCGACCACGAGCAGAACTGCTCCACCTCCACGGTCAGGCTGGTCGGCTCGTCTGGCGCCAACATGTACGTCTCGGTGGCCTCGGGCGTCAACGCCTTGTCCGGCCCGCTGCACGGCGGCGCCAACCAGGCCGTGCTGGAGATGCTGGCCGAGATCCGCCAGCAGGGCGGCGATGTCACCAAGTTTGTCCAGCGGGTGAAGAACCGGGAAGCCAAGCTGATGGGCTTTGGGCACCGGATCTACAAGAACTACGACCCGCGCGCGGCCATCGTCAAACAGCACGCCGACGCCATTTTGCGCCACCGCACCGGCCACGACCAGTTGCTCGACATCGCCCTGGCGCTGGAGGAGACGGCCCTGTCCGACCCATACTTCCAGGAGCGCAAACTGTACCCCAACGTGGACTTCTACACCGGTTTGATCTACCAGGCGATGGGTTTCCCGGTGGACATGTTCACGGTCTTGTTCGCGCTCGGCCGCCTGCCCGGGTGGATCGCCCACTGGCGCGAGCAGAATGCCGACCCGGCCAACAAGATCGGCCGCCCGCGCCAGATCTACACCGGCCCGGTGATGCGGGATTACGTGCCCATGGCGCAGCGCTGAGCGGCTCGGCCGCCCGCTGCCGGGCCGCCGGCCGGGCGGTGGGCGCGGCGGGCCTGGGCCGGCCGCCCGCGGGGCGGGGCCTGGGCCGGCCGCCAGGCGCCCCGGGGCCGGACGGGCCTGCTAGCGTTGCTCCATGGCGCGCCCAGTTGACAGGCCAACCTTGGCCGGATCGCGCCAGCAGGCACCCCACCGAACTAGCGAGAATCGGGGACGGCATGGCTGAGTTGGAGGACCGCGCCCAGGCGGCGGGCGCCCAGGCGGGCGGCGGCATCAAAATCGAGATGGCGGGCACAGACGTCATCGCCGAGGCCGAGCGCAAAGGCAGGCCGGCCTCCTTGTTCTGGCCCTGGTTCGCGGCCAACATCTCCGTCTTCGGCATCAGCTACGGCGCCTGGGTGCTGGCCTTTGGCATCTCGTTCGCCCAGGCTGCCCTGGCCGGTGTGGTGGGGATTGTGTTCTCCTTCTTCCTGTGCGGCGTGGTGGCGCTGGCCGGCAAGCGCGGCGGCGCCCCCACCATGGTGCTGGCCCGCGCCGCCCTGGGCGTGATCGGCAACCGCCTGGCCGCCGTGCTGTCGTGGATTTTGACCGTGGGCTGGGAGACGGTGCTGGCCTCGCTGGCCGTCATGGCCACCGCCACCATCATGGAAAAGCTCGGCGCGGGCGGCGGCAGCGGCATCAAACTGCTGGCCTTGGCGGTGGTGGCCGTGTTGATTGTGGGCGGCGGGGTGATCGGCTTCGACCTGATCATGAAGATGCAGACCGTCATAACCGTTGTGACCGGAGTTTTGACCATCGGGTACTTCGCTTTGACGTTCCGCTCCATCGACTTGGGCGCGGTCATGGCGATGCCGGGAGGCTCCGCCCAGGCGTTCGTCGGCGCGCTGGTGTTCATGATGGCGGGCTTCGGCCTGGGCTGGGTCAACATGGCGGCCGACTACTCGCGCTACCTGCCCCGGCAAACCTCCAGCGGCGGCGTGATCTGGTGGACCACCTTTGGCGCCGCCATCGCCCCGCTGCTGCTGCTCGGCTTCGGTTTGCTGCTGGCCGGCTCGGACCAGTCCCTGCGGGACGGCATCTCCGGCGACCCCATCGGCGCCCTGACCGCCATTCTGCCCACCTGGTATCTGCTGCCCTTCGGGCTGGTGGCGATCCTCGGCCTGGTGGGCGGCGCGGTGCTGGACATCTACTCCTCCGGGCTGGCCCTGATCTCGGCCGGGATCAAGATCCCCCGGCCGGTCGCGGCCGGGATCGACGGCGTGATCATGATCTTGGGGACCATCTACATTGTGTTCGGCGGCTCGGCCTTCTTCGACATCTTCCAGCAGTTCTTGATGACCTTGGGCGTGCCCATCGCGGCCTGGGCCGGGATCATGCTGGCCGATGTGCTGCTGCGCAAACGGGCCTACGCCGAGGCCGACCTGTTCGACCGGCGGGGCCGCTATGGCGCCGTGCCGCCCGGCCCAATGGCGATCATGGTCGTTGGCACCGCTGTGGGCTGGGGTTTCATCATCAACCAGCTTCCAGCGGCGGGCTTCCTCGACTGGCTGGGCTACCTCATGGGTTTGGTTGGCGGCAAGGACGGGGCGTGGGCTTATGCCAATCTGGGCGTGATGTTCGCCCTGGCGATCGGTTTTGGCGGCACCATGCTGCTGGGCCGGGGCCGGGTGCGCGCCCAAGAGGCGCTGGACGCCCCGCCCGCCCCGGCGGCGCAGCCCCCCGAGGTGCCCGAGCCGCCCGAGGCGGCGGCGTGAGCAGCGGCGCGGGGGAGGGCGGCAGCGGGCGGTCGACTACCCAACTGGTGGTGGTCGACATGCAGAACGTGTTCGCCGAGGCGGGCTCGGCTTGGCGGACGCCCCGCTTCGAGCAGATTGTCGAGCCGGTGGCGCGCCTGGTGGCGGCCTACACGCCGGATGCGGTGTTCACGCGCTTTGTCGCCCCGGCCCGCCCGCGCGGCGCCTGGGCGCCGTATTACGCCGACTGGCCGTTCGCTTTGCAGCCGCCGCAGCACCCCATGTGGCAGCTGGTGGCGCAGTTGGCCGATGCCGCCGCCCGCGTCCGGGGGCACGATGCGGCCGGCGGGGTGGTGACCAAGGCGACCTTCTCGAAGTGGGGGCCGGAGCTGGCGCGGCTAATTGGGCCGGAGGGGCGGATGGTGCTGGCGGGGGTGAGCACGGATTGCTGCGTCTTGTCGACGGCTTTGGCGGCGGCCGATGCGGGCGCCGAGGTCTGGGTGGTGCCCGAGGCCTGCGCCGGCGTGGACGATGCCTCGCACGCCAAGGCGCTCCACGTCATGTCCCTCTACGCCCCCCTGGTCAAAGTAGTCCCCCTAGCCCAAGCCCTAGCCTCCGCGCCGCGAGCGCCCGGGGGCATTGCGGCGGGCTAGAGGCCTTGATTGCGGCTACGCCGCAATCAAGGCCTCTAGGCGCTTGGGGGGTGGGGGGGTGGGCCCAGCAGGAATCGAACCTGCGACCGCCACGGTGTAAACGTGGTGCTCTAGCCGACTGAGCTATAGGCCCCGGCAGGCGGCGCGGCAAGTTTACCGGAGCGCCGCCAAGGCCGCGCTAGAGGCCGTAGGCCTGGTGGACCAGGAAGATGGGGTGCTCCACCCGGACGCCCGCGCCCTGGCGCAGCTGCCAGCGGCAGGTTTCGGTGTCGCACAGGGCCAAGCCGGCGCCGGAGTCTTGGATCAGTTTGAACAGGGGCGCGCCCACCGCCTGGGCGATCTGGTACTTCTCCTTCTTCAGGCCGTAGGTGCCGGCGATGCCGCAGCAGGCCTGGCCGGATTCGACCACCGCCAGGCCGGGGATCAAGGCCAGCACCTCCAGCGCGGGCAAGCCCATGGCCTGGCCCTTGAGCTGGCAGGGCGCGTGGTAGGGGACGCTGGCCTCGATCGGCTCGAAGTCCAGCGGCAGTTGGCCGCGACCGGCCAGGTCCGCCAGGAACTCCATGATGTCTTTGACCCGGGCGGAGACATCCGCCAACTCGGGCGCCTCAACCCCCATGATCTCCCGGGCCTCGTGCTTGAGCATGCCGGTGCATGAGCCGGAGGCGGAGACGATGGTCAAATCCGGGCCCGCCGCCCGCAGTTGGCGGCTCAGTTTGAGCACGCTCTTGGCCGCCCCCTCGAACAAGCCGTTGGACTGCTGGGCCAGGCCGCAGCAACCCTGGGCCGGGACCACCACCTCGTAGCCGATGCGCTCCAGCACCTCGACGGCCCGTTTGGAGGTCTCAACCTCGAAATACTGGCCGGCGCAGCCGTGGAAGAACACCACCTGGCCGCGGGGGGCGGGCGCGCCGCGCGGCGCGCGCCGGGCCAGCCATTGGGCAAAGGTCTGCGCCGCGGCCACCGGCATGGGCGCCTTGCGGCCCACCCCGACGCCGGCCTCGACCGCGGCCCGCACCGCCTTGTTGCGCAGGGCCGCGTTGGCCAGGCCGGCCACCGGCGCCATGGCCTTGCCCATCAGGCTGGTCTGCGAGATCAGCTTGTCCCGCAGCGGCATGTGGTGGCGCTTCATGACCGCCCTGGCCTGAGAGTTCAGCTCGGCGATCTTGACGCCCTGGGGGCAGACCAAGGTGCAGGTGCCGCAACTGGAGCAGTAGTCCAAGGTTTGGTCCACGCTTTGCCCCTGGCGGAAGCGCTCGGCTTGGGGGCCGACAAACTTGGGCCCCGCGAACTGCGGCGCGACCGCCATCACCGGGCACTGGGTCTCGCAGATGTTGCATTTGACGCAGGCGTCGAGCGAGGCCCGCGCCAACTCGTGGCCCGCCAACTCCAACACCGGTTTCATGGCACGCTCCTCAGCACGGATTCGACAGCCGCCCAAGCCGAGCCCAGGGCCACGCCCTCGCCTGACTTCTCCGCCCAGCGCACGGCGCCGCCGAGCAGGCCGCCGGCCACGCGCAGGTTCTGGTAGACCGGCTCGCCGCCCTGGTCCAGCGGCCGCATCTGGGCGTCCACCCGCACCCCGACCCGGAACACGGCCGGCGCCTCGCCGTACTCCTCGCCGATCAGCTGCTCGATCGGCGCCAGGTTGGCCAGCGGCAGCTTGAACAAGGTCTCCGCCAGGTGGTAGCGCGAGTCGAGCGCGATCGCCCCCGACTCGAACCCGCCAGGGCAGTAGACGATCGCGTCCACCGGGTAGCGCTTGGGCGCCCCGGCGGCCGCCGCGGTCACCTCCACCACCCGGCCGCCCGCGGCTTGGAAGCCGGTCACAGCGGCGCCGAAGACCAGCCGCACCCCCAGTTCGCGGGCGCGCTGGGTCAGGGTTTGGGCCAGCCGGTGGCCCGGCAGGCAGGGCGGCGGCAAGCCGACTTCGAACACCGGTTTGCCCAGCTCCTGGCCCAGTTCCCGCCAAACCCCCTGGCCGGCCGCGCCCAGCACGGCGGGCAAGGCGACGGCATCGGCGGCCTTGGCGGCGGGGCGCAGCGCCTCGGCCACCCGCTGGCTAAACCCCGGCTGGTCGAAGGCCCGGGCCACCGCCATGGCGCTGGCGTCCAGGCCGCCCAAAACCGGGCTGGGCGGAAGCTCGAGCAGGTGGGGCGTGGCGTGGAGGCGGCCGCCGCCGGGCAGCTCGGCCCGGTTCCAGTTGCCGGCCGCCAAGGCGGGGGAGAAGTCCTTGACGCGGTCGAAGCCGACCACCGCCCAGCGCGCCCCGGCCTGCGGCCGGCCGGCCGCCAGCGACCCGGGGTAGAGCGCGGTTGGGCGCAGCGCCCCGAGCGCGGTCGGCAGCACCGCGTTGGCCTCCAGGTCGCCTTGCATCCAATCGGGGCCCAGCAAGTCGAGCAGGGCCTGGACGCCGCGCCGCACATTGGCCGGTCCGATGGCGGCGTAGGGGTGGCCGGGCGGCGGCGCGCTGATGAAGTCGAAGGGGTTGGCCAGCGCCGCGCCGGCCGGCGGGTAGCCCATCAGGTCGATGGTGCCTTGGGACAGCGCCAGCCCGCCGGCCCCTTTGGCCACCAGGCGGGTGGGCAGGCCGGCCTGGGCCAGTTGGCAGGCCGCCACCAGGCCGCTCAGCCCGGCCCCGATGACCAGCATCTCGCTCACAGGACCACCTCCTGGCTGGGCGGGACGTGGGCTAAGTCGAGCGCCCCGTACAAGCTCCAGTGGTCGAGCGCGACCTGGCGCAGCAGGTCGCCGAACAGCACCGGCCACTGCCCGGCCCAGCGGTTGCGCAAAAACAACCGCAGCGCGGCCGTGGCGCGCTCGGCGCTCCACTCGCCCTCCTGGCAGGCCGCGCCCGCCGCCCGGGGGGCGCAGAAGCCGCCCTGGCAGGGGCCCATGCCCAGGCGGGTGCGCCGGCGCAAGTCGTCCAAAGAGTTGTCGGGGTAGCGTTTGACCAGTTCGACCAGCCGGGCGCGGCCCACCAGCTCGCATTCGCAGATCAGCGGGTCGCCCGCCCGGCCGGCCTCGGCGGCCGCCAGGCGGTCGGTCACCCGGTGGATGCGCTGCTCGCGGCTGGGCACCGGCTCGTCGGCGGTGCGGCAGGGGCGCTGGTCGCCCAGTTTGTCGCACATGGCGTCGACCGCGCGCTGCGCCATCAGCCGGTAGGTGGTGAGCTTGCCGCCGGCCACGGTCAAGGCGCCCTCGACCCCGTCGCGCTCGGCGTGGTCGAAGATAAACATGCCGCGGCGCATGCCCCGGGTGTCGGTCGCCGCCACCCGCGAGTCCTTGATCAGGGGGCGCGCCCCCACCCAGGAGTGCAGCGCGCGGGCCTGGCGGAAGCCCGGCACCAGGGCTTCGCCGGAATCGAGCATCTGCTGGATTTTGGCCCGCGGCATCGTCAACTGGTCTGGGTCGGCAGCCGGGGTGTCGGTGGTGCCGATGACCGAGATGGTGTGGGCCGGCACCAGGATGTCGCCGTCGCCGGGTTTGGTCAGGCGGTTGATGACGCGGCTGGCGAGGCGGTGCGCCACCCCCACCATGACGCCTTGGCCGGGCACCACGTCGATGTCGTCGATGCCCATCAGGGCGGCCACCTGGCCCACCCACGGCCCGGTGGTGTTGATCACAAAACCGGTCTCGATCAAGATGTCCTGGCCGGCTTTGCGGTCGCGGCAGCGCACGGCGGCGACCCGCCCGTGGCGCAGCTCGATCCCGTTGACCTCGGTGTAGCGCATGACGCGCGCGCCGTAGGCGACGGCTGAGCGGATGGCGCCCCACGCCATCGCCCAGCCGTCGATGGCGCCGTCGGCCACCTTGACGGCGCGGGTCAGCCTGGGGTTGAGGCGGGGCTCTAGGAGCAGCGCCGCCGCCGGCGCGATCTCCTCGTGGGGCACGCCCGCCGCGGCGCAGCCGCGCAGGAATTTGTCGCCGAAGGCCGCCTCGTCCCCCTCCAAGGCCACGAACAGCCCGCCGGTGTCCTCCACCGCGCCGGGCTGGATGCGTTTGACGATGGCGTTCTCCTGGGCGCATTCGGCGGCCGATTCCGGGTCCGAGACGGCGTAGCGCCCCCCGGAGTGGAGCAGGCCGTGGAAGCGGGCGGATGTGCCTTGGGCGATGTCCGCCCGCTCCACCAGCGCGACTGCGAAGCCGCGCATGGCGGCGTCGCGGGCCACGCCGCAGCCGGTTGAGCCGCCGCCAATCACCACCAGGTCGGCATTGAGGGTCTTCACGCGGAGCCACCAAACCTTTCGCACGAGAGCCTTCGGCGGTCAGCCCTTGACCGCCTCACAGGCAGATTAATCCGCCGCGCCAGCCTTGACCATTATTTCGCCGCGATTGCACAAATGTGCGCGGGCCGCCTCGCCGCTAGGCTGGGGAACCGTGCGCTACGTTTCCACCAGGGCGCTGCCAGGCGCGGCCGGGCTGCCCTTCGCCGACATCCTGTTAGCGGGCCTGGCCCCGGACGGCGGGCTCTACCTGCCCGAGCGCTACCCCCAAACCGGCCCCGCCCGCCTTGAGCAGTGGCGCGGGCTTTGGGCCCGGGAGGGCTACGCGGCGCTGGCCGGCGCCGTGCTGGAGCTGTTCGCGCCGGAATACGGCCCGGACGGCATCGCCCGGCTGGCGCGGCGGGCTTACACGGCGGAGAAGTTCTCCGACCCGGCCATCGCGCCGGTCGAGCGGATAGGCGCGGGCCAGCTATGGCTGGCGCACCTGGCCGGCGGGCCGACCGCCGCCTTCAAAGACCTGGCCCTGCAGCTGCTGGGCGAGCTGTTCGAGCACGAGCTGGCGCGGCGCGGCACTTGGCTGACCGTGCTGGGCGCCACCTCGGGGGACACCGGCAGCTCGGCCGAGCGCGCGCTGGAGGGGCGGGCGCGGATCAAAGTCGCCATGCTCACCCCCCGGGGGCGGATGACCCCGTTCCAGCAGGCCCAGATGTACTCGATCGACGACCCGTCGGTGGCCAACATCGCCATCGACGGGGTCTTCGACGACTGCCAAGACCTGGTCAAAGCCCTCAACCTGGACGCCGCCTTCAAGGCCCGCTGGCGCCTCGGGGCGGTCAACTCGATCAACTGGGCCAGGGTGGCGGCCCAGGTGGCGTACTACTTCGCGGCCTACTTCCAAACCGGCCAGGAGCGGGTCTCCTTCGCCGTGCCGACGGGCAACTTCGGCAACATCCTGGCCGGGCACGTGGCCCGCCAGATGGGCTTGCCGGTCGACGCCTTGATTCTGGCCACCAATGAGAACAACGTGCTGCACGAGTTTTTCCAGACCGGCCTGTACCGCCCCCGCGCCGCCGCCCAGACCGTGGCCACCTCCAGCCCGTCGATGGACATCTCGAAGGCGTCCAACTTTGAGCGCTTCGCGGCCGATTTGCTGGGCCGCGACGGCGCCCGGGTGGCGGCCTTGTTTGGCCGGGCGCTGGCGCGAGACGGCTGCTTCGACCTCGGCGCCACCCCTGAGTTCGCCGGGGTGCGCCAGCGCTTCGGGTTTGTCTCCGGCGCCTCCAGCCACGCCGACCGCTTGGCCGCCATCCGCCGCCTGTGGCGCGACCACGGCCTGCTGGTGGACCCCCACACGGCCGATGCCGTCCATGTCGCGGCCGGCTCGGGGGTGGCGGGGCCGATTGTGGTCCTGGAGACGGCCTTGCCGGTGAAGTTCGCCCAGACCATTGCCGAGGCGGTGGGCTTCGCCCCGCCGGTCCCGCCGCGCTTCGCCGGGCTGCTCGAGGCCGGGCGCCACGCGGTCGACCTGCCGAATGACGCCGCGGCGCTGAAACGCTGGCTAGCTGCCTGGTTGGAGGGGCGCTAGGCGCCCCGGCGGGGGCTGGGGGGCTTGGCCGGGGCCGCCTGGCCGAGCGGCGCGGTTGGCCCATTGGGGGCGGCGGCGTATAGCATCTGTAGTCGCCAGACCGGTTTGGGCCGGTGCCATCTCCCTCACAGATTGGCGACCTACTCTTACGCCATGCGCCAGGACTCCGGTGGCGGCTTGCCACCCTCATTCCCGCCGCGGCGGCCCATCTTGGGCCGGCGGCGCCAACTTGAGCGGGGCGCGCCGGCCGGGGCCGAGGGCGACCGGCTGCCGCCCGGGGCCGAGGGCGACCAGCTGCCGCCCAGCTTCCCGCCGGCGGCCAGGCCGGGGCCGGGGCCGGGGCCCAGGCCCGCTCTGCCGGCCTTTGACTCCGCCCGGGCCCCCGCGCAGCCCGCTCCGGGCGCCGACCTTGCCCCAAGGCCCGCCGTCAACCCGGGCGAAGACCACTTTGGTCCCGCCGCCTGGGGCTTCGCCGGCGACCTGAGCCCGCGCCGGCGCCCCGGCGGCCAAGGCGCCAGGCCGCCGGAGGCGGCCTCGCCGGGGGACGGCGGGGCGCCGGCCGAGGCGGCGCCGGGCGAGCCGGCCCCCGATTTGGCAGACGGCTGGGGCGCCTGGCCGGCCGCGGACCGGTCCCAAGCGCCCGGCGCCCGGGCGGCCAGCGCGGACTGGGGCGCGGCCGGCCAGCCCGCCCCGCGCGGCGCCTGGGGCCCGCCTGGCGGCGCCGAGCCTGGGGCGGTGGACGCCGCCTGGGGAGACTTCGGCGGGTTTGCCCCCGCCCGCCCGGCGGGCGGCGACTCCTGGGGTCCGCACCCCCCCGCGGGCGGCGCCGGCGCTGAGGCCGGCCCGCCGCCGAGTTGGGCCCCAACCGAGGCTGGGCCGGGGTCCAGCTGGGAGGAGTTGCTGAGCGGGGACGAGGCCCAGGCCGCGCCCGGCCCGCCGCCGGCCGGCGGCGGGCGGCCGGCCTGGCAGCCCTTGGTGGCCGGCGACGCCCTGCCCGAAGGCCCCGGCCAGGACCTGGACGCGGCGCCGCAATGGCGCCGCGCGCCCACCGCCGACCCGCGCCGCTCCGCCGGGACGGCCCGCCGCGGCCCGGCCGAAGGCCGCCCGCCCGCCTGAGAGCCGGTGCGGGTAGGCTTGTCCCAGCGCGACCAAAGGCGGAAAGGCTGACTCATGGGACTTATCAAAGCGGCGTTCGGGGCGGTTGGCGGCTCCTTGGGGGACCAGTGGCTAGACGCCATCGGCGTGCCGGAAGAGCTGATGAAGCAGGACACGCTGCTGATCCGGGGCGGGCCGCTGCGGCCCAATGCGCGCGGCTCCAACACCAAGGGCACCAGCGACATCGTCTCCTCCGGCTCCCGCGTGGTGGTGCCGACCAACATGTCGATGCTGCTGGTGGAGGGCGGCGCCGTGGTCGATGTGGTGGCCGAGGCCGGCTACTACACGGTGGA
>JAITIG010000039.1 GCA_031279575.1 Bifidobacteriaceae bacterium
GACCCGCTCTTGGCGCATCGAGTCGCGGTGGCGGATGGTGGCGGCCTCGTCTTGGAGGGTGTCGAAGTCGACGGTGACGCACAGCGGCGTGCCGATCTCGTCTTGGCGCCGGTAGCGCCGCCCGATGGCGCCCGCGTCGTCGAACTCGATGTTCCAGTGTTTGCGCAGCTCGGCGGCCAGATCGCGGGCTTTGGGCGAAAGATCGGCGTGGCGCGAGAGCGGCAAGACGGCCGCTTTGACCGGCGCCAGGCGGGCGTCGAGGCGCAGGACCGTCCGCTTGTCGACGCCGCCTTTGGTGTTGGGCGCCTCGTCCTCGGCGTAGGCGTCGACCAGGAAGGCCATCACCGAGCGCGACAGCCCGGCGGCCGGCTCGATCACATACGGCGTGTAGCGCTCGCCGCTGGCCTGGTCGAACACGCTCAGGTCCTGCCCCGAGTGCTGGGAGTGGGTGGTCAGGTCGAAGTCGGTGCGGTTGGCCACCCCCTCCAACTCGCCCCACTGGCTGCCTTGGAAGCCGAAGCGGTACTCGATGTCCACCGTGCGCTTGGAGTAGTGGGACAGCTTTTCTTTGGGGTGCTCGTAGTGGCGCAGGTTGGCCGGTTTGATGCCGAGGTCGGTGTACCAGGCGGTGCGCTGGTCGATCCAATACTGGTGCCATTCCTCGTCGGTGCCGGGCACGACAAAGAACTCCATCTCCATCTGCTCGAACTCCCGGGTGCGGAAGATGAAGTTGCCGGGCGTGATCTCGTTGCGGAACGACTTCCCCACTTGCCCGATGCCGAAGGGCGGCTTTTTGCGCGAGGAGGCCAGCACGTTGGCGAAGTTGACGAAGATGCCCTGGGCGGTCTCGGGGCGCAGGTAGTGCAGGCCCTTGTCGTCTTCGACCGGGCCCAGGTAGGTGCGCAGCAGGCCGGAGAACTGCTTCGGCTCGGTCCACTGCCCCCGGGCGCCGCAGGCCGGGCAGGGCAGGCCGGCCAGGCCGCCTTCGGGCGGGCGGCCTTTGCGCTGGGCGAACTCGTCCACCAAGGTGTCCTCGCGGAAGCGCTTGTGGCAGTTGGTGCATTCGATCAGCGGGTCGGTGAACACGGCCACATGCCCGGAGGCCTCCCAGACTTGGCGCGGCAAGATGACCGAGGAGTCCAGCCCCACCACGTCCTCGCGGGCGGTCACCATGGTGTGCCACCACTGCCGTTTGATGTTCTCCTTCAGCTCCACGCCCAGCGGGCCGTAGTCCCAGGCCGAGCGGGTGCCGCCGTAGATCTCGCCGCAGGGGTAGACCAGCCCGCGGCGCTTGGCCAGCGAGATGACTTGGTCGATGGTGGAGGAAGGAGCCATGGGAGGAAAGCTTATTGGATTTGACCGGGCCCCATGCGCGGATGATAATCGTTCGCGTGTTTGAGATCCCGCCGCGCCCAGCCGCCGCCACCGCCCTCGCCCTAACCCTAGCCGCCGCCAGCTTGACCGGGTGCGCCGCCCCGGCCGGCTCCACCGACCCCGCCGGCGCCGGCGGCCCGCAGGTGGTGGCCTCCTTCTACCCCTTGCAGTGGCTCGCCCAGGAGATCGCCGGGGCGCAGGTGCCCGTCGCCAGCCTGACCCCGGCGGGCGCCGAGCCCCACGACGCCGAGCTCGAGCTGTCCCAAGTCTCCGCCCTGGGCCAGGCCGACCTCCTGGTCACCCTGGCCGGCTTCCAAGCCGCCGTGGACGATGCCGTGGCCGCCAACCCCCCGGCGCAGGCGCTCGACCTGGGCCCGATCGTGGGCCTGGAGGGGGACGACCCCCACTTCTGGCTCGACCCGACCCGCCTGGCCCTGGCCGCCGACCCGATCGCCGAGGCCCTGGCCGAGGCCGACCCGCCGGGCGCGGCGGGCTACCGCGAGCGGGCCGAGGGCGTCCGGGCGCAGCTGGCCGAGCTCGACTCCGAGCTGGCGGCCGGCCTGGCGCCGTTCGCGGGCGCGCCGCTGGTGACCACCCACGCCGCCTTCAACTACTTCGCCGCCCGCTACAACCTGGTCCAACTGGCCGTCTCCGGGATAGACCCGGAGGCCGAGCCCACCCCCGCCCGCCTGGCGGAGGTCAAGCAGCAGATCGGCGACCTGCCGGTGGCCACGATCTACTTCGAGGAGCTGGCCTCGCCCAAGACGGCCGAGGCCATCGCCGGCGACCTGGGGCTGGCCACCGGGCGGCTCGACCCGATCGAGACGGACAGCGGCGGCGGCTACCTGGCGGCCATGCGCTCCAACCTGGCGGCCTTGGAGGCGGGGCTGGTCCAACCGTGACGGCGCTGGCCCAAGCGGCCGGCCTGAGCGTGGCGCTGGGGGGCCACCCGGTGCTGCGGGACTTGAGCCTCAGATTGGGCCAAGGCGAGCGCGTCGCCCTGCTGGGGGCGAACGGCTCCGGCAAGTCCACCCTGGTCAAAGCGCTGCTGGGGCTGGTGGCGCCAAGCGGCGGCACGGTGCGATTGTTTGGCCAGGCGCCGGGGCGGGCGGTGCCGTGGGGGCGGCTGGCCTATGTGCCGCAGGATTCGCCGGCCGGCGCCGGGGTGCCGACCTCCGCCTTGGAGATTGTGCTGGCGGGCCAGCTGACCGGGCGGCGCCCCTTCCCGCCCCGAGGCGCCAAGACCCGCGCCCTGGCCGCCCTGGAGCAGGTTGGCCTGGGCCCGCTGGCGCGCCAGCGGGTGTCCGATTTGTCCGGCGGCCAGCGCCAGCGGGTGCTGTTGGCCCGGGCCCTGGCCCGCCAGCCGGAACTGCTCATCATGGACGAGCCGCTGGCCGGGGTGGACGCGGCCTCCCAGGCGGCGCTGGTGGAGGCGCTGCGCGCCATCGGCCGCCTGACCTGCCTGGTGGTGCTGCACGAGCCGGGCCCGTTCCGGGACTATTTGGAGCGCGGCGTGGTCCTGGCAGGCGGGCGGGTGGCGGCGGAAGGGCCCTTGGCCGAGGTGGCCCAGGGCCAGGCAACCCACCACCACCACGACCCGGCCGGGCAGCGCGGCTGGCGCGCCCCCGAATTGGACGTGCGGGCGTGAGCGCGGGCGGGTTGGGCTACTGGGGCTACTGGTCCCAGATGCTGGGCGACCCGCTGATCCAGCGGGCGCTGGTGGTGGCCCTGCTGGTGGGCGCGGCCGCGCCGGTGGTGGGGACCTTCCTGGTGCAGCGCCGCCTCGCCCTGCTGGGCGATGGCGTGGGCCACGTGGCGCTGACGGGGGTGGCGCTGGGCTGGCTGATCGGCGCCGCGATGGGCTTGGCCCCGGGCGCGCTGGCCATCCCGGGGGCGGTGGCCGCCTCGGTGGTCGGGGCCGTCGCCATCGAACTGGTGCGGGCTTCGGGCCGGGCCTCCGGCGACTTGGCCTTGGCGCTGCTGTTCTACGGCGGCATCGCCGGGGGGGCGGCCCTGATCAAGGTGGCGGGCGGGACCTCGGCCACTTTGGTGGCCTACTTGTTCGGCTCGCTGTCGACTTTGTCGCCATCGGATGTGGCCACCACGGCCGTGCTGGCGGTCTTGATTCTGGCGGCCGGGCTGGCGGGGCGCTGGGCGCTGTTCGCGGCCGGCTCCGACGAGCCGTTCGCCCGCGCCTGCGGCCTGCCCACCCGGGCTTGGAACGTGGCCTCGGCGGCGCTGGCGGCCTTGACCGTCACAGTCGCCATGCGGGTGGTGGGCTTGCTGCTGGTGAGCGCTTTGATGATTGTGCCGGTGGCGATCAGCCAGCTGGCGGCGCGGTCCTTCGGGCGGACCATGGCCTGGGCGGCGCTGCTGGGCGCGGCCCTGGGGGCGGCCGGGTTGGTGGCGGCGTATTGGTGCGATTTGCCGCCGGGGGCCACAATTGTGGTGTTGGCCATCGCCGTCTACGCGGCGGCGGCGGCCGGCAAGCCAGTCTTCGAGCGGGCGCGCGGCCGGCGGTCCACCGCCGGGGCGGCCCGGGCAGGTAGAAGGGACAGCGCATGACTCATCGCAGCGGCGCCCGGGCCAGGGGCCTGGTGTTGGAGGCGCTGCGCCGGGCCGGGGCCTTTCGCTCCGCCCAGGCGCTGCATTTGGAGTTGGCCGCGGCCGGCCAGCGCGTCTCGCTGGCCACGGTCTACCGCAACTTGCAGGCCTTGGCCCTGGAGGGGCAGGTGGACCAGGTGGACGGCGCGGAGACGCTCTACCGGGTGTGCGGCGAGGAGGGCCACCACCACCATGTGGTGTGCCGGGCTTGCGGCGCCTCGGCGGTCGCGGACGGCCCCGATTTTGAGGCTTGGGCCGAGCAGGTGGCCCGCGCCGCGGGGTTCACGCAGGTCAGGCACTCGCTGGAGATCACGGGCCTGTGCCCGGCCTGCCGGGTGGGCCCGGCTTAGGCGGCGCCGTAGCGCCTGGCCCGCCCGGCGTATTGGGCGATGCCGTCCCACAGGTCCCGCCGGTCGACGTCCGGCCACAGTTTGTCGGTGAAGACCAGCTCGGCGTAGGCCGATTCCCAGAGCAGGAAGTTTGACAGCCGCGCCTCGCCGCTGGTGCGCCAGAACAGGTCCACCTCCGGGGTGGCCAGGTTCCGCCCCAGCCGCTCCTCGCTCAGGGCCCGCTCCACCAGCTGCCCGATGCCGTCCGCCCGCTGCTCCGGGTCCGCCGGCAGGGCGGGCGGCCCGTCCGCCCAGGCCTCGGCCAGGGCGGTTTGGACGGCTTGGCGGGCGGCCCGGGCGATCTCGGCCCGGCCGCCGTAGTTGACGCACAGGGTCAGGTTGAGCCCGGTGTTGGCCCGGGTCAGCTCGACGGCCTGCTCCAGTTCCCTAATGACCGAGGGCCACAGGCGCTCCGCCTGGCCGGCCCAGTGGATGCGAACGTTCCAAGAGTGGAACAGGTCGCGCCTCCGGCGCAGCACCTGACGCGAATAGCCCATTAGGAACCGCACCTCAGAAGGCGATCGCTTCCAGTTCTCGGTGGAGAAGGCGTAGGCTGAGAGCCAGCCCACGCCAGCTTCGATAGCCCCGGCCACAACCTCCACCAAAGCGTTCTCCCCCGCCCGGTGGCCCTCGGTGCGGGGCAGCCCCCGGGCCTTGGCCCAACGCCCGTTGCCGTCCATCACCACCGCCACATGGCGCGGCACGCGATCAGGCGGCAGCGCCGGCGCCCGGGCCCCGGAGGGATGCGGGGGAGGCAGCGCGGGCACCGCCACAGCCTAGCCGGTCCCCGCCCCACCCGCCCCCGCCGCCCGCCCCTCGCGCGCCGCCGAGGCGGGGGCTAGGGTGAACGCGTGAAGAGCCCTCCCCGCAAGGCCGCCCTGGCGGCCGCCTTGGCTGTTTTGGGGCTGGCCGCCTGCGCCGCCCCCGCGCCCACCCCCCCAGGCCCCGCCCCCGCCCAGGCCAGCGGGGCGGCCCAGGCCAAGGCCGCCCCCCCCCAGGTCCCCGGGTACCAGGCGGCTCTGGCCGCCCCCCACCCCCGGGC
>JAITIG010000060.1 GCA_031279575.1 Bifidobacteriaceae bacterium
TGCCGAACCCGGTCGCTAAGCCTCCCAGCGCCGATGGTACTGCCGGGGAGGCCCGGTGGGAGAGTAGGACGCCGCCGGCGCGAACCACAACCCAAAAACACCCCAAACCAACCCCAAACCCAACCGCAGGTGGGCCCGGAGCGGTCCCGCAGCCAAGACCCCGTCCCGCAGCGCGGCGGGCGGGCGCAGCCGCGGGCTTGCCAGGCGGGGCGGCAGCGCTGGTCGGCGCGAGTGGTGCCGCCGGCGGGCCGGGCGGGAAGCCTCGGCTTTGCAACGCTCCTGTAGGCTATGTTCCATCTTCATGCCACGGAGTGGTAAAACGAGGGTGCCAGACGGAGTTCCGGGCAAGGGTGCAAAGGAGCGGGGGGACGTGGAGCCTGACAAGCCAGTGGTCCTGGTCGGTGTTGACGGATCGAGAGCCTCATCCAACGCGCTCGAGTGGGCGGCGCATGCCGCCCGGCGGAAGGGCGCGCGCCTGCGCGTGGTCTGCGCGTACACAGTGCCGCGGTTTGGCGGCACCTCGGCCGACGCGGCCCTGCGCGAGCTTGGCAGCACCGCCTTGGCCCAAGGCGCCGATGCCGTGGTCGATGGCGCTGTCACCGCCGCCCAGCGCCTGCATTCCGAGGTCGAAGGCCTCAGCCAGATCGGCGACGCGGCGGGTGTGCTGGTGGACCATTCGAAGCAGGCGAACTTGGTGGTGGTGGGCACCCGGGGCAAGGGCGGCTTCGCCGAGCGGCTGCTGGGCACAGTCAGCACCGCGCTGCCCGTCCACGCCTATTGCCCCACGGTGGTGGTGCCGGCCGGTTGGACCCCTTCCAGCGATGCCGCCAGCGGCGGATCCCAAAACGACGCGGCGGCTGCGGCCGGCTCGTCTGCGGGCGGCGGCTGGGCTGGGGCTGGGGTGCCCACTGGGGACGGCGCCGCACCGGCGTCGGCATCGGGAGCGGCTGCGGGCGGTGCGGCGGCGGCGGGGGGCGGACTGGACGGAGCTGGTGCGGCGGCGGGGCTGGCAGATCTTGGGGCGCCGTCTGACCCGGATCCGTCGCGGCCGGTGCGAAAGATCGTGGTCGGCGTGGACGGGTCGGAGGCGTCGCGGGTGGCGTTGAGGCACGCCGTCGACGCAGCCATCGACTGGGAAGCCGAGCTGATCGCCTTCTCCTCTATGCCGATAGCGGCCGGGACCAACCTGCTGGCTTGGGCCCCGGGGCAGGTGGACCACTCGGCGCTGCTGGCCGAGCTAGAGGCGGAAGTCGGGCGCATCATCGAAGACGAGTTGCGCGACCGCGAACTGCCGGAAAGCTTCACCGTGCGGCACCACGCGCTGGACGGCACGGCATCGGCGCTCTTGGTGGAGGTGTCTGGGTCGGTCGACCTGCTGGTGGTGGGAAGCCGGGGCCGGGGCGGGTTCTCTGGGCTGCTGCTGGGCTCGACCAGCCAGGCCGTGTTGCATCACGCCCGCTGCCCTGTCATGGTTGTGCCCGTGCGTTTGAAGAACAACCAGATGGCGGCTGCCGGGGCGGCGAGTGGGCCGGCCTGACACCGACGCGAACTCGACTGAGCCCCGGTCCGCCGATGGGGGGCGCGGCGAGCCGAGCCAGGCGGGCGCGGTGGGCCTGCCTGGCCGGGGATGGCAGGCTGGCGGCCTGGCGAGCGGATCGGCGCCGAGCGCGCCTGGCCGGGGTGGCGCGGCGGGCGCGGATCGGCCGGTCGAGGCTGAGGCGGGGCTGATCGCGGCGCGGCTGGGGCAGGCCTGGGAGCGGATCGAGGCCGCCTGCGCCGCGGCGGGCCGCCCGGCCGGGGCCGTACGCCTGCTGCTCGCCACCAAGACCCAGCCAGTCGGCGCCATCCGGGCCGCGCTGGCGGCGGGCGCCGCGGTGATCGGAGAGAACCGGGTGCAAGAACTTGTCGCCAAGGGCCCCGAACTGGCGGGCTGGCCGCACCAGGCGCACGTCATCGGGCCGCTGCAGAGCAACAAGGTCAACGCCGCCCTGCGCTGGGCCGACTGCGTCCAAACGGTGGACTCGGCGCGCTTGGCCCAACGCCTGAACGCCCGGGCGATTGGCCGCCCAGCCCCGTTAGACGTGATGGTGCAGGTCAACACGTCGGGCGAAGCCACCAAAGCGGGTGTCGAGCCGGCTCAAGCCGCCGCCCTGGCAACCGCGGTGGCGGCTTTGGAGGGCTTGAAGCTGACCGGTTTCATGACGGTTGGCCCCCTCACGGACGATGCCGCCCGCATCCGCCGCGCCTACGCCCGGCTGCGCGCGGTGCGCGACCAGGTGGCGGCTAGCGGCCTGCCCGGCACGGCCGAGGCGGTGGAATTGTCGATGGGCATGAGCGGGGACCTTGAGCTCGCCATCGCGCAGGGCGCCACCATGGTGCGCCTGGGCACGGCGGTGTTTGGCCCCCGCCCGGCGCCCGCCTAGCGCCCTGGCCTGGGAACTTGTCCCTGGGAATATTGATCTACCGGCCCCCGCCGGCGGGCGGGGGCCAAGCGGCCACTTGGCCTGGGGAGTTAGCGGCGGGCGGCCTGGGGCCAAGCGTTCAGGACCGGGATGCCGCGCCGCCAGGCCGCCCAGACCGTGTCCGCGGTGCCGCCGCGGCGGTTCGCAGGGCCTCCGTCCCAGACGGCGACCACCACGTCGCTCATGGAGACGACGACGTGACTGGCCGCAATGTAGGCGGGATCGCCCGGCTGGGGGAACTCCAAGGTGGTCACTTGACCGGCCCGGGCCACAAGCTCCTGGTAAACCCGCAGGGTATCAGGGCAAAAGGTGGACTCGTAGCCGTCGCAGGGTATGACCGCGACCAACTCGCCGCCCGCGCGCAGCACCAACTGCGCGAATAGCTGGTCCGCGCCGGCCGCCAGACTGCTGTAGCCCACCAAAGGGGCTGCCTGGCGGGCCAAGAAGCTCTCGATGCGGCCGGCCACATAATCCAGCGCGGCCTCAGGTATCACCCGGTGACCGGTGATCCCGACCTTGGTCATGGCGCCTCCTTGGGCTCCATTGTGGCAGCCCGGGCCGGCGGGCGGGGCGGACTGCGGACTGGCGCGGCCAGCGGCGCGCAACTGGGGCGCGCAACTGGGGCGGG
>JAITIG010000113.1 GCA_031279575.1 Bifidobacteriaceae bacterium
TGACCCGCTCCCGCTCGCCCCGGTACCGGCTCACCACTTGTTCGACGCCTTCCCGGATCAGGTCCGCCTCGGAGCGTCCGGTTCGCTCCGACACCCCGCTCAACTGGGATTTCAACTCCTCGTCAAGGTAAACGCTGGTCTTCAGCATGCCACCAGCGTACCCTATATCACTGCCCTATATGGTCCGTGACCCCGCCGGTCGCGGGCCTCCAGCTCAGTCAAGTCGGGCGCGGCGATCGAGGCCAACACCCTCGCCGCCGCGGCCCTCGCCGCTCCAACCCCGGGCCGCGGCCAAGCAAGCCGTCCTCGACGCGGCCGCCCCGATCCTCGCCGCCCTGACCTGGCCCGACCTGACCCGACCTGACCCGGCCCGCGTCCGCGCCGCGCTTGACCCGCGCCCGGCCCGCGCCAGCCCCGCGCCGCGCCCGAGCGGATGGCGATGATTCCCGCATCTTCGGCCGGGGCGGTCAGGACGGGGGGTCGATGACGCAGAGGATGTGCCCGGTGGGCACGCGCTCGCCAGGGGCGGCGGCCAGCGCCCGCACCCGCCCGGCGCGCGGCGCGGTCAGGGGTTGCTCCATTTTCATGGCCTCAAGCACCACCAGCAGGTCGCCCTCGGCGACCACGTCGCCCTCGGCCACGGGCACGCGCACCACCGTCCCCTGCATCGGCGCCGCGACCGACCCGTCCGCCGACCCGCCCACGCTCGAGCCCGCGGTTCTCCGGGCCGAACGCCGGGGCGCCCCCGGCCCGCCGCCAACGCCGCCGATGCCGTCCGCGCGGCTCCCAGCGCCATGTCCGCCGCCAGCGCCGCCAGTCGCGCCAGGGGCCGCAGAAACGCCAGCCAGCGCCACCGGCAGCACCACTTCCAGGCGTTTGCCGCCAACCTCGACCACCATTCGGGCCGTCGGCCCGGCGCCCGGCGCGGCCGTCCCGTCGCCGCCAGCCGGCGGCAAGGCCGCCACCACCGGCGCGAACTCCTCCTCGATCCAGCGCGTGTGGACCGCGAAACCGCCCGCGCCAGGGGACATATCAGCGCCGGCGCCTGGGACGCCCTCTGACCCCGCGCCCGGGAGAACGTCCGCCCCCGCGCCTGGGAAAACGTCCGCCCTCGCGCCCGGGAGAACGTCCGCCCCCGCGCCCGGGAGAACGTCCGCCCCGGCGGCAACGAAGTCCGCCGCTTCCAACACCGCCCGCTGCAAGCCGCGAACCGTGCCGACGCCCTCGACTTTCAACTCGCGCAGCGCCCGCCGCCCGCGGGCCAGGGCCTCCGCCCGGTCGCGCCCGCGCACAATCACTTTGCCGATCAGCGAATCGAAAGAGCCGGTCAGCGCGTCGCCGGCCTCATAACCGAAGTCGCAGCGCACGCCCGGCCCGCCGGGCAACCGCAGGGCGGCGATCACCCCCGGCACGGGCAGGAAGCCGGCGGCTGGGTCCTCGGCGTTGATGCGGAACTCGATGGCGTGCCCGGCGGCCGGAAGGCAGTCGTAACCCAGCGGCTCGCCGGCGGCGATCCGCAACTGCTCGCGCACCAGGTCCACGCCGGTGACCTCCTCGGTCACGGGATGCTCCACCTGCAGGCGCGGGTTGATCTCCATGAAGAAGACTTCGCCCTCGCGCGCGATCAAGAACTCGCAGGTGGCGGCCCCGCAGTAGCCGGCCCGCGCCAGCAGGGCGCGGGAGGCGGAGGCCAGGGCCGCGTCCTGGGCGGCGGTCAAGAACGGCGCCGGCGCCTCCTCGATCAGTTTCTGATGCCGCCGCTGGACCGAGCAATCGCGGGTCGACAGGACCGCCACCCGCCCGTGGGCGTCCGCCAGGCATTGCGTCTCAACATGCCGGGGGCGCTCCAGGAACCGCTCCACGAAGCATTCCGCCCGCCCGAACGCCGCCAGCGCCTCGCGCTGACAGGCCGCCAGCGCCTCGGCGGCGTCATCGGCCGCCCGCACCACCCGCATGCCGCGCCCGCCGCCGCCGTGGCAGGCCTTGATGACCAGCGGATAACCGTGCTCCTGGCCGAAGGCCGTGACTTCGGCGGCGTCCGCCACCGGCCCGGCGCTGGCCGGGACCATGGCCACGCCCGCGCCTGCGGCCAGAGCCCGCGCTGAAACCTTGTCAGAGACCAATTCCAGCGTGTCCGGCGGCGGCCCCACCCAAATCAGCCCGGCGTCCGCCACCGCCCGCGCCAGCGCGGCGGACTCGGCCAAGAACCCGTAACCGGGGTGGACGGCATCGGCGGCGGCGCGGGCCGCGGCCTCGACAATCGCGGCCGGGTTGAGGTACGTCTCCGCGGCCGACTCGCCCGCCAGCGCGAACGCCTCGTCGGCGACCCGGACGTGCATGGCGTCCCGGTCCTCCGGCGCGTACACCGCCACCGAACGCACCGAGGCGTCGGCGCAGGCCCGCGCGATCCTGACCGCGATCTCCCCGCGATTGGCGATCAACAGGCTGGAGAACACCATTACACGCTAGGCCGCGCGCCCGCCCGGCGCCCTCGGCCCGAGCGGCCACGTCCGCCGCCGCCTTTTGTGGTGCCCCTACAAAAGCCCCGGCCGCCACAGGTCCGTCAGGCTGAGCCCGAGCCGCGCCAGCAACCGCCGCAGCGTCGGCAGCGACAGCCCCACCACACCGTGATGGTCGCCGTCAATCCCGTCGATGAACGGCCCTCCCAGCCCGTCGATGGTGAAAGCCCCGGCCACTTGGAGGGGTTCGCCGGTGGCCACGTAGGCGTCGATTTCGGCGTCGGTCATTTGGCCGAACCGCACAATTGTGCCCGATGCCGCGCCTTCAGCCGGCCGCTCCCGCCCGGCGCCGGACGGGGCCGGGCCGAGCAGCCAATGCCCTGTGCGCAGGACCGCTTCGCGGCCCGCCTGGTCGCGGATGCGGCGCTTGGCGTCTTCCGGCCCGGAGGGTTTGCCGAGGACCTGTCCGTCGAGCTCCAGCATCGAGTCGCAGCCGAGCACCAGCGCCCCTGGCGGGGCCTGGCGGGCGGCGGCCTCGGCCTTGGCGCGGGCCAGGGTCAGCACTTGGGCGGCCGGGCCCAGACCCGGCTCGAGGATCTTGGCGCGGGCTAGAACCTGGTCCTCGTCCACATCTGTGACCAGCACAATCGGGTCGATCCCAGCCGCTTTCAGGGTGGCCAGGCGTGCGGGAGAGGCGGAGGCCAGCACCAATTCGACGGCCGCTGGCGCGGGACGCGGGTCCATGGCGGCGGGGTGTCAGCCGCTGAAGGGCCGGACGGCTTTGACTGTGACGCTGACCTGTTTGCCGGCGGGCGTTGTGTAGTCGCGGGTGTCGCCGACTTTGGCGCCCACCAGGGCGGCGCCGATCGGGGACTGTTCGGAGTAGACCGTCAGGTCTGAGCCGGCCGCGACCTCGCGCGAGCCGAGCAGGAAATCCCGCTCCCGGCCGCCTATGGCGGCCGTCACCACCATCCCGGGCTGGACGCTGGAGGAATCCGTGGGCGCCCCGCCCACCTGCGCGTTTCGGAGCAGCGCCTTCAATGACGCGATCCTTCCGGCCATCTTGGCCTGTTCCTCGCGGGCGGCGTGGTAGCCGCCGTTCTCTTTGAGGTCGCCTTCGGCGCGGGCGGCCTCGATCTTCTTGACCACTTCGGCCATGCCCTCGCCCTGGAGGAACTCCAACTCGCGGGCCAGCCGGTCGTGGGCTTCCTGGGTCAACCAGGTCGTCTCCGTCATCGTCCTATATCTCTGATTCTCTAATCGGTGGTCTTAGATCTGTGGTCTGTGATCTCATAAATCTCCACGGCTGGGCGCGGGCCGCGCCGGTTATGCGAACAGCCAAGTGTAAACCGCCGTTCGCCCGCCCGGCCATCGCGCGCCGCCCAAAGCTCACCGGGCGTCGCCAATTCGTCAGTCGCCGACCCGGGCTCTGGTCTTCCGCCCAGAGCCCGCCGCCCAGTCCCCGCCGCCCAGTCCCCGTCCCCGGCCCGGCGCTCCTCTCGGCCGTGGCCGACCCCCGACCCACCCGCCTGGTAGCCGCCGACCTGTCCTCATGGCGGCGGCGGGGATGGGCGGCTAGGCTGGGCGGAGCCGAGGGATCCAAGGAGCCGCCGCCGTGACACGTTTGTCCCACAACAGCCGCAGCCCGTTGGGGCGCGCCGCCGCGCTGGTGTTCGCCATGGTCCTGACCGCTCAACTGGGCGGTTGTGGGAACGGCGATGGGTCGAACGGCGATCAAACGGAGGCGGCAGCGAGCGCGGCCCCGGAGGAACCGTCGGCCCAGGACCAGGCCGAGGACCAGGCGCCGGACCAGGACCAGGGCCAGGACCAGGAACAAGGCCAAGAGCCGGCGCCGACTGAGGACGCGGCTGACGGGCAGGGCGAAGGCGGCTGGGCTGTGGGCGATTCGTACTCGGGGACTTGCACGGTGGCCTGGCCGACTTCCCCAACAGTCACTGCCACCGACATCCAAATGACCATGTCCTGCTCGGGGTTGCGCGACACTTATCTGGTCGCGCTGGTGGTCTACCCGGACCCGGACTTGAAGGTCACTGCCTCAACCGGGGCGATGAAGGTGGAGGGCGTGGTTTTCGGCTTCGCCGAGACCCAGAACCTCGGCGGCGAGTACCCGATCATCCTGGCCAGCTCCGTCGAGCTGCCCTGACCCCAGGCGGCGGCCGCCGCCCCGCTCCTCCAGCATCCGCCGCAGGGCCGGGTCCGCGCCGTAGACCTCGTCGCCGGCGACCCAGGCGCCCACCGCGCCGTCGGACCCCAAAGACTCGGCCGCGTAGTCCCGCAGGGCGGCCTTCGCGTCAGCGGCGCTCCACCGAGCGCGGGCCAGCAGATGCTGGAACCGGCCCGGGCCGGCATGGCCGGCCAACTCGGCCAACGTCCAGCAGTTCTTCCGCGCCTGGTCCACCACCAGCGCCAACACGAAGCCCAACGCCACCGCCAACGCGTCCGCCCTGTGGAACAAACCGGCGAACACACGGCGCAGCCCGCCCCACGCCTCCTCCCACACACGGGAACGTACAATAGGACCAGGAGCCGCCCGGCGG
>JAITIG010000048.1 GCA_031279575.1 Bifidobacteriaceae bacterium
CGGCCTGGTGGCGGCCCCCGGCGCGGGCGTCTTCGTGGCCGGGCTGCTGCCGGACGCCGTTTTGCAGCCCAACTTCCGCTCCGGCGCGGCGGCCGCCGCCTGCGCCCTGATCGCGGCCGGCGGCCGGAAAATCGCCGCCGGCGCCAGCCCGGCCCTCCCCGGCGCGCCCGCCGCCGGGGCCGCGCCGGCCAAGCCGGCCCCAGTTGGCCCGCCGCTGCGCGGCCCGCTCGGGTTCGAGCGCGCCAGCCTGGAAGTGCTGGCCATCATCGCCTTGTCCTATACCCTGGGGGCCGCCACCGGCCTGGGCGCCGGGACTCAGCCGGCCGCCCTGTTCGCCCTGGTCGCGGCAGCCGCGCTGCTCACCGGCCAAGACCACCGGCGCCGCTGGGCGGTCCCGGCCGGGGCCGCGCTGGCGGCGGCGGCGGCCGCGGCCGCCGCCGGGCTGGAGGCTTGGCAAGGCAGTTATATGCACACCGCCGGGGCGCTGGCCCTGGCCGCGTTTGGGATTGCCGGGCTGCTCGCCGCCCTGGCCGCCAGTTGGCCGCTTTGGGGCGAGTTGCGCAACCTGCTGGCCGGGGCCGCGGGCTTGACGGCGCTATTGGGCCTGCCGCCCCTGGCCGCGGCCAGCCTGGGCGCCTTGCTCCCCGACCAGGACCTGTTCCACCTGGACCAGCCCCCCGTCTTGTGGGTGGTGGCGCTGTGGGCGCCGGCCGGGGCTTGCGCGCTGCTGGCGGCGGTGCGCTGGCCGCGCGGGTTCAGGGCCGCCGCCTACTGGACGGCGCCGTTGCTGGCGGCCGGCGCCCTGGCCGGCTGGGCCACCTTGGGGCCGCTGCCCGCCTGGTTCCGCTTCGGGGCGCTCGGCCTGCTGGCCGCGGCGGCCATGGCCGGCGCCTACTGGGCCACCCGGGCGCTTGGAGCCCACCCGCGCGCCCGGCGGGCGGCCCGCGCCACAGCCTGGGTGGCGGGCTTCGCCATGCTGGCGCCGTTCACCACCAACACCGCCGGGGAGCGGCCGCTGATCGCTCTGGCCGGGTTGGCGGCGCCGGCCGTGATACTGGGCGCGGGCCTGTCCATGGGCGCCAGGGCCTGGCCCGCCCTGACCGGCGCCGCCTACGCCTATTTCCTGGTCGACCTCCACATCTGCCTCGGCTGGTACGCCCAGGGGCCAGACCAGGTGGCCGCTGTCGGGATTGCGGCGGGCGGCATCGTACTGGCTTTGACGCTTGCGCCCCGGCCCCGCCTGGCCACTTGGGGTGTCGCCGCCGCGCTGTCTGGCCTGGTCCTGGCCCTGCCGGCCTTTGGGCTGCTGATAGAGCGGACCTGGCTCGGGGCGGGGGCGGCCGGAACCCTGGCTGCGGCGGCCACCGCGCTGGCCTTGAACCGCACCCGCGCCACTCCGGTCGCCTTGCGCGCGGTGGGCGCCGCGCTGGCGGTGGTCGGGGCGGTTTTGACGCTTGTGCCCGCGCTGGCGCTGCTGACCCCCGGCTCGGCCTCCCGGTGGCTGTTCCCGCTGATCGCGGTGGTGGCCTCGGCCGCCGCCTGGGGCGGCTGCGCCCTTCGCCGCCGCAGCGCCCCGAACGCGCCGGCCGCGGCCGCGGTCGGGGCCACCTTGATCGCCACCGGCGCCGTCTTGGGCGCCTTGGCCCTGGCCATCTGCTTGAGCTGGCCGGTCACCGGAGCGCAGACGGTGTTGGCGGCATCGGCCATCTTGGCCGCCGGGTCGGCCGCGGTCGCCACCGCCCGCGGCGGCGCCAAGCTGGCCTGGTGGTACACCGGGGCAATGGCCTGCGTCGCCTTGTGGAGCGCGCTGGCCTGGGGCGAGGTGGGCGTGGTCGAGGCCTACACGCTGCCTCCGGCGGCGTTGGCGGGGCTGTGCGGCGCAATCTTGGCGGCCCGCCGCCGCGGCTACCTGGGGCTGCTCGGCGCCGGCTGCGGCCTGGCGGTGCTGACCCCGCTGGTGCTGCTGGGGCTGCCCGAGGCGCAACTGGCGCGCGCCCTCGAACTGGTGGCGCTGGGGCTGCTCGCCTTGGCCGCCGGCTACACCTTCACCCACCTGCGGGGGGCGATGGCGGCCACCGCGGCGGTGGCGGCGGCCGGCCCGCTCCTGGCCGGCCTGATGATAGGCCAGCTGGCGAGCCCGCCGGCCTCGGCCTGGCCCTGGTTTGCCGAACTGAGCCCGTTGGCGGCCTATCCGAGCCTCCTGTTCGCCCTGGCGGCGGCGTTTGGCCTGGTGGCGGCGGCGGGCTGGGCGGCGGCGGGGTGGCAGGCGCGGTCGCTGGCGGGCTCGGCGGGCTGGGGCGCTTGGTGGGCCATGCCCGCCTTGGCGGCCGCCGCGCTGGTGCCGGTCAGTTCGATGCGGTTCACCTGGTGGGTGGTCGGCGGGATGGTGTTCGCGCTGCTCTGCTACCTGGCGCTGACCATCGCCGCGGCGCGCTTGCAGGCCAGCGGGCGGGTGCTGCTGCCGCCGCCCTGGGCGATCTGGCTGGTGGCGCTGGCGGTCGGCATCGCCGGCTGGTCCACCCGGGAGCTGAGGGTGGAGTGCTTCGCCCTGCCGCTGGGCTTGGCCCTGTTCGCCGCCGGGCTGATAGTTGGCGGCAAGGCGCGCGGCTACGGCTCCCCCGGCTGGGCTGTCGCCCCCGGGGTGGCGGCCACGCTCGGCCCTTCGACCTTGGCGGTCGGCACCGACCCGCTGACTTGGCGCGCCATCATGGTGCTGGCCCTCGGCTTGGCCTTCATGCTGCTGTCGGTGCGCGCAGGCTGGAAGCCGCCGGTGTTCGTCTGCGCCTCCTCGATGATCCTGAGCCTCGCCCTGGCGCTGCTGCGGCACGGCAGCATCTCGATCCTGCCCTGGTTGGCGGCCCTGCTGGCGGTGGGCGGCTCGCTGCTGGCCCTGGCCTTGGTCTTCGAGCGCCGCGCCCGGGCGGCGGGCAGGTAGGCGCTAGCGAGCTAGGCGGCGGCATTTTGCAGGCGGTGCCGCTAATATAGCTGCATGCCAACCATCACCATCCGCAACGTGCCCGATGACGTGCGCAATTCGCTCGCGGCCAAAGCCGCCGGGGCCGGGCAGTCGATGCAGGAATACACCCTGGCGGCCCTTACCCGGATCGCCGCGCGGGCCGACCAACGCGAAGTCCTGGCCCAGATCAGGCAGCGCAGCCGGGCCTACCCGCCGCTCAACCGCGACGCCATCCTGGTCGACTTGTCCCATGACCGCCGGTGAGCGACCTGGTGGTAGACGCCTCAGCCGTCCTGGCGGCGCTGCTGGACGCAGGCGGCGGCCAGGCCGCGCAGCACATGGCGGAACTTGAACTGGCCGCGCCCCACCTGCTGCCTTTCGAGGTCGCCAACGTAGTCCGCAGGCAGTGGTCTTCAGGCGCCTTGACCCAGCCAGCCGCGCACCTCGCGCTCGACAGCTTCGCCTGGCTCGACATCGAACTGTGGCCCTTCGAGGCCGTCGCCGACCGGGTCTGGGCTCTGCGCGGTCAGCTGACCTCCTACGACGCCTCCTACCTGGCCCTGGCCGAGCTTCTAAGCTGCCCGCTGCTGACCGGCGACGCCCGCCTGGCCGCAACCGCCCGGGGAGTTGGGCCGGGGCTCGAAGTCATACTCGTCTAGGACCGCTGGCGCGCGCCATCAAAGCGGGGGCTAGTCGAGGTCGGTGGCGGCGCCGGCGAACTGCGACTGGTAGAGGCGCCAGTAGGCGCCTTGGGCGGCCATCAACTCCTGGTGGCTGCCCTTCTCCACCACCTGGCCGTGCTCCATGACCACAATCACATCCGCCGCCCGGATGGTTGACAGGCGGTGCGCGATCACAAACGAGGTCCGGCCCCGGCGCAGCCGGTTCATGGCGGCTTGGACCAGCACCTCGGTGCGGGTGTCGACCGAAGAGGTGGCCTCGTCCAAAATCAAGATGGCCGGGTCGGCCAGGAAAGCCCGGGCGATGGTCAGCAGCTGCTTCTCGCCCGCCGAAATGTTCGAAGCCTCCTCGTCGATCAAAGTCTGGTAGCCCTCCGGCAGGACGCGCGCGAACCGGTCCGCGTAAGCCGCCTTGGCGGCCGCAACCACCTCCGCCTCGCTCGCATCGGGCCGGCCGTACAAGATGTTCTCGTAGATGGTGCCGGAGAACAGCCAGGTGTCCTGCAGCACCATGCCCATCTTGGAGCGCAGGTCCTCGCGCCTCAAGCGGCGGATATCGACCCCGTCCAGGGTGATAGAGCCGCCCTGGATCTCATAGAACCGCTCCAGCAAGTTCACCAAGGTGGTTTTGCCCGCGCCCGTCGGACCGACGATGGCGACCGTCTGGCCCGGCTTGGCCCACAGCCTCAAACCCTTGATCAGATCCTTGCCCGGGTCGTAGGAGAAGTCGACCTGGTTGAAATCGACCCGCCCGGTGAAACCGTCCAGCCGGGCCGGCCGCTCCGGGTCCGGCTCCAACTCCCCGGCGTCCAGCAAGTCGAACACCCGCTCCACCGAGGCCACACCCGACTGCAGCAAGTTCATCATCGACGCCACCTGCGCCACCGGCTGGCTGAACTGGCGCGAATACTGCGCAAAAGCCTGCACCGCGCCCAGCGACATCGCCCCGGAGGCCACCCGCAACCCGCCTATCACCGCGATCAGCACATACACCAAGTTGGAGACCAACCCCATGACCGGCTGGATCGACATCGAAATGGCCTGCGCCTTGAACGAGGACCCGTACAGGGCCGCGTTGCGCCGGTCGAACTCCTCGACCGCGGCCGGGCCGCGCCCAAACACCTTGACCAGGGCGTGGCCGGAGTACATCTCCTCGATGTGGGAGTTCAGCTCCCCCGTCGCCGCCCACTGGCGCACAAACTGCGGCTGCGAGCGGCGCGCGATCAACGCCGTCACCACGGCCGCCGCCGGGATCGACACCAGCGCGATCAGCGTCAGCCAAAACGACAAGGTCAGCATCATCGCCAAAATGCCCAAAAGGTTGAACACCGCGAACATCAGCTGGGTCATGGTCTGCTGCAAAGACTGCCCCACGTTGTCGATGTCGTTGGTGACGCGGGACAACACCTCGCCTTTGGGCTGCTGGTCGAAGTACTTCAACGGCAGGCGCCCCAGCTTCGCCTCGACCTGCGCCCGCAGGCGGTACATCGAGTCCTGGATGATCCGCGCGGTGATCAGCCCCTGGACGTAGCCCAACAGCGCCGAGGCGGCATAGATCGCCAGCACGGCAAGCAAAATCGAGCCCACGGCGGCGAAGTCGACGCCCCGGCCGGCCGCGAAGTCCATCGCCCCCAGCATGTCCAACATGCGCCCGTTGATTTGCGGTGCATTCGGCGCGGGATTGGCCTCCAAGGCCCGCAGCAGCTTCATCACCTGCGCCTTCGGCATGGTCTCAGACTCGCCCAGCAGCCCCGCCCGGACCAGCTGGAGGCCTATCACCTTGCCCATAAAACCCTCGAAGACGCGGTTGGTGGCCTCGCCCAGCAGCTTGGGGCCCACCACCCCCAACCCCACCGAGGCGACTGTCAGCACCACAGTGGCGGCGATCCTGAACCGCTCGGGCCTCAGCAGCCCCAAAAACCGCAGGCCGGACTGCTTGAAGTGGAGGGGTTTGGCCACCGGCTGGCCGGCCGCCATCGGCCCGCCGCCGGGAGGGGGGCGGCGCGGCGGGCGCGCCGGGGGGCCAACCGGCTGGCCGCGCCGGGCGCCCGCCCGCGCGCCGGCCGAGCCGGGGCCGCCGCCCGCCATCGGCCCAGACGGCCGGCTCACGCCGCCTCCTCCAAACTCATCTGCGATTCGGCGATCTCGCGGTAGGTGGGGCAGGTTTCCAGCAAATCGGCGTGCCGGCCCAAGCCCGCCACCCGGCCGCCGTCCAACACCAAAATGCGGTCGGCCTCCATGATGGTGCCGACCCGCTGCGAGACCAGCACCACGGTGGCGTCCCTGGCGACCGGGGCCAAAGCGGCGCGCAGGCGGGCGTCGGTGGCGAAATCCAAAGCCGAGAAGGCGTCATCGAACACGTAAATCGACGGACGGCGCACCACCGCCCGGGCGATCGACAAGCGCTGGCGCTGGCCGCCCGAGACATTGGCGCCGCCGGCCGCGATCTCCATGTCGAGCCCCGCCTGGTCGGCGCGCACGAAATCCGCCACCTGGGCTATCTCCAGCGCCTGCCACATCTCGGCCTCGGTGGCGTCCGGCTTGCCGTACTGGAGGTTGGACCTGACCGTGCCGCTGAACAGGTAGGGCCGCTGCGGCACCAGCCCGATCCCGCCCCACAGGGCCTCAAAGGCCAAGTCTTTGACATCCACCCCGCCCACCGCCACCTGGCCGGCGGTAGCATCGAACAATCGTACGATCAAGCTGACCAAGGTCGTCTTGCCGGAGCCGGTGGCCCCGATGATGGCGGTCACCTCGCCGGGGCCGGCCGCGAAGCTGACGCCCTCGAGCACCGGCGCGTCGGCGCCCTCGAAGCGGAAGGCCACCTGCTTGAACTCCAACCGGGCGGGGGCGGACAGCTGGCGCACCGGCGCGCCCGCTTGGCGCACCGTCGAATCAGCCTCCAACACCTGCGCGATCCGCTCGGCGCAAGCCTGCGCCCGGGGCACAAAGAAAAACATCATCGACGCCATCATGACGCTCATCAAAATCAGCATCAGGTAGGTGATGAAGGCGGTCAGGCCGCCCACCTGCATCGCGCCCGCCTCCACCCGGCGCCCGCCAAACCAAATCACCGCCACCGAGGTCAGGTTCATCACCAGCATCACAAACGGGAACATCAAAGCGAAGGTGTAGCCGACCGCCAGCTGCAGCTTGGTCAAGGTCTGGTTGACGGCGTCGAACCGCTCCGACTCGTAGGGCTGGCGGACAAAGGCGCGGATCACCTTCAAGCCGTTGATCTGCTCGCGCAGCACCCGGTTGACCGCGTCGATGGCGACCTGCATGCGCCGGAACAGCGGGTGCATGCGCCGCAGCATCAAAGCCAAAAACAAGGCCATGACCGGCAAGATCACCAGCAGCAGCCCCGACAGCGCCAAATCGTGGCGCAACGCCATCGCCGCCCCGCCCACCATCATCAAGGGCGCGCCGATCAACAGCACCAGGGATATCAGCACCAGCATTTGGACCTGCTGGACATCGTTGGTGGTCCGGGTGATGAGCGATGGCGCGCCAAACCGGGCCAGCTCGCGGGCCGAGAACCCCATCACCTTGCCGAACAGCGCCGCCCGCAGGTCGCGCCCCAAGCCCATGGCGGTGCGCGCCCCCAGGTAGACCGCGACCAAGGTGGCCACCACCTGCCCCAAGGAGACCGCCAGCATCCAGCCGCCGGTGCGCGCAATATAGGCCGCGTCGCCCTGGGCCACGCCGTTGTCGATGATGTCCGCGTTCTGCGACGGCAAAAACAGCGCCGCCGCCGCCTGGGCGGCCTGCGCCAGCGCGATCACCAGCAGCTCCCAGCGGTAGGGCTTGAGGTAGAGGCGCAGCAGTCGGGTCAGCATCGGGCGCGGCGGCTATTGGTATGGCCCGCCGGAAGTCGGCCCCTCGCCCGGCGCCGGGCGGGGCGGGGCCGGCGGCGCGTCCTGATACCAGGGGCGGCTGGGCGCCTGGCCGGCCGCCGCCCCGGGGTCGAACGGCGCCCCGGAGCCGGTGCCCGCGGTGGTGGCGTCCGATGTCGCCTGCCGCGCCAGCCCCTGGGCGCGGCGCAGCGCCTCCGCCGGGTCCTCCAAGGCCACCTCGCCGAAGGCCAGCCGCTTGAGGGCCTGGGCGGCCGGGCCGGCGGCCTTGGGCCCGCCCTCGGGCAGGGGGCCGAAGGCCCGGCCAATCCCCCCCAGCGCCTCGGTGAACTCGGCCGGGATGATCCAAAGCTGGGAGGCCGGGCCTTGGGCCAGCTGCGGCAGCATCTGCAAGTACTGGTAGGCCAGCAGCTTCGGGTCCGGGTCGCCATCGTGTATCGCCTCGAAGACTTGCAAGATGGCGCGCGACTCGCCTTGGGCGCGCAGGATGGCGGCCTGCGCCTGGCCCTCCGCGGTCAAGATGGCGGCCTGCTTCTCGCCCTCGGCTTTGAGGATCTGGGACTGCTTGATGCCCTCCGCGGTCAAGATGGCGGCGCGGCGGTCGCGCTCGGCCCGCATCTGCTTCTCCATCGAGTCTTGGACCGAGCTGGGCGGGTCGATCGCCTTCAGCTCGACCCGTTGGACGCGGATGCCCCAGCGGCCGGTGGCCTCGTCCAGCACGCCGCGCAGCTGGCCGTTGATATGGTCGCGGCTGGTCAGGGTCTGCTCCAGGTCCATCGAGCCGATCACGTTGCGCAGCGTGGTGACGGTGAGCTGCTCGATGCCGGTGATGTAGTTGGCGATCTCGTAGACCGCCGCCATCGGGTTGGTGACCTGGAAGTAGATCACCGTGTCGATCGACACCACCAGGTTGTCGGAGGTGATGACGGGCTGCGGCGGGAAGGACACCACCTGCTCGCGCAGGTCGACGTTGGCCCGCACCCGGTCGATGAACGGCACCAGCAGGTGGAAGCCGGCCTCCATGGTGCGCTGGTAGCGGCCCAGGCGCTCGACCAGCATGGCCCTGGTTTGCGGCACAATCCGCACCGAGCGCTTGAGCACCGTGAAGGCGAATATCACCAGGATCAAAGCCAACAGGCCCAGAACCACGTTTTGCCCGGTCCACTCGAAGTTGTCCATTGCCTCAGTTCCTTTCAATCGGATCGGCCGGGGCGACCACCGCGGTCGCGCCGTCGATGGCGGTCACAGTCAAGTCGGCGCCCGGGGCCACCGCGCCCTCCCCCGCCAGGCGGGCGGTCCAGACATCGCCGCCAATTTTGGCGCGGCCGCCGTGCTCGTCGATCGCGGTGATCGCTTGGGCCTCGCGCCCCACCAGCGCCGCGGCGCCGCTGACCGGCTTGGCCTCGCCCCGCAGTTTGAGCCGGTTCAGCATCAGCGGGCGCACCGCCGCCAGCATCACCACCGACACCACCGCGAAGACGATGATGGTGCCCCACCACACCACCCCGACCCAGGCGGCGCCGGCCGCCGCGATCGCGCCGACAGCCAGCATCAAGAACACGAAGTCGACCGTCACCAACTCCACCACGCCCAAGACCAGCGCGCCAACCACCCACCACAGCCAAAGCCACTTCTCCATCCGCGCGCCCTCCTTCGCCACGACCAGCGGTATAACCTTGGGTCAACGTTACAGTGCAAGCTGTTGGCGCAGAAAAGCCGCCATCAGATCCCAGGCCTGGCGCGCGGCCCGGGTGTGGGCCAGGGTGAAGCCGTGGACGGCGCTGTCAAACCGGACGCGCTGGACTGGGCGGCCGGCCGCCTCCAACCGGCCGCCGAAGGCCTCGGCCTCCGCCGCCAGCGCGTCTTGGCCCGCCGTCAGAATCAGCGCGGGCGGGAAGGCCGCCAGGTCGCCGGCCGCGGCGTAGAGGGGCGAGACCAGCGGGTCTGCCCGCCGCGCCGGGTCGGGGCAGTAGCAGTCGTTGAACAGCCGGAGGTTGTCGGGGGTCAAGAACCAGCGCGCCACCAGCCCGCGGCCGCGCGGCTTGTCATCGGGGTCGGTGAGCAGATCGAGCGCCGGGTAGTCGAGGACGGCCGCCCGCAGCGGCCAGTCCCCGCCGCCCGCCTGGCGCAGGCACGCCGCCGCCGCCAGGTTGCCGCCCGCGCTGTGCCCGCCGATGGCCGCCCGGGCGGGATCGACGCCGAGCTCCCCGGCCCGCGCCATGACCGCCGCGATGGCCGCGCCGATGGCGTCGAGCGCCGCCGGGAAGGGATGCTCCGGGGCCAGCGGGTAGTCGAGGCTGATGACGCGCAGCTTGGCCGCCGCCGCCAGGTGGGGCAGGAATGGGTCGTCCATCTCCGGGTGGCCGAGGATGAAGCCGCCGCCGTGGAGGTCGAAGAAGACCGGCTGGGGGCCCTCGCCGCCGCCGTAGGCCAAAGCCCTGACCGGCCCGGCGGCGGTGTCCAAGGCGATGGGCTGGCCGCGCGGCTTGGAGGCGGCGGCCCGGCCGCCCAGGCGGCGCAGGCGCGCCGCTTTGGCCAGGAGTTCTGCCCGCGAGGGCGGCTGGTTGTCAACGGTCCGCATAGGTCATCGCCACAGGCAGGCTACCAGCGCCGAGCCCCGGGGGCGGACGCCGGGCCGGGAGCATAGGGTTGGGGGGTGCCATCGCCTGCCCAAAACCAGCGCGCCGCCGGCTTCGCCGCCATCGCCGCCACCGCTGTGCTGTGGGGCACCACCGGCACCGCCGCCACCTTCGCGCCGGAAGCCGGGCCGCTCGCCATCGGCGCGGCCGCCTCGGGGATTGGCGGGCTGCTGCAAGCCGCCATCGCCTGGCCGGCCCTGCGCCGGGCGGCGCCGGACCTCAAACGCGAGGGCCGGCTGGTGGCTTTGGGCGCGCTGACGGTGTGGGTCTACCCGCTGGCCTTCTACACCTCGATGCGGTTGGCGGGCGTGGCTGTGGGCACGGTTGTCTCGCTGGCCTCGGCCCCGCTCGCCTCCGGCCTGATTGAGCGGCTGGCAGAGCGGCGCCGGCTGGGCCGGCGCTGGGGTTGGGCGGCGGCCCTGGGCGGCGCCGGCGCCGCCTTGCTGTGCCTGGCCCCCAGCGCCGCGCCCACGCCCCAGGGCGGGCTGGCCGCCGGTCTGGGCGCCGGCCTCGGCCCGGGGGGCGGCCTCGGGCTCGGCGTGGGGCTGGGGCTGGCGGCCGGCGCCAGCTACGCCCTCTACACCTGGGTGGCGGGCCAGCTGATGCGGCGCGGCGTGGCCCGGGGGGCGGCCATGGGGGCGGTTTTCGGCGGCGGCGGGCTGCTGCTGATGCCGGTGCTGGCCGCCACCGGCGCGCCGCTGCTGGCCGGGCCCCGCCCGGCGGCGGTGGCCGCCTACATGGCGCTGGTCCCAATGCTGGCCGGCTACTTGCTGTTCGGCTACGGCCTGGCCCGCCTGCCGGCCAGCACCGCCACCGTCATCACCCTGGCCGAGCCGGCCGTGGCCACAGTCCTGGCCGTGGCCGTGGTGGGCGAGCGCCTGGCCGGCGCCGGCTGGGCGGGGATGGGGCTGATCGCCGCCGCCCTGGCCCTGCTGGCCCGCGCCCCGGCCGACCCGTGAAGCCGGCTACAGCCGGTCGCCGGCCCGCCCGGCGAAGTCCTCCATCGACTCGTTGATGCCGAACAAGTCGGCGGTCCAGTCCGCCAAACCGACCGGCCCCAGCCGCAGCAAAGGCACCACGCGCACAAACGGCGGCGCGATGATCTGCTTCGAGCCGCGCTCGATGCCGCGCAAGACGGCGCCCGCCACGCGCCTCGGCTCCAAGATCGGCAGCAGCGCCGGGACCTTGGTTTTGACGCCCGCGAACATGCCGGTGTCGATGTAGAACGGGCACACCGACATGGTCCCCACCGCCGCGCCGGCCTCCCGCAGCTCGTTTCTGAGCGACTCGTTGAAGGCGATCGCCCCCGCCTTGGAGGCGGCGTAGGCGGCCATGCGCGACCCGGCCAGCATGCCCGCGGCAGACGCCACCGTCACCACAAAGCCATAGTCCCGCTCCACCATCTCCGGTAAGAAGGCCCGGGTGACCCAAAACGGCGCCTTCAGATTGACGTCGATGGCGCGGTCGATGGCGGCCGGCGCCTCCTCCAGCAGCGGCCGGCCCGAGACCACGCCGGCGTTGTTGACCACGATGTCGACCGGCCCGGTGGCCTCGCCCGCCGCCGCCACAGCCGCCTGGTCGGTGACGTCGACCTGGTGGGCGCTGGCCCGGCCGCCCTGGGCCAAGATCTCATCGCGCACAGCGCCGGCCCGGGCGCCGTCCAGATCCCAGACCGCCACGGCGCAGCCTTTGCGGGCCGCGCCCAGCGCCAAGCGCCGCCCCAAGCCGCTGCCGGCCCCGGTGATCACCGCCGCGGCGCCGTCCAGCGCCACCCCCGCCTGGCGGTAGGCCGCCAGGTCGCCAAGAATCTGGGACAAGCTCACCGGCCCGCCGCCTTTCTGATCAGTTCCCTTGCTGTGACGTGCAAATACTGCGAGCCCAAGGTCATCACCCGGGCGTAATTCTGGCGGCTGGTCCAACTCGGCGGCCCCAGCAGCAGCCCCCGCTGGCGGGCCACAGTTTGCGGCTCGGTGTATTTCTCCAAGCCCTCCACCCCGTGGCGCCGGCCCAGCCCGGACAGGCCGAAGCCGCCCATCGGCGCGTCGGTCGAGCCCCAGGCGGCGGCGTAGCCCTCGTTGATGTTGACCGTCCCGGCCCGCAGCCGCTCCGCCACGCGCCGCCCCCGGGCGGGCGAAGCCGTCCAAACCGCCGCGTTGAGGCCTTGGTCCGAGTCGTTGGCCAAGGCTATGGCCTCAGTCTCCGAGGCCACCGGGTAAAGCGAGACCACCGGCCCGAAGGTCTCCTCGCGCGCCACCGCCATGGCGCCGGTGACCCCCTCCAGCACGGTCGGCTCGTAGAACAGCGGCCCCAGATCCTCGCGCCGGCGCCCGCCGGCCACCAGGCGCGCCCCTTGGGCCACCGCGCCGTCGACATGGGCCTCCACCTTGGCCAGCTGCCCCGGGCTGATCAGCGGGCCGAGGTCGACCTCCCAGCCGCCGCCGCCGCCGAGGCGCAACTCGGCCGCCCGGGCGGCGAAGGCCTGCCGGAAGGCCGGGTAGAGGCCCTGGTCGATGTAGATCCGCTCAATTGAGACGCAAAGCTGGCCGGTGTTGGCGAAGGAGGCCTGCACGGCGCCTTCGACGGCCCGCTCCAGCGGCGCGTCGTCGAGCACCAGCAGGGCGTTCTTGCCGCCCAGCTCCATCGACGAGCCGATCAGCCGGCGCCCGCACTGGGCCGCCACCTCGCGCCCCACAGCCGTCGAGCCGGTGAACATCACAAAGTCGCTGGCCTCGATGATCGGCCCGCCCAACTCGGCCCCGGGGCCGGTGACGGCTTGGACCACGCCCGGCGGCAGGCCCGCCTGGCGCAGCAGTTTGACCACGAACAGCCCCGTCAGCGGCGTCAGCGAATCAGGTTTGAGGATGACGGCGTTGCCCGCCAGCAGAGCCGGCACCGCGTCAGAGGCGGCCAGCGTCAGCGGGTAGTTCCACGGCGCGATCACCCCGACCACGCCCTTCGCCAAATGATGCACATAGGTGCTGGTCAGGCCGGGGATGGCGCCTTTGCGCCGCTCGCGGCCGAGCCAGCGGGGGGCCTTGGCGGCGTAGTAGCCGGCCGTCAGCAGCGCGTCCAAGAACTCCTCCAGCGCGCCGGTGCGGGACTTGCCGTTCTCGGCGTGGACCAGGTCCAGCAGCTCGTCGCGGTTGGCCCGCAGCAAGTCTTTGAAGCGCACGATGACGTCTGCCCGCCGGGACGGCTTCATCGCCGCCCAGCCGCCTTGGGCGCGCCGGGCGACGGCGGCCGCGTGGCGCACGTCATCGGGCGCGCAGGCGGGCACCTGGCCGAGCAGGCGGCCGTCGATGGGGCTGGTGACGGGCCTGAGCGGGCGCGGCGCGGCGGTGGCGGCCTCGGCGGCGAGACCCTGCCACCACTGGTGGACGGTGTATTGGGCGGGCGCGGCGGTCGGCGTCATTGGTTTCCCTTCGCGAATGGTTGAACTGGGCTGGCTGCCAGTGTACTGGGCGGCTCAGTCCCAGCGGCCCAGCACCTGGGAGGCGACCGCCAAGGCGGCCGCGCCGGCCAAGCCGGTGCGCAGAACTTCGGGGCCGAGCCGGGCGGCCACCGCGCCGGCCGCGGCGAAGGCGGCCAGCTCCTGGGGGGTGATCGACCCTTCCGGGCCGACCAGCAAGAAGACTTCGCCGGCGGTCCGCATCGGGGCCAGCGCCTGGGCCAAGGCGGTGCCGGCCGACTCGTCCAAGACCACCGCCTGGGCGCCGGCGCCCGCGATCTCGCGCCGCAGCCGCTCGGCCAAAGCGGCCGAGCCGACAACCTCTTCGACTGGCGGCAGCAAGGCGCGGCGCGCCACCTGGCCCTCGGCCCGGACCACCTGCTGCCAGCGCCGCCGGCCCTTGGCGCCTGGCGCGCCCAGCCAGCGCGGCACGCTGCGCTCAGCCTGCCACGGGATGATCCTGTCGGCGCCCAATTGGGTGGCGGCCGCCGCTCCGGCCTCGTCGCGGCGCTGCTTGGCCAGCGCCTGGACCAGGGCCAGCGCCGGGCGGCGCGGCTCGACCCGCTCGACCCGCTCCACCGCCACCGCCAAAACCGCCTCCCCGGCGCCAAGGCCGCCCTCGGCGGCGGCGACCCGGCCGGCCAGGCGCAACCCGGCGGCATCGGACAGCAACACCGGCTGGCCTGGGCGCAAACGCTGGGCCGCGACCGCGTGGCGGGCCTCGGCGCCGGTCAGCCTGACAACCGCGCCCGCGCCGGCCCCGGCCAGCGCCTCCGGCGGCGCCCAGAACAGCGGCGCGGTCACTTCCCGGCCAGCTTGTCCCGCAGGCGGGAGAAGACCCCGCCGGCGGCCGCCGTCAAAGTTGCCGCCGGGCGCTCCTCGCCCCGCTCGGAGGCCAGGCGGCGCAGCAGCTCGCGCTGGACGTCATCGAGGTCGGTGGGGATCTGCACATCCAAGGAGACGCGCAGGTCGCCGCGGGTTTTCTGGTTCAACCGGCCCACCCCCAGGCCGTCTAGCACAATCACCTGGCCGGCCTGGGCGCCGGGCCGGATGTTGACCTGGCGGGGGCCGTCGAGGGTTTCGATCTCGATGGCCGCGCCCAGGGCGGCGGCGGTCATGGGCACCGCCAGCGAGGCCAGCAAATCGTCGCCGTGGCGCTCGAACCCGGGGTGGCGGCGGACCTTGAACTCGATGTAGAGATCGGCGGCGGGGCCGCCGGCCGGGCCCGCCTCGCCCTGCCCCACCAGGCGCAGCCGGTTGCCGGAATCCACCCCCGGCGGGATGCGGACCTCGGCCGAGCGCCGGCCGCGGACGCGGCCTTGGCCGGAGCACTCCGGGCAGGGGCTGGCGATGACTGTGCCGTGGCCCTGGCACTGGCGGCACGGGTCCATGGTGCGCATCGTGCCCAGCAGCGAGCGCACCAGGCGCTCGCGCGCGCCCCGGCCCTGGCAGGCGGGGCAGGTGGCCGGGCTGGTGCCAGGGGCGCAGCAGGCGCCGCCGCAAACGCCGCAGCTCAGATAAGTGGTGTAGTCGACGCTGCGCGAGGCGCCGAAGACGGCATCGGCCAAGTCGATGGTCAGGCGCTCCAACTGGTCGCGGCCCCGGGCGGCCCGGGGGATGGGGCCGGGCTGGCCGGACCCGCCCGCCGCGGCGGTGAAGACGGCCTCGAAAATGTCGCCGAAGCCGGCGAAGCCGCCGCCAAACGAGCCGAACGGGCTGCCCGCGCCGGGCCCGGCCGCGCCGCCCCCCGGCGCCAGCGGGTCGACCCCGACATCGTACATTTCGCGTTTGGCCGGGTCGGACAAGACCTCGTAGGCGGCGTTGATCTGCTTGAACTTCTCCTCCGCCTGGGGGCTGTGGCCCACAATGTCGGGGTGGTGGGCGCGGCTCGCCTTGCGGTAGGCGGCCTTGACCTCATCGGCAGAACAGCCCCGGGCCAGGCCTAGGATGCCGTAATAGTCGTTCATAATCTCCTTTGCGGGCCGGCCTAGCCGGCCAGGATGCGGGACAAGTACAAGGCGATCGCCCGCACCACCGCGATGGAACCCGGGTAGTCCATGCGGGTCGGGCCAAGCACGCCCAAGTGTGCCACAGCCTGCCCGGCGCCGTAAGTCGAGGCGATCAGCGAGGTCTCCTCCAGGGCCGCCTGGGTGGTCTCCCGGCCGATCCGGATTGCCACCTGGCCGGTGTCGGCCGACAGCTCGGAGAGCACTTTGAGCAGCACCACCTGCTCCTCGATCGCCTCCAAGACGGGCATGAAGGCCCTGAAATCGCCTGAGGCGCGGGCCAGGTTCGAGGTTCCGGCCAGCACCAAACGCTCCTGGGGGTGGGCTTGGACCGAGTCCCGCAAAGCCTGCGACAGCTCCGCCGCCGCGCCCCGCAGCTCCGGCGCCACCGACTGCCGCAACCCGGCCAGGTTGGCCTCCGCCTCGGCCGGGGCGCGGCCCTGGACGGCCGCATTAAGCTTCTCGCGCAATTGGGCCGCCGCCTGCGGCCCCAGCGGCTGGCTGAGTTGGACCAGGCGCTGGGCGACCCGGCCGGCGTCCGTCACCACCACGATCAGGCAGCGGCCCGGCGCCAGTTCGACGATGTCGACCTGGCGGATCGCCGCCACCCGCAGCGACGGGTATTGCACCACCGCCACCTGCTGGGTGAGCTGGGCCAGGGCGCGCACCGCGCGGGAGACAATCTGGTCCAAGTCCAGCGGGCCGTCCAGCAAAGTGGAGATGGCCCGGCGCTCGGCCGCGCTGAGCTGTTTGACGGTCGCCAACTGGTCCACGAAGACGCGGTAGCCGGCGTCGGTCGGCACCCGGCCGGCCGAGGTGTGCGGCTGGGCTATCAGCCCCGCCTCCTCCAGCACCGCCATGTCGTTGCGGATGGTGGCGGGCGAGACGCCCAGGTTGTGGCGTTCGACCAGGCCGCGCGAGCCGACCGGCTCGCCCGTCGAGACGTAGTCCTCCACGATCGCCCGCAGCACGCCCATCCGCCGCTGGTCCACCATGGCCACCCCTCCCCTCGTCTCGGCCCCGCGCCAGCCCAGTCTACGCGGGCGGCCGGCCGCGTCAGGCGGCCAGCAGGCCATCCGGGGGGGCATCGTCGATGTCGCAGGGCAGCGGCAGCGGCGTGCGCCCGGCCAGGCGGAACAAGCGCACCAGGCGGCGCCGGCGCAGGCGGCGGGCCAGGGCCACGGCATCGTTCAAGAAGCGGCGCGCCAAGATGGCGCGGTACCACACCGCGCCCAGGTCCCGCACCAGGTCGCCGCACTGCGGGTGGGCCAGGTGGCGTTCGATTTGGGCCCGGTCGCCGGCCGCGGCGCGCAGCGCCGCCGACAGCTCCGAATGCTCCGGCCCGCCCGGCCTGGCGTCCAGCGCCGCCCGCGCCGCCGCCTCCACCGCCCGGGCCGCCGCCGGCTGCCACAGGCCCAGCCTGGCCAGCAGCAGCGCGGTCGAGGCCCGCCGGGTCAGCTGGAGGCGCAGCGCCGCCCAAGCCAAGTCGACCCGCCGGTGCAGCCGGTCGACCCGGCTGGCCGCCAGCCACACCGCCAGCACAATGCCCGCGGCGCCGCTCAGCGCGATCAATACCGGCCCCGTCCAATCCATCTCAGCCCCCGGTGACCGTCTCGTAGACGGCCAGGATCTGCCCCGCCACCGCCGACCAGTCGTAGCGCCGCACCACCCGGCGGCCCTCGCCCACCAGGCGGGCGGTTTGCTCCGGCTGGTCCAGCGCCTGGGCCACCGCGTCTGCCAGCGCCGCCGGGTCGCCCACCTGGAACAGCCGCCCGGCCGCCCCGCCCGCCAGCACGCGGGCGAAGGCCGGCAGGTTGGAGGCCACCACCGGCGCGCCCGCCGCCATCGCCTCCAGGAGCACAATGCCGAAGGATTCGCCGCCCAGCTGCGGCGCCACGTAGACCGAGCAGGCGGCCAGCAGGCCGGCTTTGTCCTGGTTGGAGATGGCGCCGACCACCTCGACGGCGGCCCGCTCGGGGCCGAGTCTGGCCAGCGCCTCATCGGCGCAGCCGGTGCCGGCCACCACCAGCCTGAGCCCCGGGCGCTGCGCCAGCAGGCGCGGCAGGGCCGCCAGGGCGACTTTGAGGCCCTTGCGGGGCTCGTCCACCCGGCCCAGGAAGGCCACCACCGGCGCCGCCGCGCCGCCTTGCCAGCGCGGGTCGGGGGCGGCCGCCTCGAAGCGCTCGACCGCCACCCCGTTGGGGATGATGACGGCGTCCGCCCCGAGGTGGTCCATGACCGTGCGGCGGGCGTCCTCGCTGACCGCGATGACGCCTGAGAGCTTCTCCAAGCTGGACCTGACCAGCGGGTAGGCGGCGCGCAAGGCGCGCGAGCCGGTCTGGGAGGAGTGGAAGGTGGCGACCACCGGGCATTGCGCCAAAAGCAGCGCCAAGCCGCCCAGCGAGGGGGTGATGGGCTCGTGGATGTGGAGCAGGTCAAAGGCCCCCTGCGCCAGCCAGCGCCGGGTGCGGCGGGCTGTCAGGGGGCCGAAGTTGATCCGGGCGACAGAGCCGTTGTACGGGATGGGCAGCGCCCGGCCGGCCGGGACCACATATGGCGGCAGCGGGCTGGCGCCGTCCGCCGGGGCCAGCACCGAGACGCCGTGGCCGCGGTCGATCAATTGCTCGGCCAGGTCCCGGATGTGGAACTGGACCCCGCCGGGCACGTCCAGCGAGTAGGGGCAGACCAACCCGATCCTCATCCCCCGCCTCCCCCATCCGCCTGGCCGGCGCGGCCCCGCGCCCGCTCCAATCTACCCGGGTCGAGGTCGCGCAGAAAGACCTTTTGCAGCATGTGCCAATCGGCCGGATGCCGCCTGATCTGCTCCTCCAACCAGCCCACCCAGGCTTGGGTCATGGTTTGGATCTGCTCCGCCCGGGTCACCCCCCCGGGCGCGGGCACGGGCCGGCCGAAGCGCAGGGTGTAGGCCGGCCGCTTGCGCCCGCCTTGGCTCAGCCACATCGCCACCGGGGCCAAGGGCCGGCCGGTGGCCAGGGCCAAGGCCGCCGGGCCGGCGGCGACGAGGGCTTTCTCGCCGAAGAAGTCGACCTCGACGCCGCCGCGGCCCAGGTCCCGCTCGGCCAGCAGCGGGGCCAGCCAGGCCTCGCGCCCGGCCAGCGCTTGGAGCAGCTGCGGGAAGGCCGGCTTGCCCGCCTCCAGCGGGATGATCTCAAGGCCGATGGCCTGGCGCAGGCGCAAGAAGTCCTGGAACGCCGCCTCCGGTTTGAGCCGCTCGGCCACGGAGACCACCGGGGCCAGGTGGCGGGTGGCCCAGGCCCCGGCCAGGTCCCAGTTGCCCATGTGGGCCAAGGCCAGCACGGCTTGGCGGCCCTGGCCCAACACCAGGCCCTCCCGGCCCTCCACCCCGGCCAGGACCGAGCCCCGCCCGGCCCAGGCGGCCGACCCGGGCTTCGGCTCGGGCCCGGCCCCGCCGCCGGCCCCGGCCGCGGCCGCGGACTCGACCTCGACCTCGGCCTCGACCTCGACCTCGACCTCGAAGGCCACCATGGCGTCCACCTGGGCCTCAGACCAGCCCGCCAGCTGGAAGGCCTCGCAGTAATAGCGCAGGTAGCGGCGCATGCCCTGGCGCGAGACGCGCCTCAGCGCGGCCTTCGAGGCGCCGGGCAGGACCCGCCTCAAATTGGCCTCCAACTGGCGCACGCCCTTGCCGCGGCGAAACCAGGCGGCATCGGCCGCCAAGGCGAACAAAGCCCGGGCCACCGCCCCGGGCAGCCGGGGCGCCAGCCGCCAAGCCAAAGACGCCAGGTTCACCGGCCGGCCTCGCGCGCCTGGCGGTAGACGGCCCGGGCCCGCTGGGCCACCGTCGCCAGGGAGGCGGCCGCGACCAGGCCCAGCGCGCCGCCCAGCACCCACCAGGGCAGGCCCAGGCCGGTCAGCAGCGCGCCCAGCAGCGCCACCGCCAACCGGTCGCCGCGCTCGGCGATCCCAACCGCGGCCTGGTAGCCCAGGGCCTCGGCCCGGGCCCGGGCGTAGGGCACAATTCCGCCCGCCCCCACCGCGGCCGCGCCCGCCACCACCCCCCAGGGGTGGCCCTGGCGCGCCAGGTAGATGGTCAGGCCCGCCAGCACGGCGGCGTCCGAGACCCGGTCCAAGGTGGAGTCCAAGAAGGCCCCGAAGCTTGAGCTGGACCCGCTCAGGCGGGCCATGGTGCCGTCCAGCGCGTCGGTGGTGGCCACCAGCCCCAAGGCCAGCGCGCCGGGCCACAGCTGCCCCAGCGGGAACAGCGTCAGCGCCAGGGCGCACATCAGCGCCGTCCCGGCGATGGTGACCGCGTTGGGGTGGACGCCGCGCCGCACCAGGAAGCCGGCCGGCCGGGCGAACAGCCGCTCTTCTAGCGGTTTGGCGTTGGCCCCGAGCAAACTAGACCGCCTTCCAGGCCGCCGCCAGGGCCTGGCGGGTGTCAGCCAGCAGCTCCGGCAGGGCGCGCGACTTGGCGATCAGCGGGAAGAAGTTCGAATCGCCCGCCCACCTTGGCACAACATGGAGGTGGAGGTGCGCGGCGATCCCGGCCCCGGCAACAGAGCCCTGGTTCATGCCCAGGTTGAACCCCTGCGGGTGTTTGGCGCTGGTGAGCGCGCGGAGCGCCCGCTGGCTAAAGGCGACAAGCTCGCCGGCCGGCGCCGCCGCCAGGTCCGTCAGGGCGGCGACATGCTCGTAGGGGCACACCAGCAGGTGCCCCGGGTTGTAGGGGAACAAGTTCAAGACGGCGTAGACGTGCTCGCCGCGGGCCACAATCAGCCCCTCGGCATCGGTCTTGCCGGGCGCGGCGCAAAACGGGCAGTCCCTGGGCTCCGGGCCGGCCGGGCGGGCGGCGCCGTCGACGTAGACCATGCGGTGGGGCGTCCACAGCCGCTCGAAGCCGTCCGGCTCGCCCGCCAAGCCGCCGGCCGGCTCGGCCTCAGCCATGGCCGCGCCGCCGGACGGCCTGGGCAATTCGCTCAACAGCCTGCTCCACCGGGATGGCGTTGTCCTGCGAGCCGTCCCGCAAACGGAAGGAGACCGCGCCCTGGGCGGCGTCATCGGCCCCGGCGATCAAGACGAAGGGCACTTTGTCGGTGGCGGCGTGGCGGATCTTCTTGCCGAAGCGGGCGTCCGAGGTGTCCAGCTCGGTGCGCACGCCGCGCTGCCGCAGGCGTTCGAGCACCCCGGCCAGGTAGGGCGCGAACTCGTCTGCCACCGGCACGCCGCGCACCTGCACCGGGGCCAGCCAGGCCGGGAAGGCGCCGGCGTAGTGCTCGGTCAAGATGGCGAAGAAGCGCTCGATCGAGCCGAACAAGGCCCGGTGGATCATGACCGGGCGCTGGCGCGAGCCGTCCGGCGCGGTGTACTCCAAATCGAACAGCTGCGGCATGTTGAAGTCCAGTTGGATGGTCGACATCTGCCAGGTCCGCCCGATGGCGTCGCGCGCCTGGACGGAGATCTTGGGGCCGTAGAAGGCGGCGCCGCCGGGGTCCGCCCGCAACTCCAGGCCGGAGGCCAGCGCCACCTCCTCCAAGGTGCGGGTCGACTCGCGCCAAACCTCGGGCGAGCCGACTGATTTGTCTTTGTTCTGGGTCGACAGCTCCAAGTAGAAATCGTCCAGGCCGTAGTCGCCCAGCAGGTCCAGCACAAAGGCCAGCAGCGAGGACAGCTCCTCGCCCAGCTGCTCGGGGGCGCAGTAGATGTGGGCGTCGTCCTGGGTGAAGCCGCGGGCCCGGGTCAGGCCGTGGACCACGCCGGACTTCTCGTAGCGGTAGACGGTGCCGAACTCGAACAGCCTCAGCGGCAGCTCGCGGTAGGACCGGCCGCGGGCGGCGAACACCAGGTTGTGCATGGGGCAGTTCATGGGTTTGAGGTAGTAGTCCTGGCCTTGGCGCCTGACGTGGCCGTCCGGGCCCAGCTCCTCGTCCAGGCGCATCGGCGGGTACATCGAGTCCTGGTACCACTCCAGGTGGCCGGAGACCTCGTAGAGGCGGGCCTTGGTGATGTGCGGGGTGTAGACGAAGTCGTAGCCGCCGGCGATGTGGCGCCGCCGGGCGTACTCTTCCATCTCCTGGCGCACAACCGCGCCTTTGGGGTGGAAGACGGCCAGGCCGGAGCCGATCTCCTCGGGGAAGGAGAACAGGTCCAGCTCGGCGCCGAGTTTGCGGTGGTCGCGCCGCTCGGCCTCGGCCATCCGGTCGGTGTAGGCGGCCAACTCGGCGGCGCTGGCCCAAGCTGTGCCGTAGATCCTTTGCAGCTGCGGGTTGGCCTCGTGGCCGCGCCAGTAGGCGGCGGCCGAGCGCAGCAGCTTGAACATGCCCTTCTTGATCAGCTTGGTCGAGGGCAGGTGCGGCCCCCGGCAGAGGTCTTTCCAGGCCGGGGAGCCGTCGCGGCGCAAATTGTCGTAGATGGTCAGCTCTTCGCCGCCGACCTCGACGTTGGCGGGGTCCTGCGCCCCGCCGCCGCCCGGGGCCGGGCCGCCCTTCAAGCCGATCAGCTCCAATTTGTACGGCTCGCCGGCCAGCTCTTGGCGGGCCTGCTCCTGGCTGACGACGCGGCGGCGGAAGGTTTGGCCCTGGGCGGCCAGGCGCAGCATGGTTTTTTCCAGCTGGCGCAGTTGGTCCGGGGTGAACGGCGTGGCCACGTCGAAGTCGTAGTAGAAGCCGTCCTCGATTGGCGGGCCGATGCCGAGCCGCGCCGCCGGGTCGAGCTCCTGGACGGCGTGGGCCAGCAGGTGGGCGGTCGAGTGGCGCAGCACGGCCAGCCCGTCCGGCTGGTCCAAGCCGACCGGCTCGACCTTGGCGGCGCCGGGCGCGATGGGCTGGTCCAGGTCTTGGAGCTGGCCGTCGACCCGCACCACCACCACCCCTGGCTGGTCGGCGAACAGCTCGGCGCCCGTCTTTGGCGCCTGGTCATGGGACACCCGCGCAAACCCCCTCGAATCGTTTGGTCGGCTTGATCGAGCCTACCGCGCGGACCGGGGCCCGCGGCCAGGGCGGCCGCGGGGGTCAGCCGCCGGGCATCATGGGCCGCCCGCCGCCGCCCGTCTGGGGCACCACGTTGACGCTGAGGCCGCCGCCGCCGGGCGCGGCGCGGTCCCCAAGGAGCGAAGATCCGCTGGAGGTGGCGGAGGTCTCGGCGATGACGTCCTGGGACAGATCGGCCAGCACCACCGCTTGGCCCAGCTCTAGGCCGTCTTTGATCTCGGCCAGCTCGCCGCCCAGGGCCCCGACTGTGACCGGGACATCGACCAGTTGGCCTGGCGAGGCCATTTGGACCGTGGCCCGGGCGCCGTCCACATGCACCGCCGAGGTTGGCACTGTCACCACGTTGTCGCTGCTGGCGACGGTGATCAGGACCGAGACGGTGGCGCCTTCGAACAGGCGGGCGCCGGTTTGGTCGACGCTGAGGACCACCGCGAAGGCGGGCGCCGAGGTGCTCGACAGGTTGACCACCCCGATGGAGGCGACCTGCCCGGTCAGCGCCTCGTCGGTGGAGCCGGCCGTGAAGGCGGCCGGGTCGCCGACCTCTAGTTCTTTGACGGTGGCCAGCGGCAGGGTCATGGTGACGCTAAAGCCCTGGCCGGCATCGACCACCACCACGGTTTGCCCGGCGCTGACCGCGTCGCCCCGGGCGGCGTTGACCGCCAGCACCGTCCCGCCGATGGCGGCGGTCAGGGCGGCGCCCTCCCGCTCGCGCTGGGCGATGGCCAGCTTGGCCGCCAGCAGTTCGATTTGGGCTTTGTCGCTCAGGATGTGCTCGGCGGTGATGGCGCCTTGGGTGCTGGCGGTGCCCATCGCGCCGCCGGAGGCGCTGCCGCCGGCGCCCGTGCCGCCCGGCTCGCCCGCCCCGCCGCTGGCGCCGGGGCTGTCCCCGCCCGAGCTGTCCCCGCCGGGGCTCTGGCCGCCCGAGCCGCCGGGGCTGTCCGCGCCCGAGTTGCCGGGGTCCTCGCCGCCCGAGCCGCCGGGGTCCTCGCCGCCCGAGTTGCCGCCTGACTGGGCGATGGCCTCCAACAGGTCCGCGACCGCCGCGTTGAGCGCCGCGGCTTGGTCCATCAACGCCAGCTGGGCCGCCCCCACATCGCTTTGCGCCGCCTGGGTGGCGGCGATGGCGTCTTGGCAGTCGAGCAAAGCCTGCCCGATGGCGGCCAGATCGTCTGGCGCCCCGCCGCCGGCCTCGGCCTCGGCCTCGCCCTCGGCGGCGGACGGGAAGACGGCCGCCAAGAAGCTGGCGCAGGCCGCCTGGGAGGACTCCAAGCCGCCTGCCGCCAAGGCCAGCAGCTGGCCGGCGGCGTCGTAGGCGGCCAGCAGCTCGTCTTGGGCGGCTTTGACCGCCGCTGTGGCCTCGGCCACCGCGTCTGGGGCCGGCGCTGGCGCGTCTGGGGCCGGCGCTTCCGCGTCTGGGGCCGCAGCCGGGGCGGCGGCGCCGGTGGCGGCGCCCGCCGGGGTGCGGTAGACCGCGTTGGTGACCGCCACCGCGCCGCCTTGGCCGGCCGAGGCGCTGACATTGGCGGTGGCGGTCGAAGTCGAGCCATTGGCCTGGTCCTCCAGGTCGGCCGCCAATTGGTCCTCGGCCTCGGCCAGCGCCTCGGCGGCCAACTGGACCGACTCGTCAAGCTCGGACGGGTCCAAGGTGGCCAGGGTTTGCCCCGCCGCCACCGTCTGGCCGGCCGCGACCTCGACCGCGCTGATGGTCCCGCCCACGGCGAAGGCGGCGTTGTCTTCCAGCACAATGCCCACCGTGCCGGTGCCGGAGGCCTGCTGGACCACCGAGCCGAGCGCGGCCAAGGCCGTGCGGTACTCGGGGCCGCCGGGCCGGACAAGGCCGTAGAGGCCGGCCCCGGCGCCCCCCAGGACCAAGGCGGCCAGCGCCAGGCCCGCCACCAGGCGCCGCCGCGGGCGGCGCCGGCCCAGCGGCCGGCCCGGGTTGGCGCGGCCGGCGCGGCCGGCGCGGCGGGCGCGGCGGGTCTGGCGGGCGCGGTTGATGGCTTGCCTCATATCAGCTCTCCTGCTCCCGGCCCGCCCCCCGGCCGGCCGCGCCGCCCCCGAAGCCGCCCGCCAAACTGCCGCAACCGGTCTCGCCGGGCTCGGAGACCAGCAAAGACTCGGCCTCGACCCGCCCGGAGCTGTCGGTCTCGCCTTGGGCGACGACGCATTTGCCGACCTGCAAAGCCTCTTGGCCGGCCGCCCGGGTGACGGTGACGGCGGCGGACGCCGCGGTGAAACTGCGGCTGGCGGCCTCGGACTGGTCCACGGTGACCGTCTCGCCATCGACCGCCACCACCAAACCGGAGGCCATATTGGACATCATGCCCGCGCCCGGGGCCTGGCTGGCGGCGCCGCTGGGCATCTCGCCCGGGGCGCGCGAGCCGCGCTCAGATGGCATTGCCGAGGGCATCTCCCCCTCCGGGAAGCCGCCCTCGGGGAAGCCGCCCTCGGGGAAGCCGCCCTCGGGAAACTCGCCCTCGGCGAACTCGCCGCCGGGCAGGCCGCCGCCGCCGCGCATGCCCCCGGCGGCGCAAGAGCCATCGGCCTCAGGCGGGCTGACAGTGACGCTGGCCGCCGCGAACACCGCCTCTTCGGCCGCGCCCGCCGCGCCCTCGGCGGCCTGGCCGGCCGCGCCGATGGCGGTGGCGCAAACCCCCACCACGACATCGGCCAGCGTGCCGGCCACCTGCTCGGTGATGACCGTGTCCGCCGAATAGCCCACCGCCGTCTGCTTGTCTGAGTCCTGGACCTGCAGCAACGCCTCCGCCACGGCCGCAATGGCGCCGGAGGCGCCGCGGCTGGCCGGCTCGGCGCCAGGCTCCGCCGGGGCCGACTGGCCCGGGGGCGAGTTGGACGGCGAGGCGCCGCCCTGGGGCTCCTGGCCGGCGCCGCCGCAGCCGGCCAAGGCCAGCGCGGCCGCGCCCAGCGCCGCGATGCGGCCGGCCCGGGTTTTCAATGACAGCTTCATCGGCTACTCCAAATCTCTTTCAACTCCAACAATCCGGCCCTCATTCGGCCCGCAAGGCGTCGACCGGCGCCAACCTGGCCGCCCGGGTGGCGGGATAGACGCCAAACACCACGCCGATCCCCACCGCCACCGCCACCGCCCCGAACACCGCCGGCCAAGACACCACAATCGACGAGCCCAGCAAGCTCGGCAGGCTGGCCGCCAAAGCGATCCCCAAGGCGGCCCCAAGCAGGCCGCCCACCAAGCCCAAAGCGGTGGCCTCGACCAAGAACTGGCGGCGGATGGCGAAGGGCTTGGCCCCCAGCGCTTTGCGCAACCCGATCTCCCGCGTCCGCTCCGTCACCGAGACCAGCATGATGTTCATCACCCCGATACCCCCCACCAGCAAGGCGATCGCCGCGATGCCCACCAGCAGCACGGTCAAAGTGCGGTAGACGGCGGTGGCGGTGGAGACCAAGGCGTCCTGGGACGAGATCGAAAAATCGGCCGCCGTCGGATCGGTGATGCCGTGCAGGTTCAGCAGCAGGGTCTCCGCCTCCTGGTAGGCGGCCGAGAGCGTGTCCTGCCCGGTGGCCTGGATATACAGCGTCTGGACCGCCGTGCCGGTGGTCGAGGTGGAGATCTGGGCGGCGTAAGTCGACATCGGCACCACCGCCAAATCGTCCAGGTTGGTCTCATCCGAGGAGCCCTGCTCCGCCAGCACGCCGACAACCTCATAGGTGGCCGTCTCGATGGTGAGCGACCGGCCCGCCGCCCAGGCCGTGCCAAACAGCTCCAGCGCCGTCTCAGAGCCCAGCACAATCACGCTGGCGCCCGCCTCCGCCTGCGCCGCGGAGAAGAACTCGCCCTGCAGCAAGGTGCGCGAGCGCACCTGCGGCCAAGCCGTGGTGGTGCCGGTGACGGTGGTGGTCCAGTTGGTCTCCCCGTTCTCCAGCGAGACCGAGGTCGAGGCCTCCGGCGCCACCCCGGCGATGTCCGGCGCGGCCACATCGGACTCCAGCGCGGCGGCATCGTCCAAAGTCAAACTGGCGGCCGAGCCGAAGCCGCCGCGCACGCCCTCCGAACTGGTGGCCGAGCCGGGCCTGACGATCAGCAAGTTCGAGCCGAGGGAGGAAATCGAGGCCGAAACGTCCTTTTGGGTGCCCAAACCGAGCCCCACGGTCAAAATCACAGCCGCGATCCCAATCAGGATCCCCACAATGGTCAGCACCGAGCGCATGGCGTGCGAGCGGATGGCGGCCAAGCCGGTGCGAATCGTCTCCCCCCAGCTCATGGCGCGCCCACCTGCGCCGGGCGGGGCAGGTCGCGTTGGCGGCCGCGCTCCAAGATCATGCCGTCGCGCACCTCGATCGACCGGCCGGTCCGCCCCGCCACATCCCAATCGTGGGTGATCAGCACAATGGTGCGCCCGCTGCGGTGCACCTGGTCGAAGACGTCGAGGATCTCCCGGGCCGAAGCCGAGTCGAGGTTGCCGGTCGGCTCGTCCGCCAGCAGCAGCATCGGCTCTGTCACCAGCGCCCGGGCGATGGCGGCGCGCTGCTGCTGGCCGCCCGAGAGCTGGCCCGGGCGGTTGTCGACCTTGTCGCCCAAGCCCACGGTGTCAAGCGCGGCCAGGGCGCGCCGCCTGCGCTCGGCCGGCCCCACCCCGGCGTAGGACAACGGCAACTCCACATTGCGCCAAGCCGACATCGACGCCAGCAGGTTGAACTGCTGGAAGACAAAGCCGATGCGGCGCCCGCGGACATCCGCCAAGTCGTTCTCATCCATTTGGCTGACATCCTCGCCGCCGATCTCGTAGCGGCCCTCGGTGGCCACGTCGAGGCAGCCCAGGATGTTCATCAAGGTCGACTTGCCGGAACCGGAGGGCCCCACCACCGAGACATACTCGCCTTGGGCGATGTCCAAGCTCACCCCCCGCAAGGCCTCGAACTCGATGTCGCCGCTGGAGTAGACCTTGCGCACGTTCTCCAGGTGGACGATGCCCCGCTCAGCCATTGGGGAAGCCCCCTCCGCCCATCTCGAAGGAGCCGGGCGCGCCCCCGCCGGGCATCTCGCCGCCGAAGCCGCCGCCGAAGCCGCCCCCGCCCGGGGTCATCTCAAAGCCCTGCTCCCCCTGGCCGGCCTCGCCGGCGCCGCCCGAGCCGGTCGAGCCGGTCGAGACCGCCACCGCGATCTGGACCTGGTCGCCCTCGGCCAAGCCGGAGGCGATCTCGACCAAAGCGCCGGCCGTCTCGCCGACTTCGACCTCGGTCTGGGTGGCGACGCCATCGACCAGCTTGTCCACGTAGGCCACGCCGTCGATGGTTTGGACGGCGTTCAGCGGCACCGTCAAGACATCGACGCGGCGCTCGTAGATCAGCGCCACGGTGGCGCTGAGCCCGTCGAACAGGCCTTCTGGCTGGCCGGTGATGTCGACCACGACGGGGAAGGCGGCGCGCCCGCCGGAGGTCGAGGCCACCCGGCTGAGCGAGGAGACGACCCCGAAGACTGTCTCGGAGACCCCGTCCACGGTGATCTCGGCCTGGTCGCCGACTTCCAGCAGGGCCAGGTCGGAATCAGACACGGTCAGGTCGATCGACCAGGCCTCGGTCCCCACAATGGTGAACGCGGCGGTCGAAGACCCGCTGGCGGCGCTGGTCGCCCCGCCCATGGCGCCACCCGCCCCGGAGGCGGCGCCAGACGAGCCAGACGAGCCAGACGAGCCGGAGGAGCCCACCACATCCCCCACGGCCACCGCCACCGCGGTGATCTGGCCCGCCGCGGGCGCCACCAGGACCGCGTCCGCCATATTGGCCTCGGCCGTCGCCAAGCTGGCCGCCGCCACCTCGACTTGGGCTTGGGCGGCGGCGATCTTGGCGTCCGATGCCGTCGAGCCGTCCGCCGCCGCCTCGGCCGAGGCCAGCGAGGCCTCAGCCTGGGCCAGCGCGGCCGCGGCCTCCAACCGGGCCGCCTCCAGGCGCAGGGTGTCGATGGTGGCCAGGGTCTGGCCGGCCTCGACCATGTCGCCCGCGGCCACCTCGACGCTCAACACCGTGCCGGAGGCCTCGAAGGCCACGGTCTCGTTGACGGCCTGGGAGATTGTGCCGCTGGCCGAGACGGACTGGTCGAGGGTCTGCAAGCTGGCCGTCGCCACCTGGGTCAAGACGTCGTCCGCCTCCGCCTCGGGGGTGCCCCACACCAGCCAGTAGGTCAAACCGCCCGCCACCAGCGCGCCGCCGCAGGCCGCCAGCCAGATCCACCGCCGCGGGCGCTTGCGCCCCGGCTTGGGGCCGGCTTTGGCCTTGGGGGCCTCGGGGGGCTTGGCGGCCTTGGCGGCCTTGGCTGCCTTGGCGGCCGGGCCTTTGGCGCGCGGGCCAGGACCAGCCTTGGCCGAGGCGCGGCGGCGGGTGCGAGCGAACATGCGGGGAGTCCTTCCGTTTGGCAAGCTCGCCTGCACTCTGCCACGCCATTCCTATGGAAGCGTCAAGACTGGGTGATAGTTTCCTGGGAGATGGAAATGCCGCCCGCCGCGCGGCGCAGGCTGCCGCCCCCGGCCTGGCCGCCCCCTCGCCGCGAGACCAGCCGGCGCGCCGGCGCCGGGGCGGGCGCGGCCCATTAGGCTAGGTGCAAAGACCACCGTCCGGTCGATGACGTCGATGACTTTGGGAGCAGACTCATGAAACGCTTTGCAAAAGCCCTGGTGGACCTGGTTTCCTCGGCGGCGCGCGCCGGCTCCGTCCTGATGGAGCGGGGAGCCCAGCGCCTGACCGAATACGCCGACCAGCAAGCCGACCCGCCCCAACCGCCCCCACCGCCCCCCAGCAGCTAACCGCCTGCCGCAGGGGCCGCAGCCACCGGCCGCCCGCGCAAATCGGACCATCGCGGGCGAAACGGCCGCCATGGTCCGATCTGGGCAGCCAAACCCGCCCCAGCAAGCCGCCCGCCAGCGGGGTGGGTGGCGCAGTCCGCGAGGTGTCAAGCGGAGCCGCGGGTGGGGCGGATACGATTGAGCGCGGGGCCGAGGCGGGCCCACTTTGGCAACGCGAGCAGAAATGGGGTTGGGGCAGATGGGCTTGTTTGACTCGTTGCGCGGCATGGCGGGCAACCTTGAGGCCCAGGCGGCGGCAGGCGACGAAGGCGCCAAGACCGCCCTGGGGTTGGGCGCGGCGCTGAAGGGCGCCTTGGGCGATTTGGGGCAGGCGGCCCAGCGCTCCGTGGTCGAGGGCGCGGCCTCGCGCCAGCGCCAAGCCGCCGCCCGGGCCCAGGCGGACGCGGTCTCGGCCGCCTGCGCCGCCTTGGGGCTGAGCACAGACGGGGGCGGCAACCTGACGCTGGCCTCGAAGCGCAAAGTCTTCAACACCCTGGTCGAAGCCAGCGAGTTCTACCAGGATCACGATTTCCGCTTCACCAAGCCGATCGGCATCAGAACCCTGTCCGGCCAATACCCCAAGGCCACGTTCACCATCGGCAACCTCCGCCTGGCTGGCGGCGAGGATGTGTCCGCCCGCAACGCCGCCCTGTTCCGGGACTTCCTCGACTCCGCGCACATCCGCTACCGCGAGCGGACGGCGCGCAACATTTTCGAGCTGGCCAAAGGCGAGGAGGGCAGCACCTACGTGTTCGAGGTGCGGCCTGACACGGACGTGCCGGGCCAATGGCATGTGCTCAGCGGGATCGACCTCAAGGAGGCCGCGCACAAGCTGCTGACCATGCTCAGCGAACTGCGCTGAGCCCCGGGCGCCCCCGCCCGCCCGGGGTTGGCGCCGGGCTCAGTTGGCCACGTAGTCGGCGATCTTGGAGTCGACCATCCAGTCGGTGTCCAAGGTGCGCCCAAGGGCGGAGTCCGGCAAGCCGAAGTAGTTGTTCAAATCGTCCAGCGAGCCGTCCCGGCTGTCGTTCCAGGTCGTGTCCACCACCTGCCACTTGCCGTCCATGTGGACCTTGTTCCAGGCGTGGCCCGAGCCGCTCTCCAGGACCACCCCGCTGACCTTGATGGCCTGCAGGCCGGCCGCGTCCGCCAACGCTTTGTAGGCGTTGGCGTAGCTGGCGCAGACGCCCTTCTGGTCCACCAGCACCCCGTAGGCGTTCTGGTTGTTGGGGTAGGCATCGTACAACAGGGCCAAGCCGACCCAGGTGGAGTCCAGTTCCTGCATCATGGCGTAGGCGTCGTAGTCGTATTGGGCCCGCTCGACCAGCCACTTGTTCAAGGCCGCCGCCTTTTCGAAATCTGTCATGCCGTCGTTGACGACGGCGTCCACCGCCCCCGCCACCACATCCGCCATCGTCTGGCGCATTTCGGCCCGCTCGTCCTTCGAGGGCGCCCACTCCAGGTAGACATAGCCAATTTTCCGGCCGTCGGATTCGACCACATCGCCGATGCCGTAGGAGGCCAGCGTGTACGGATTCTGCGCCACCGCCTCTGCGACCACGTCGTCGAAGGTCGGGGTGCCCACCCGGCCGTCGTCAAACTCGGTGATGTCGAGCACCAGGTTTTCGGCCAGGATGTTGGCGGCCACAAATTTGACGTAGTCGGATGAGCCGTTGACAGGGTAGGGCACCTCCGGGGTGGTGGAGGCGGGCGGCTCCGCGTTCTCCCTGATGGCGTCCCAGTCGGGCTCGGCGTAGCCGAACGATGCCGCCAGCCCCACCGGCGCGGCCTCCTGCGCCGCCCGCTCAGCTGCCGCTTCCATCTGCTCGAGCCAGTCGGCCGGCGGCTCGTAGAAGCTGACCAGGTCGTAGATCGCGCCGTGGGTCATCTGAAGCTCGACGCTAAGGGCGGGGAAGAACTCGCCGTTGCGGAAGAGCCCGTCCTGCCTGTACTCGAGGGTATCCATGAGGTACTTGGCCGGCGCCATGGCGGTGTGGCCATCGGCCATGGTGATCGCAAGCTTGCTGCGGCACAGCACCCGATCGGCGAAGTCAGCCATCTCGTAGCAGCTGTTGTCGAGCTGCGAGTCCGCCTCGGACGCCAGCTCGACGGGCGTCTGGGCCAGGACGGCTTCCAGATTTTGCCAGACCGGCGTGCTGATCGCCCCGGTGGTCGCGTCGTAGGCCACCACCGCCGCCTCCAGCACGGGGTTGTCGGCCAGGTCGAAGTCATCGATGTAGTAGTCGCCGCCGGTGGACATCTCGTCCTTGGCAGCCCACGCGCGCTCTTTGGCGATGTGGTCCTCGGCGATCGGGGCCACGATGAAGGCCACGTTTTGCTCGGTGACGTAGCGCTCGCTGATCTCGTAATCTTCTGTCGCCTGGTCGATGCTGTTGGCGCTGTTGGTGTTGGCCACCATCGCCAGCTTCATGTAGGGCTCGGGGCTCGGCTCGCTCATTTTGTCGCCGCTGACACGGCGCGAGCCGTGCTCGCGCAGGATGACGGCGTAAGTGGTCGCGCCGTCCAGCGCCGCCCAGGAGAAGTCGAGGCCGCCGTTGGCGGCCAGCGAGTAGCCGAAGGTCTGGACCCGGGGCAGATAGTTCTCATCCTGGCGGTCGATGATCACGGGCGTGACCTGCGGCCGGTCCAGCTTTTGGCCGTCTTTGCCGTAGTGGCGCGCCACCCAATAGACATCCGACTCCCACCAGCCCAACGGGGCGGTTTCCACCACCTCTTCGCCGAACGCTCTCATCGCCATGTCGGTGATTCCGCCGGCGTCGTATCTGACCTCAACCTTTTCCGGCTCGAGCAGCATGTCCCGTGAAAACGCCGCGGCGCGCTTCTCCAGCGTCGGGTCGAGGTAGACCTCGATCACCCCGTCGTAGTCGTCGCGCGGCATATAGAACGGGTCGAGGTAGTCCTCCTCCAAGCTCTCCAGGGAGCCTGTCTGCGCCAACTCGGACAAAGACTTGTGGTCGACGCCTTTATCGAACACCACCTCGAAGGTGTCCGAAGGCTTGATCACCTGCGGCCGCTCGAAGTCGTAGGGCAGGCCCTCCAGGTAGGCCGGATCGATCAGCGCCTGCGTCTCGGCGTCGAGGGAGACGCCCGATGCCGGCCCCCACACCTTCAGGTACACCAAGGCGCCCAGACCCAGCACCACCGCCACGCTGGCGGCGATCACCACCTTGGGCCAGGCCCGCTTGCGCCCGCTGGCCTTGCGTTTGGGTTTGGGCGCGGCCGGTGCGGGGCCGGGCGGCTGGCCCGGCCGGTGCTGGTAGGGCGGCTGGCCCGGCCGCTGCTGGCCCGGCTGCTGCTGGCCTGGCTGCTGCTGGCCCGGCCGCTGTTGGCCCGGCTGCTGCTGGCCCGGCTGCTGCTGGTAGGGCGGCTGCGCCGGCTGCTGGCCCGCGGGCTGCTGGTAAGGCGGCTGCGGCGGCTGGCCTGCGGGCTGCTGGTAGGGCGCCTGCTGGCCCTGGCGCTGCGGGTACGGCGGCTGCGGCGCCTGCTGGCCCTGGCGCTGCTGGTAGGACGGCTGCGGCTGCTGCTGGTAAGGGGGCTGCGGCGCCTGGCCCGGGGGCTGCTGGTAAAGCGGCTGCGCCTGCTGGCCAGCGGGCTGCTGGTAAGGCGGCTGCGGCGGCTGGCCTGCGGGCTGCTGGTAAGGCGGCTGCGCCTGCTGGCCTGCGGGCTGCTGGTAGGGCGGCTGCGGCGGCTGGCCCGGGCGCGGCTGGTACGGCGGCTGCGGCGCCTGCTGTCCCCGGCGCTGCGGGTAGGGCGGCTGGGGCGGCAGTTGGCCCGGGTGCTGCGGGTAGGGCGGCTGCTGCTGCCCGCGGTAGGGCGGGTAAGGCTGCGGCGGCTGCTGCCCGGGGTAAGCCGCCGCTGGCGGCTGAACGGCCGCCGCCTGGGCGCTATCGGCCCCCGCCGCCGCGGCCGGCTGGGCGGCATCGGCCGGCGGCGCCGCCGCGGCCGGCTGGGCGCCATCGGCCCCCGCCTGGGCGCCATCGGCCCCCGCCGCCGCGGCCGGCTGCGCGCCATCGGCCCCCGCCTGGGCGGCATCGGCCCCCGGCTGGGCGGCATCGGCCGGCGGCGCCGCCGCGGCCGGCTGGGCGGCCGGCGGGCCGGGCTGGCGCGGGGCAGCGGCGGCCCAAGAATCTTGGGCTTCAGAATCTGTGGATTCGGGGGGGCCGGAGGGGCCGCCATTAGATTCGCTCATAGTTCAAAATACCGCAGCCGCCCTCCGCCGCCGCCAGAGCCGGCCCGGCCCTGCGCGGGCGCCCGCCGCAGGCGCCATGGCCGGGCGGCGGGCCCATGCTAGGGTCAAAGCTGCCTTGGAGTTCCATGACAGGTGACGCGGCAGGAGGGGGAGTCTCGGCATGGCGGGTTTGCTGCTGGGGCTGGCTGTCGCCTTCGGCGGGGCGCTGCTCTTGGCGGCCGGCTCCGAGCTTCAGTCGGGCGCCGTCTTCACGACGCCGGGCGGCTGGCGCGGCTTCGTCAAAAGCCCCCGCTGGCTGGCTGGCATGGCCCTTTTGGCGACAGCGGTGTCAACCAACTTCATCGCCTTGGCGCTGGCCCCGATAGGCGCGGTCCAATCCATGAGCGTGGTCGGTTTGGCCGCCTCGGCCGCCTTCAGCGCCCTGACCGGCCGGGTCGAGGCAAACAAGCGCGCCATCGGCTCGATCCTGGCCTGCATTGCGGGGGTGGGCGGTTTTATCGCGCTGATCGCGGCCCACCGGGGCCCCGACCCGCGCTTGGAACTCGACCGGCAGCTGACGGCGGTCTTCTCGATCCAGCTGGCCGTGGCCGCGGCCGGCCTGGCCATGGTGTGGCTGGTGCGGCGCAACACCAGCCGGGCGCTGCGCCTGGCCGGGCTGATTGTCGGGTCGATCGGCTTTGGCGCCACCACCGGCGTGCTCAAGGTGATTGTGGGCCTGGTGCTGCGCGACGGCCTGGGGGCGGTCTTGACCCGGCCGGGCAGCCTGTTGGCGTTGGTTTGCACCGCCGCTGGCGCGGTCATCGCCGGGGCCCATGTCCAAATGGCCCACCGGGTGCTGCCCGCGCCCTCCGTGGTGGCGGGGCTGACCATCACCGACACCATCACAGCGGCCACCATCGGCACCCTGGTGCTCAAAGAATCCGCCTTCACGCCCGGCCCAGCGCTGCTGCTGGTGGCCTGCGGCGCGGTGGCGTTCGCGGGCGTGATCAGCCTGCGCGACCTCAAGCGCACCGCCCCGGCGCGGCCGGGCCCACTCAGGCAGGAGTCGAGCGACCATGCATGTCGCGTTCTTCAGTGACCAGCACCCGGCCACACTGGGGGGGTTGCAAGTCTCGGTTGGGCTGCAGCGGGACTTCCTGGAAGCCCTTGGGCACACCGCCACCGTCTGCGCGCCGGATTCGCGGCGGCGGCCCTCGCCGCAATACTCCCGCCCCCACGATGTGCTGCTGCGCTCGGTCTCCACCGGCCAGCAATCGCTCCACCTGGCGGGCCGCTTGGTCGACCGCGAGACCGACGCCGGCTTCGCGCGGCGCCCGCCGGTCGACATCGTCCATGTCGAGGCGGATATTTGGGGGGCGTGGAACGGCTACCGCTTCGCCCAGCGCCACGGCCTGCCGCTGGTCCACACCATGCACACCAACATTGAGCCCGGCCTGCCCGCCGTGGCGCCTTTCCCCCGGACGGCCTTCCGGCTGCTCTACTGGGCGCAGGGGCGCTTCTTGCAAGCCGGCAAGGTGGCGGACATGGCGACCTACGTCGGGGCCTTCGCCGAGTTGGCCGATGCCGTCATCGTGCCCTCGGAGCACTTCGCCCGGCGGCTGGCCAGCCTGGGGATCGAGCGCGCCGTCCATATCATCCCGACCGGCGTGGACGACCGCCAGATCGACGCCGCGCCAGCGCGCGCCCAGCCGCCCCGGGCGCGGCCCGTCCTGGTGTGGCCGGGGCGCATCAGCAAGGAGAAGCGGCTCGACGAGACCATCCGCGCCTTCGCCGCCTCCGGCCTGGACGCGGAGCTGCACGTCTACGGGGCCGGCCCGGAGCTGCGCCGCTGCGTCTGTTTGAGCCAGGAGCTAGGGGTGGCCCAGCGGACGCGGTTCAGCGGCCCGGTGCCCCACTGCGCCATGCTGGACGCGATCCGCCAAGCCGACGTGGTGATCCAAAGCTCGCTCGGCTTCGAGACCCAAGGCCTGACCGTCTACGAGGCCGTCTCGCTTGGCACCCCCGTCCTGGTGCGCGACCACGAGATCGCCGCCGACCTGCCGCCCCGCTGGCGCCACGCGGTGGCGGACAGCTCGGTCGACGCCTTTGCGGCCGCCCTGCGCCAGCTGCCCGGCCTGCTCGCCAGCGTCGCCTTGGGCGGCTCCGGCCCGCCCCCCGCCGAGTTCCGCCAAAGCCACGCCACCGCCCGCATAATGGCCGTCTACAACGCCGTCCTGAAGTCGCGATGAGGCGGGAAGCGGCGCTTTGGCTGCTTGGGCGCCGGCGCGGTTGAATAGTAGGGCTGGCGGCGGGCCGGCCCCGGCCCGCCATTTGCGGAAATGAGGTCAAACTGTGGAACCACCAGAGATGGATCTGCGCCAAGCCATGCGGGCGCGCCACGCCGTGCGGCGCTACACCGACCGGCCGGTCCAAGCCGAGGCGGCGGCCGAGTTGCGGGCCGCGCTCGAGGCCGGCAACAACGCCGCCGGCCTGGCGCTGCAACTGGTGTTGGACGAGCCCAAGGCCTTCGGCGGCGCGCGCGCCCTGGGGCAGTTCCGGGGCGTGCGCAACTACCTCGCCGTGATCGGCCCCAAAGGCCCGGCCGGGGCCGAGGCCTGCGGCTACTGGGGCGAGCGCGCGGTGCTGCGAGCGGTCCAACTCGGGCTCGCCACCTGCTGGGTGGGCCTGACGTTCTCCAAGCGCGCCATGCCCGTCGCGCCCGGCCCAGGCCAGGCGATCCACGCGGCGGTCGCCCTGGGCTATGGCGAGACGGCCGGCCAAAGCCACAAGGTCAAGCCGATCGAGGCGCTGACCAGCGCCGCGCCGCCGTTCCCGGATTGGTTCCAGCGCGGCCTCGAAGCCGCCCAACTGGCCCCCACCGCCATGAACCAGCAGCGTTTCCGCTTCGACCTCGACGGCCAAAGCGTGCTCGGCCGGGCCGGCGGGCCGATGGGCGAGGTCGACCTCGGCATCGCCAAATGCCATTTCGAGATCGGGGCCGGGCCGGGCGCCTGGCGCTGGGCCGCCTGAGCCGGGCGCGCCGGGCCGTCAACGCCCGATGGCGCCCCACCGCTGGCCGGACCGCGTCACCTTGAGCGGCAGGCCGAAGGCCTCAGAGACATGCTGGTCGGTCAAAGTCGCCTCCAGCGCCCCGGCCGCCGTGAAACCCCCCTGCCGCATCAAGGCGGCGTGGGTGAAGCCCGGCGGGATCTCCTCCAAGTGGTGGGTCACCAGCACCATGACCGGCGAACGCGCATCGCTGGCGAGCTCGGACAAAGCGCCGACAAGCTCCTCCCGGCCGCCCAAGTCCAGGCCCGCGGAGGGCTCGTCCAGCAGCAAGATCTCTGGATCGGCCATCAAGGCGCGGGCAATTTGGACCCGTTTGCGCTCCCCCTCCGACAAGGTGCCGAAGGTGCGCCCGGCCAAGGCGAGCACGCCGAAGGCCGCCATCAGAGCCTCCGCCCGGGCTTGGTCGGCCGCCTCGTAGCGCTCCCGCCAGCGGCCGGTGACGCCGTACGCGCCGGTCACAACGGCATCGGACACCGGCTCGGCGGGGGGGATGCGGCCGGCCAGGGCGGCCGAGGCGAAGCCGATGCGCGAGCGCAACTCGAAGACGTCGACCCGGCCCAGGCGCTCCCCCAGCAGCCAGGCCGCGCCCGAGGTGGGGTGCAGGCGGGCGGCGGCGACCTGCAGCACAGTGGTCTTGCCGGCCCCGTTGGGGCCCAGCATGACCCAATGCTGGCCGTCGGCGACCGCCCAGTCGACGCCCTGCAAGATGGTCTTGGGCCCCCGGCGCAGCGTCACGCCCTCGAAGCGGAGGACCTCGCCGGCCGTCACCGGCCCAGCACCTCGCGGTAGACGCCCAGCGTGCGCTCCCCCACCGCCCGCCACGAGAAGTGCTGCTCGACCCGGCGCCGGGAGGCCTGGCCGAACTGTTTGAGCCGCGCCGGGTCGCTTAGCGCGGCCCGCAGCGCGCCGGCCATGTCGCTGACGAACTTGGCCTCGTCGAGCGGCGTGCCGGTGCCGTCTTGGACCTGCTCGATCGGCACCAGCCAGCCGGTGGCGCCGTCCTGGACCACCTCGGGGATGCCGCCGGTGGCGGTGGCCACCACCGGGATGCCGCAGGCCATGGCCTCCAGGTTGACGATGCCGAGCGGCTCGTAGACCGAGGGGCAGGCGAACAGCGAGGCGTGGGACAAGATCGCGTCCAGCTCGCTTTGGGGCAGCATCTGCTCGATCCAGTGGACGCCGCCGCGCTGGCGGGCCAGCTCCGCCACCAGGCCGCGCACCTCTTGGGCGATCTGCGGTGTGTCCGGCGCGCCGGCCGCGATCACCAGTTGCACCTCCGGGTCGAGTTCGCGGACCGCCTTGAGGAAGTAGGGCAAGCCCTTTTGGCGGGTGATCCGGCCGACGAACACCAGCGTCGGGGCTTGCGGGTCGATGCCGCGCGCCCGCACCGCCCGGGCCGCCGCCGGGCTGCGGTCCGGGCGCCATTTGTCCAGGTCGATGCCGTTGTGCACAACGTGTACCCGGGCCGGGTCGACAAACGGGTAGGCCTTGAGGATGTCTTGGCGCATGCCGGCGCTGACCGCGATGACCCCGGCCGCGCCCTGGTAGGCGGTGCGCTCCGCCCACGATGACAGGGCGTAGCCGCCGCCGAGTTGCTCCGCCTTCCACGGCCGCAGCGGCTCGAGTGAGTGCGCCGAGACCACATGGGGCACCCCGTGCAGCAATGAGCCCAAGTGCCCGCCCAGGTTGGCGTACCAGGTGTGCGAGTGAATGAGGTCTGCCCCGGCGCTGCCGCCGGCCATTTTGAGGTCCACTTCGAAGGTCGCCAGGGCCGGATTGGGGTAGGCGCCGGCGGCCGGCGAGCTGTAGCCGATGACGTCCGGCTGATCGCGGGGGCCGTCGAAGGCCAGCACCCTGACATCGACCAGCTGGCGCAGCACCTTGGCCAGCTCGGCCACATGGACGCCGGCGCCGCCGTAGACGAAGGGCGGGTATTCGCGCGTCAGCAGATCGACGCGCAGTCTGCGTTCAGCCATCCCACCAGGCTAGCGGCTAGCGGCCCTGGCCGGCGCTGAGCGCGACCAGGCCCTCGGTGTCGGTGCGGCGGATCTCGGCCGTTTGGCTGTACAGGGCGATGGCCCCCTCGCTTGGATGGCCGTAGGGGTTGTCCCGGCCGGCGCTCATCACCGCCACCTTGGGGGCCAGCGCCTGGGCCAGCGCCGCCGATTGGCTGGCCGAGCCGTGGTGCGCCGCCACCACCACGCCCCCCGCCCCAGGCGGGCGCGCCGCCGGCAAATCAGCCAGCAGGGCGTCTTGCCCAAGCTCCTCCAAGTCTCCTAGCAGCCACACCTCCAGGCCGCCCACCTGGGCCAGCACAGCCAGGCTGGCGTTGTTGGCGGCGGCCGACTCGCCCGCCGCCTGGGCCTGGCTGGGGCACAGCGCGGCCATGGCCGGCGGGTAGACGGCCAACTGGACCTGGCCGGCCGCGCCCCGCACCGGCCCCGGCGCCGCGGCCGCGCGCGAGATCTGGCGCTGGACCGCGCCGGCCGCCTGGGCCAGCCGCGCCACCTGCCCGGCGGCTTCGACTTCGCCGCAGGCGGCGCCGTAGACCACCTCGCCCACCGCCCGCCCGGCCAGCGCCTCGGCCAGGCCGCCGACATGGTCGGCGTGGAAGTGGGTCAAGATGACGGCGTCTAGCCGCTCCACCCCGAGTTGGCCCAGGCACTCCCCCACCCCGCCGCCCGCCGGCCCCGCGTCCACCATCACAGCCGCGGCCGGCCCCGAGCGCAGCGCCACCGCCGTGCCCTGGCCGACATCGCACACCGCCACCGCCCAAACGGACGGCGGCGCCCGCCCCAGGGCGGCGCTGACCGGGCCGCGCAGGGGGCCGGCCAAAATGACAGCCGCGGCCAGGCCGGCCGCCACCCAGCCCCGCAGGCGGCTCCGCCTGCGCCCCAGCCAGCGCGCCGCCACCACCAGCGCCGCGGTCGCGCCGCAGGCCAGGGCGAACCCGCCCAACCCCGCCGGCCAGGCGATGGCCGCCAGCGGCCAACTCGCCACCCAGCGGCCAACCCAGGCGATCCAGGCCGCCGCCAAGTTGCCCACCGCCGCCGCCGCCCCCGCCCCGCCCGGCCACAGCGGCCCCAGGGCCAAGGCGGCCAACCCGGCCACGGTGGCCACCGGGATGGCGGGCGCGGCCAGCAGGTTGGCCGGCAGGGCGGTGAGCGAGACCTGGCCGGCGAAGACCGCAATCACCGGCGCGCAAACCAGTTGGGCCGAGCCGGTCAGGGCGGCCGCCTCCGCCACCCCCCTGGGCAGGCGCGGCATCAGCCGCCGCAGCCAGCGCGCCAGCGGCGGGGCCAGCGCGATCAGCGCGGCGGTGGCCAAGGCGGACAACACCAGGCCGTAGGAGCGGGCCAGCCACGGGTTGGCCAGCAGCACCAGCGCGGCGGCCGCCCCCAGCGCCCCCAGCGCCAGCCGCGGCCGGCCGCTGGCCAGCCCGAGCACGGCCGCCGCGCCCATGGCGACGGCCCGCAGCACCGAAGGCCCGGGGCCGATCAAACAGGCGAAGGCGGCCAAGGTGGCCGCCCCCAGCGCCGCCGCCAGCCAGCGGGGCGCGCCCGCCAGCGCGGCCAGGCCCAGCACCAGGCCCAGCACAATCGCCACATGGGCGCCGCTGACAGCGGTGATGTGGGTCAGCGAGGTGGCCTTCATGGCGGCGTCCAAGTCCGGCTCGACCCGGCTGGTGTCCCCCAGGGCGATGCCCGCCAGCAGCGGGCTGGCCCGCGCCAACAGCCCGGCCCGCAGTTGGTAGACCAGGCCGCGCCAGCCCTCCGGCGCCCGCGCCGCGACCGCCTCCAGGGCCTGGACCACCACCCGCTCAGGCGCGCCCGGCTCGCCTAGCGCCAACCGCCCCCGGAACTCCAGCACCGCCCCGGCGGCGGGCGCCTCGCCCTCCAGGTAGGCCGCCGCGGGCACCCCGGGGCCGCCGGGCGCCAGCCAAACCTTGCCCCGCGCCACCACCGACGCGGCGCCGCCCCAAGGCGAGGCCCTGGCCCGGGCGGGCTCGTCGAGGCGGAAGACCACCTCGGCCCGCTGGCCGGCCGCGGCCAGGCGCGCCACCGCCGAGGCCTCCCAGGCCAGGCCCTGAACCCCCGCCGCCAGCCCCATCAGGCCGGCCACCAGCAGGGCCAGCGAGACCGGCCCGGCCCACCCCGCGCCGGCCGCCCGCCCACCCGGCCGGCCCAGCCACCACAACCAGCCGCCGGCCGCCGCCGCCCCCAGCCCGGCCCCCAGCGCCAGCCACCGGGGCGCGCCCACCAGCAGGGCCAGGACCGCCCAGCCGAACGCCACCGGCGCCACCAGGCGCAAGTCGGCGGCCGCGGGCATCAAAAGGCGATCTGCTCGGCCAGGCCCGCCAGCAGCTTGGGCCCGATCCCGCTGACCTCGCCCAAGTCCCCCAGGGCCGCGAACGGCCCGTTGGCCTGGCGGAAGTCGACTATCCGGCCGGCCAGCACCGGGCCGATGCCCGGCAGCGCGGTCAACTCCTCGGCTGTGGCGGTGTTGACGTTGAGCAGCCCGCCGCCGGCCGCGCCAGACCCGCCGGACCCGCCAGCCGCGCCAGATCCGCCCCCCAGCACCGCCGGCGGCGTCTCCCCCGGCTGGGGCACATAGATGCGCTCGCCGTCCTGGACCACCGCGGCCAGGTTCACCACCGCCAGGTCGGCCTCCGGCAAAGCCCCGCCCGCCTGGTCCAAGGCGTCCACCACCCGCGCCCCGGCCGGCAGCTCGAACACCCCGGGCGCCGCCACCGCCCCCGTCACATACACCACCACCACCTGGGCGGCCTGGCCCAGGTCGGCCCCGCCCAGGTCGGCCCCGGCCAGCCCAGCCTGGCTCGGCTGGCCGCTGGCGGCCCAGCTGACCTGCGGCGCGGCCGAGCTGGCCGCCCCGGCCGACCCGGCCACCACCGCGGGCACCGCGAAAATTGCGGCCGCCACCGCCAGCAGGGCGGCCGTGCCCACCACCGCCCACCGGTTGACCCGCACCCGCACGCGGGGCCGCCCCCGGCCACCGCGCCGCTCCGCCAGGCGGCGGGACTCGTTCTCAGTCAGCCGGGCGCGCAAACGCAGCCGGGCCAAGACATCGTCCGGCGAGCCAAGCGGATCTGCGGCAGGCGCGGGCATGGCCCCAAGCTAGCCCCGCCGCCGCCCGGCCCCGCCGGAGAAAAACAACGCCTGTGGATCGGTGGATCTACTCAGGCGCGGCGCCTCACACCACCAAATTGACCAGCCCCGGCGGCCGCGCGACGACGCGCCGCACCGCCCGCCCGGCCAACGCCGCCTGAACCGCCGGGTCGGCCAAGGCCGCCGCCTCCAAGCCGGCCGCCGAGATCCCCGGCGGAACCTCCAGCCGCGCCTTCAGCTTGCCTTGGATCTGGACCACCGAGGTGACGGTGTCCTCGACCAGGTAGGCCGGATCCGCCTGGGGGAACGGCTCGCGCGCCAAAGACCCGGCGTGCCCCAAGCGCTGCCACAGCTCCTCGGCGATATGCGGCGCCACCGGCGCCAGCAGCTTGACCAGCGTCTCGACCACCGCCCGAGGCGGCGCCTGAAGCGAGGTCAGGTGGTTGTTGAGCACAATCATGCGGGCGATGGCGGTGTTGAAGCGCATGGCGTCCATCTCGCGGCGGACCTCGGCCACGGTGCGGTGCGCCACCTTCAAGGTCTCCTGCGAGGGCTCCGCCTCCGAGACGCGCAGCTGCCCCGTCGCCTCGTCGACGGCGTTGCGCCACAGCCGCTGCAAGAAGCGCTGCGAGCCCACCACGGCGCGCGTCTCCCAGGGCCGCGAGACGTCCAGCGGACCCATCGACATCTCGTAAAGGCGGAAGGTGTCGGCCCCGTAGTGCTGGTACATCTCATCCGGCGTCACAATGTTCTTCAGCGACTTGCCCATCTTGCCGTATTCCTGCCTCACCGCCTGGCCGGTGGCCGAGTCGGTGAAGACCCCGGCCGGCCCCTCGACCACCTGGTCCGCCGGGACGTATTGGCCGCGGGCGTCAAGGTAGGCGTAGGCCTGGATGTAGCCCTGCGAGAAGAGCTTGCGGAAAGGCTCCGTCCCGGAGACAAACCCCAGGTCGTAGAGGACTTTGTGCCAAAAGCGGGCGTACAGCAGGTGCAGCACGGCGTGCTCGACGCCGCCCACGTAGAGGTCCACCCCGCCGGCCTGGTCGCCCGGCGCCTGGGGCCCCAGCCAGTAGGCCTCCTCGGCCCGGTCCACCACGCGGCCGGCCTCGGCCGGGTCGAGGTAGCGCAGGTAGTACCAGCACGAGCCGGCCCAGTTCGGCATCGTGTTGGTGTCGCGCCGGTAGCGCTGCGGCCCGTCGCCCAGGTCCAAGACGACATCGACCCAGTCCGCGCTGCGCGCCAGCGGGCTCTCCGGCGCCGAGTCGGCATCGTCCGGGGCGAAGGTGCGGGGCCGGTAATCGGGCACCTCCGGCAGTTCCACCGGCAGCATCTCGTCCGGCAGGGCGCGGGGCTGCCCGTCCGCGCCGTAGACGATCGGGAACGGCTCGCCCCAGTAGCGCTGGCGCGAGAACAGCCAGTCGCGCAGCCGGTAGGTCACCGCCGCCTGGCCCAGCCCGCGCTGCTCCAGCCATCGCACGATGCCGTCCTTGGCCTCCTCGACCCCCAGCCCGTTGAGCGAGATGGTCGGGTTGGCCGAGTTGATGGTCGGGCCCGGCCCGGTCCAAGCCCCGCCGTCCCAGGTCGCGGGCGGTTGGACGGTGCGGACATGGGGCAAGTCGAAGGCCTGGGCGAAGTCCCAGTCGCGCTCGTCCTCGGCCGGCACGGCCATGATCGCGCCGGTGCCGTAGCCCATCAGCACGTAATCGGCGGTGAAGACCGGGATGGCCTGGCCGTTGACCGGGTTGGTGGCGAAGATGCCGCTGAAGACGCCGGATTTGTCCCGCCCCTCGGCCACCCGCTCGGCCGCCGTCTTCTGGCCGGCGGCCTGGGCGTAGGCCGCCACCGCCTCCCGGGGCGACTTGAAGCCCCCGGTCCACACCTCCTTGGCGCCCGCGGGCCAGGCGGCCGGCACCGCGCCGCCGGCCGCCTGGAGCAGCGGGTGCTCTGGCGAGACCACCATGAAGGTGGCCCCGAACAAGGTGTCCGGGCGGGTGGTGAAAACGCTCAAAGGGCCCCAGCCGGGCACCTCGAAGTGGACCGTGGCGCCGGTGGAGCGCCCAATCCAGTTGCGCTGCATGGCGACGATCTTGTCCGGCCAGTCGACCTGGTCGAGGTCGGCCGCCAAGCGCTCGGCGTAGGCCGTGATGCGCATGTTCCACTGCCGCAGCGACTTGGTGAAGACGGGGTAGTTGCCGCGCTCGGAGCGGCCCTCCGCCGTCACCTCCTCGTTGGCCAGGACCGTGCCCAGGCCGGGCGCCCAGTTGACCGGCGCCTCGGCGATGTAGGCCAGCCGGAACTGCCCCAGCACGCCCTGCCGCGCGGCATCGTCCATCTCATTCCAATCCCCGCCGCCGGGAACCGCCTGGCGCCCCGAGGCCAAAGCCGCCTCCAACTCGGCGATCGGCCGCGCCGCCCCCCTGCCGCCGTCCGGCCGGGGCGCCTCAGGGTCGTACCAGGCGTTGAACATCTGCAAAAAGATCCACTGGGTCCACCGGATGTAGGACTCGTCGGTGGTGGCGAAGGAGCGCCGGGCGTCATGGGCCAAGCCAAGCCGGCGCAACTGGGCCCGCATGGTGGCGATGTTGTTCTCGGTCGTGGTGCGCGGGTGCTGGCCGGTTTGCAGGGCGTACTGCTCGGCGGGCAAGCCGAAGGCGTCGTAGCCCATGGCGTGGAGCACGTTGTCGCCCTGCATGCGGCGGTAGCGGCCAACCACGTCGGTGGCGATGTAGCCCAGCGGGTGGCCCACATGCAGGCCCTTGCCGGACGGGTAGGGGAACATGTCCATGACGAAGAACTTGGGCCGGGCCGGATCAGCCGGGCGGCCGTCCGCGTCGGTCAGCCAGCCGGCCGGGTTGGCGGCCCAGAAGGCGCCCCGGCGCTCCCACTCGTCTTGCCATTTGGCCTCGATTTGCTGGGCGAGCTGGGCGTTGTAGCGCCAGGCCGGCTCTTCGGCCGGGGCGGCGGGAGTCTCTGACACCGCTCTAGGTTAGCGCCAGGCCGGCTCTTCGGCCGACCTGGCGGGGGTCCGGGGCACCGCTCTGGGTTGGCGCCCAAAGGTAAGGTTGATCCCGACAACCGCAATCCCCGAAAGGACCACCACCATGACATCCCCTCGCACCAACCCGATTTTGCAGGCCGCCCTGGTCGACTTGATCGACCTTTCGCTGGTGGCCAAGCAGGCGCACTGGAACGTGCGCGGCGCCAACTTCCGCTCGGTCCACCTCGAGCTGGACGAGATCATCGACCAGGTCCGCGTCAACTCCGACGATGTCGCCGAGCGCCTGGCGGCGGTTGGCGGCAGCCCCGACGGGCGGGCCGCCACGGTGGCCGCGACCTCGCAGGTGCCGACCATCGAGCCGGGGCCAATCGAGGCCGGCGCGGTGGTGGCGGACTTCTCCCAGCGCATCAGCCAGGCCGCCCGGCGCATCGAGACGTCCCTGCCCGAGCTCGACGAGGACATGCCCTCCCAGGATCTCCTGACCGGGATCGTGGGCGAGTTGGACAAGGCCGCCTGGATGCTCCGCTCCCAGGTTGCGGCCTAGCCCCGCCTAAGCGCCTAGAGCGCCTAGACCACCCGGGCCGCCAGCACCCCCGGGATGGCCTTGATCGCGCCCAGCAGGCCGTCCGGCAGGCCGCCGTCGACATCGATCAGGGTGTAGGCGACCTCGCC
>JAITIG010000165.1 GCA_031279575.1 Bifidobacteriaceae bacterium
CGCCGAGGCGGCTCAGGGCGGCGGGGCCGGCGAGGCCGGGTCCGAGCCCGGCGACGCCGCGGCCGGCGGCGAGGGCTCCGGGGCCGGGGGCGAAGGCCGCTCGCGCCGCCGGCGCGAGCGCCACAGCCACCCCCGCGCCGCGGGCCGCGGCGCCGCGTGCCGCCCGCCCCCGGCCCGCCGGTCGCGGCCGGCCGCGACCGGGTTGTCAGCGGACCGGGCGCCGAGCGGACCAGGGTCGCCACCCTGCCGACCGGCGCCCGGGTCTTGACCCAGACGGCCCCGGCCGCCCGCTCGGCGACCATCGGCTTCTGGGTCCTGGTGGGCTCCCGGGATGAGGCCCCGGGCCAGCACGGCTCGACCCATTTCCTGGAGCACCTGGTGTTCAAGGGCACCCGCCAGCGCTCGGCCCAAGCCATCGCGGAGGCCTTCGACGCGGTGGGCGGCGAGTTCAACGCCTCCACCACCAAGGAATCCACCTGCTATTACGCCCGGGTCCTGGCCGAGGACGTCGGTTTGGCGGTGGAACTGCTGGCGGACATGGTGACGTCATCGCGCCTCGACCGGCTCGACTTCGAAAACGAGCGCGGGGTGATCTTGGAGGAGTTGGCGATGAACGCCGACGACCCGGTCGATGTGGCCCACGAGGCCTTGGCCGCGGCGGTGTTCGGCCCCCACCCTCTGGCCCGGCCCATCGCCGGGCGCCCGGAAGACATCCGGGCGGTCTCCCGCGACCAGGTGTGGGACCACTACCAGCAGCGTTACCAGCCGCCGGCCTTGGCCGTGACCGGCACCGGGGCGGTCGACCCAGACGGGTTCGCGCAGCTGGTGTCCCAGGCTTTGGCGGCCGGCGGCTGGGGCCTGGCGGACCGGGGCGCGGCGCCGCCCCAAGCCCGCCGCCCCACCCGGCCGCAGGTGGCGCTGCCCGCCCAGGGCGCGGCGCGGGCCCTGGCCAAGCCCACCGAGCAGGCCCAGGTGCTGGTCGGCTGCGAGGGGCTGGCGGCCAGCGACCCGAGGCGGCACGCCATGTCCGTGCTGGGCGCGGTGCTGGGCGGCGGCATGAGCTCGCGCCTGTTCCAGGAGATCCGCGAGAAGCGGGGCCTGGCTTACTCGACTTACTGCTTCGGCGCGCCGCACTCCGATGCGGGCCTGTTTGGCCTGTTCGCGGGCTGCGGCCCGGCCGCCGCCGAGGAGGTGGGCCGGCTGATGGAGGCCGAGTGGGAGCGCCTGGCGGCCAGCGGGGTGAGCCCAGATGAGCTGGCCCGGGCCAAAGGGCAGCTGCGCGGCGCCACTTTGCTCGGCTTGGAGGAGCCCTACGCGGCCATGAACCGCCTCGGCTGGGCCGAGATAATGATGGGCGAACTGCCCTCCATCGACGAGGTGGCGGCCCGGATCGAGGCGGTGACCGCCGCCCAGGTCCAGTCGCTGGCCGCCGAGTTGGCCGCCCGCCCGCGCTGCCGCGTGGTGGTGGGCCCCGCCTGACGCGGCGGCGCGGTAGCCTGGGCTGATGGGCGAACTGATCTCGGTGGCGGTGCTCGGCGCCAAGGGGCGCATGGGGCAAACTGTGGTGCGGGCGGTGTTGGACGCGCCGGACCTGCGTTTGGCCGGGGCGCTCGACTTGGGCGACCGGCTGGCATCCCTGCCCGATGCCGGCGCGCAGGTGGCGGTTGATTTCACCGTTCCCGGGGCGGCCGAGGCCAACCTCCACCAGCTGATCGACCTCGGCCTGCACGCCGTGGTGGGCACCACCGGTTGGGATGAGGCCGGGCTGGCCCGCCTGCGCCACCACCTGGCGCAGGCGCCGGGTGTGGGCGTGGTGATAGCCCCGAACTTCGCCCTGGGCGCGGTGCTGGCCATGAGTTTCGCCGCCAAGGCGGCGCCCTTGTTCGAATCGGCCGAGGTTATCGAACTCCACCACCCGGACAAGGCCGACGCCCCCTCCGGCACCGCCCGCCGCACCGCCGAGCTGATCGCCCGAGCCCGCGGCGCGGCCGGGCCGGCCGGGCCGGACGCCACCGACCCGGCCCGGTCTTTGCCCGGCGCCCGGGGGGCGGGCGTCGCGGGCGTGCCCGTCCACGCGGTCCGCCTGCGCGGCCTGGTGGCGCACGAGGAGATCCTGCTCGGCAATCCGGGCGAGTGCCTGACCATCCGCCACGACTCGCTGGACCGGGTCAGCTTCATGCCCGGCGTGCTGCTGGCCATCCGCCAAGTCGCCTCCCGCCCCGGCTTGACCCTCGGGCTCGAACCCCTGCTCGGACTCTAAGCCTCAATCCACCGATCCTCCCCTGCCGCGCCGCTCGCCAGCTAGGCACGCTGGACGCCCCTGTCCAGCTCAGCAGGCCGCCAGGTAGCCATCGCCGGCCAGGAACGCCCATCGCACCCGTCTGGTGCTGCTCGCTACGGCGATCATCGGCGGCTTGAGGCTAAGGGCGGCCGGGCCGGCGCCGTTGTCCACAGGCGCTTTTTTTCTCAGGCGCGCCCCGCCCGGCAATGGTGTAAAACGGGCGCGTGATGGGATTTGGGCGGGCCGCGGCCCTGGCCGGCCTGCTGGCGCTAGCACTGGCGGGAGCCGGCGCCGCCGGCGGGGGCGAGGCCGCTCCGCCGGCCGCCAGCGGCGGCATCGGGCAGGCGGAGGAGGGTTTCAAATGGCCGCTGCTGGAGCCGGTGGTCCTTGCGCGGCCGTTCGACCTGCCGGCCGAGCCGTGGCTGGCGGGGCACCGGGGGGTGGATTTGGCGGCGGCCGCAGACGCCGTGGTGCTGGCGCCGGCCGCGGGCGTGATCTCGTTCAACGGCTGGATCGCCGACAGGCACGTCCTGGTGATCCGGCACGGCGACCTGGCCTCGACCTTGGAGCCCACGCTGAGCGACCTGCCGGTGGGCGCCCGGGTGGCCCAGGGCGAACCAGTCGGGCGCTTGGCCGGCGGCGAGGCCGCCCACTGCCCCTCCTGCCTCCACTGGGGCGTGCGCCGGGGCGGGCAATACCTGGACCCGGCCCTGCTGGTGGCGCCCCGGCCCCGGGCGGTGCTGCGGCGCTAGGGGCGCGGCGGCTTAGTCGGTTTTGCCTGACCGGGGGTGGGCTTGCGCGTAGGAGGCCCACAGGCGCTCGGCTGTGACGTGGGTGTAGCGCTGAGTCGTGGCGATCGAGGCGTGCCCCAGGATCTCTTGCACGGTGCGCAGATCAGACCCGCCCTCCAGCAGATGGGTCGCCGCCGAATGCCTCAGGCCGTGCGGCGCCAAGTCCCCCAGGCCGGCTTGGGAGGAGAGGCGGTGGACCGCCACCCGGGCTTGGCGGGTGTCGAGCCTGCCGCCGCGGGCGCCCAAGAACAAGGCCGCGACCGCTGGGCGCTGGCCCGCCCCGGCGGCGGCGCGGAGCAACTCGGAGCGGCCGTCTTTGATCCACGCCGCCAACGCCACCGCCGCCGGGCGCCCGAACGGCACCACCCGCTCCTTGCCGCCTTTGCCGAACACCCGCACCAGGCGCTCGCTCAGATCGGCATCGCCGATGTCGAGCGCGACGGCCTCTGAGACGCGCATGCCGGTGGCGTAGATCAACTCGGCCAGGGCGTGGTCGCGCTGCTGGATGGGGCCGCCGGCCTGGGCCGAGGCGGCGGCGCTGTCCAGCAGCTGCTTGGCCTCCGGCCGCTCCAAGACGCGGGGCAGGGACCGGTTGGCTTGGGGGGCTTGGAGCCGGGCGGACGGGTCGGCCGCGATCAGGCCTTGGCGCGCCGCCCAGCGGAAGAACCGCCTGACAGACGAGCCGCGGCGGGCCAGCGAGGCTTTGGCATCCCCCCGGCTGACGTGGTAGGCCAGCCATTCGCGCAGGTCGTCGAGCCGCAGCGCGTCCAACTCGGCTTCGGAGTCAACCGCCAGGCGGGCCAGCAGATCGGCTGTGTCGCGCACGTAGGCCACCACCGTGAGCGGCGCCAGCCCATCGCCGCGCAGCGAGGCGGCGAACCGCTCCAGCGCCGCGTCGCGCCACGGCGCGGGCCGGTTGGAAGGTTGGCTCACGCCTCCCAGTATCGCCCCATCTGCCCGGGGCGGGACGCCATCTGCCCGGCCGGCGCCGGGCGCCCACCCCGCCGCCGCCGCCGAAATCAGCCGCGCCACGCCGCACCCGCCCGGCGCCACAAACCCCCGGACTCGGCCGCCCGGCCTGCCCGCTCGAGGCGGCTGAGCGCGCCCAGCGCGTCGTGGGTGGACAGCCCGGACGCCACCACCACCGCTGTCAACGCCGCGCCGCGGGCCTTGGGCAGGGCGTCAAACACCCGCCGGTCAACTTGGTTCAACCCGTCCAGCGGCCCCGGGGCCACGGCCGGCTCGAGCAGCGCGACTTGCCCGGCGGCCGCGATCAACTCGCGGACCTCGTCGCCGCCGGTCACCAGCGTGGCCGCGCCCTCGCGGATGAGTTTGTGGCACCCGGCCGAACTGGCCGCCGTCACCGGCCCCGGCACCGCCCCGACCGGCCGCAGCAGGTTGGCGGCGTCCCGCGCCGTGCGGTGCGAGCCAGACCGCCAGCCGGACTCGGCCACAACTGTGACCGCCGCCAGCGCCGCGATCAGCCGGTTGCGCGCCAGGAAGCGCTCCCGCCGCGGCGCCGCCCCCGGCGGCAACTCGCCAACCAGCGCGCCTTGCTCGATCACAGCTCGCAGCAGCCGCTCGTTGCCGGCCGGGTAGAGCCGGTCCACCCCGCCCGCCATGACCGCGACCGTGAACCCGCCGCAGCTCAGCGCCATGCGGTGGGCGGCGGCGTCCACCCCGAAGGCCCCGCCGGACACCACGGCCACGCCGTGCCCCACCAAATCGGCCACGATCTGCCCGGTGACGGTCTCGCCGTAGGCGGTCGAGGCCCGCGCGCCCACCACCGCCGCCGCCGGTTGGAGGCGCCGGTCCAACAAGCCCGCCACCCCTTCCGCCGCCCTGACCCAGAGGCAGATCGGGGCGGCGTCGCCCAAATCCTCCAGGCGGCGGGGCCAGCCGGGCGCGCCGGGCACCAGCAGCGTCCCACCCAGCGCCGCCAGCGCCCGCAACTCGCGCCTCGGGTCCAGCCCCTCCAGGCGCGGCAGCCAACGGGCCCGCGCCCGCGCCAGCCCGCCCCCAGGCGGCGCCAATTGCCCGCCGCCAGGCGCCAGCCCGGGCGGGTCGGCCGCGCCATCGGCCAGCCACTTGAGGGCGGCGCTGGGGCCGACCGCCCGCAGCAGCGCCGCCGCGTCGGCATCGGGCGGCTCAATGATCCGGCTCCAGGCCACCCGGGCCAGCAGCGGGTCTGCCGCATCGAAGGGCAACGGCGTCATCACAGTCCTCTCTGCCGCAGGGTCATGGCGGCGTCGATGTCGCCCACTGTGGGGGCCTCGCGCCCGTCCAAGTCGGCCATGGTCCAAGCCACCCGCAGCACGCGGTCCACGCCGCGCAAAGACAGCGCGCCGGCGCCCAGCGCGGCCTCCAGGCGGCTCTTGGACAACTTGGCCTGGCCCACGCTGCGCCGCAGCCAGGCGCCGGGGGCCTCGGCGTTGACAGCCCAGCCCAGGCCCGCGAAACGGCCGGCCTGGGCGGCCCGGGCGGCCGCCACCCGGGCCGCCACCCGGGCCGAGGACTCGCCTTCGCAATGCGGCCCGGCGGGCAGGGCCGCCACCGGGTCGACATCCACCCACATGTCGATGCGGTCCAGCAGCGGTCCGGAAACCTTGCCTTGGTAGTGCCGGCGGGCGGCGGCGGTGCAGGCGCACTTCTCGCCCCGCCCGTAGCCCTGGCCGCAAGGGCACGGGTTGGCGGCCATCACCAGGTGGAAGCGGGCCGGGAAGCGGGCGCTGGCGTGGGCGCGGTGGATCACCACCTCGCCGCGCTCCAGCGGCTGGCGCAAGCTTTGCAGGACGCGGGGGGAGAACTCCGGGCACTCGTCCAAGAACAGCACCCCCCGGTGGGCCAAGGAGATCGCCCCCGGCCGGGGTATGCCGCTGCCGCCGCCAACCATCGCCGCGGGCGTGGCGGTGTGGTGCGGGTCCTGGAACGGCGGCCGGCGGATCAACCCGCCGCGCGGGTCCAATGTGCCCGCCACCGAGTGCAAGGCGGTGACCTCGATCGCCTCCGCCTCGCTCAGCGGCGGCAAAATCCCGGGCAGGCGGCTGGCCAGCATGGTTTTGCCGTTGCCGGGCGGCCCTTGCAGCATCAGGTGGTGGCCGCCCGCGGCCGCCACCTCCAGCGCGTAGCGGGCGGTGGCCTGCCCCAGCACCTCGGCCAGGTCGCCGGTGCTGGGCGCCGGCGGCGCGGCGCTGGTCGGGGCGGGGGCGGCCCGCCGGCTTGGCGGCGGCTGCGGCACATCGCCGCCCATCAGCCAGGCCAGCTCCTCAAGGGTTTCCACGCCGACCGCCTCGGCGCCTTTGACTAGTTGGGCTTCGGCCAGGCAGGCGGCCGGCACCACCACCCGGGGCCGGCCCTGGGCCACCGCCCCGGCCACCGCGGGCAGCACTCCCCGCACCGGGCGGACCCGCCCGTCAAGCGACAACTCGCCCAAGTAGACGGCGCCCTCGGCGGCTTCGGGGCGGACCTGGCCGGTGGAGGCCAGCGCGGCCACCGCGATCCCCAAGTCGAAGCCGCTGCCGGCCTTGGGCAGGTAGGCGGGCGACAGGTTGGCGGTGACCCGCCCCGGCGGGAAGCGCAACCCGGCCGAGGCGAGCGCCGCCCGCACCCGGTCGCGGGACTCGCCCAGAGCCGCATCGGGCAGCCCCACCAGGGCGAAGGCCGGCAGGCCGGAGGGCTGGCTCATCACCTCGACATCGACAATGTGGGCTTCCAACCCGGTCAAGGCGACGGCCAGGGTGCGCCCAACCCGGCTCACGCGCCAACTCCTGTCAGGTGGTGCAGCGAACGGCCCCGGGGCCCGCCGGTGGTCACGGCGATGACGTCGATCCGGATCGCGGCCGCGCCCTGGCCGCGCTCCTTCAGCCAAACCCCGGCCAGGCGGCGCAGCCGGGCCAGCTTGCGCGGCGTGACGGCCTCCTCCGGCGCCCCGCAGAGCTCCCCAGAGCGGGTCTTGACCTCGACAAACACCACTGTGCCCGGCTCCGGTTGGGCCACCAGGTCGACTTCGCCCCAGCGGCAGCGCCAGTTGCGGTCAACCAACTGCCAGCCCTGGGCCTCGAGATAGGCGGCCGCCACCGCCTCGCCGTAGCGTCCCAGCGCCCGCCGCGCGTCCTCAACCATGCCCCACAGTCTGGCGGTTCGGCCCGGCCGCCCGCTGGCCGCGCCGTCCCAGCCTGTGGATCGGTGATTCTACTCAAGCCCGATCCGCCGGTCCTCGCCTGCCGCGCCGCTGGCCGGGGCGCTCGCCGGCCGATCGGGGCCCAAGCCGGCCGGCCCGCCGCCGCGCCCGCCACCGCGCACGCCATCGCGCACGCCACCGCGCCCGCCATCGCGCGCCGCCGCTCAACCGCCCGCCGGCACGCCCTCGAACACCGCGCCCGGGTTGCGCAGCACAGCCGCGCGGGACAGCGGCCACAACCGCGCCTTGGCCACCCCGACCACGTTGCCCGCCGGTATGGCGCCGCCCAAGGCCTGGTCCTGGTGGTAGCGCGAGTCCATCGAGTTGGCGCGGTTGTCGCCCATCACCCAAAACGCGTCGGCCGGCACCCGGACGCTGAACGCCACCGCCGAGGGTTCGACTCCGGGCTTGAGGTAGACCTCGTCCAGCGCCACCCCGTTGACGGTCACCGGCTGGCCCGGGCCGGCGCAAGCCACCACGTCGCCCGGCTGCCCGACAACCCGTTTGACCAGAAAATCGTTGGCGCTCTCCGGCGCGAAGCCGAGCGCTTGGACCACCCCCAGCACCCAGGCGCCAAAACCGCGGGCGGCGGGCAGCGCCGCCTGCCCATCCGACCACCCGCCCGGGTCGTGGAACACCACAATGTCGCCCCGGTGGACGTCAAACAGGCCGGGGGCCAATTTGCTGACCGTGATCCGGTCGTCAATCTGGAGCGTGTCCTGCATCGACTTCGAGGGGATGTAGAAGGTTTGGACCACAAAGGTCTTCAACGCGAACGCCGCCACCACCACCACCAAAGCGGTGAAGGCCAGTTCCAGGCCCAGTTGGGCCGCGCCGGGCCGCCCCCCGGCCGGCCGCGCCAGGCTGTGCCTGCCTCCGCCGCGCAGCAAACTCACAGCCCGAGCCTACCCACCGCGCCAGACCGCCAGACCACCCAGACCACCCAGACCACCCAGACCGCCAGGCCACGCAAACCGCCCAGACCGCCTGGTCAGGGCAGGTTGATCTCCGGTTTGGCGAGCTCTTCGACGTTGACGTCCTTGAACGTCACCACCCGCACCGACCGCACAAACCGCGCCGAGCGGTAGACGTCCCAAACCCACGCGTCCGCCAGGTTGACCTCGAAGAACACCTCCCCGCCAGCCGACCTGACCTGCAGGTCCACCTGGTTGGCGAGGTAGAACCGGCGCTCGGTCTCAACCACGTAGCCAAACAGGTTGACCACGTCGCGGTACTCCCGGTACAGCGACAGCTCGGCGTCCGCCTCATACGATTCAAGGTCCTCGGCGCTCATTGCCCTCCGTTCAGATTCGGCACGGTCGCGAACACGCTACCCGGGTTGCGCAGCAAACCAAACCGCCCCAGCGGCCATGTCCGCAACTGCGCCACGCCCACCACCAGGTCCAGCGAGACCGCTCCGCCCAGGGCCGAGCCGGCCATGTGCGCCCGCGAGTCGGCCGAGCGGCCCCGGTTGTCCCCCATCACCCAGACCGCCCCGGCCGGCACCACAACCTCAAAGGCGGCCACCGATGGCGCCGCCCCGGGCGCCACATAGGTCTCGTCCAGCGGCACCCCGTTGACGGTCACGGGCCAGCCTTCGCCGGCGCAGGCCACCTCATCGCCGCCCACGCCGATCACCCGCTTGATCAAGAACCCCTCGGAATCGGCCGGCGTCAGGCCGATGGCTTGGGCCACCTGCCGCAGCGTCTCGGTCACCGGGCTGGTCTCGCGGGGAGGCGCGGCCTGGGTGACCCAGCCGCCTGGGTCGTGGAACACCACAATGTCCCCCCGGTGGACCTCCAGCAGGCCGGGCGCCAGCTTGGTCACCACCACCCGGTCCAACTCCTCCAGGGTTGGCACCATCGACTCTGAGGGGATGTAGAAGGACTGGATCAGGAAAGTCTTCAGCAAGAAGGACAAAACCAAGGCTGAGACAATCACAAAGGCGGCGTCCTTGGCCAACCGCGCCAGCGCCGATTGCGGTCCCTTGGCCGCCCCGGGGCGCCTGCGCCCCGCCTTGTGGCGCCCGCCGCCCAGCCGCGCCACCGCGGCCTCGACCACCGCCTCGACCACCGCCTCGGCGTCCGGGCCGCCGGGGTAGGCGCCGGGAGGCGCCGCGCCAGGCGCCTCAAGGCCGCCCTGAGGCGGCTGGTCCGCCGCGCCGCCCCGCCCGGGCAGCTCGCCGGCCGGCGCCCACGGGTCCGGTGCGGCCGGCCCGGCCGGCCCAGCCGGAGCGGCCGGAGCGGCCGGCCCAGCCGGTGCGGCCGGGGTAGGGGGGTACCCGGCGGAGGGCACGGCATCGGGCGCGCGCGGGTAATCCGTCACGCTTCTACCCTCTCACGCTCGGGGACTGGCGGGCAGCCGGGAATGGCCCAGGTTTGCCGGTGCTGGCCGGTGGGGCCGAGCGCCCGGACCGCCGCCAGGTGGCGCGCCGTGCCGTAGCCCTTGTTGCCCTCCCAGCCGTAGCCGGGGTGCAGCGCCGCCAAGGCGGCCATGCGCTGGTCGCGGGCCACCTTCGCCAGCACCGAGGCGGCCGCCACCGAAGCGCAGGTTTGGTCGGCTTTGACCACAACGCGCACCCGCCACGCCTCGCGCGCCGGGGCGAGCAAATCGGGCGGCGAGCTGAGCCAATCGTGCTTGCCGTCAAGCACGATGCCGTCCGGCGCCGCCGCCAAGTCCGCCAAGGCCCGCCGCCCCGCCAGCCGCAGCGCCCTGGTCAAGCCGTGCTGGTCGATCTCCGCCGGGCTGGCCCAACCCAGCGCCCAGGCGTGCGCCCAAGCCCGCAAGGCGGGCGCCAGCCGGGTGCGAACGGCCGCGGCAAGCTGTTTGGAATCCGCCAGGCCGGCCGGGGCGGCCGGGGAGGCGGCGGTCACAGCGACCACGCCAACGCACACCGGGCCGGCGATGGCGCCGCGGCCGACCTCGTCGACCCCGGCCACAACCCGGCAGCCAGAGGCCACCAGAGCATGTTCCTGGTCGAGGGTGGGAATGGGCCGCATGCGGCTGGCGCGGGGCTCAGTGCCGCTGTTCGCGCCGCTCTTTGATCTTGGCGGCCTTGCCGCGCCGCCCGCGCAGGTAGTAAAGCTTGGCCCGGCGCACATCGCCTCTGGTCAAGACCTCGATTTTGTCGATGGCCGGCGAATGCAGCGGGAAGGTCCGCTCAACGCCGACCTGGAAGGAAGTCTTGCGCACCTTGAAGGTGGCGCGCACGCCATCGCCGGCCCGCGCTATCACCACGCCCTGGAACACCTGGATGCGCGAGCGGGCCCCCTCGACCACTTTGACGTGGACTTTGACGGTGTCGCCGGGGCGGAACTCGGGGATGTCCGTCTTCAAAGACGGCTGGTCAACGGAGTCGAGGCGCTGCATGGCTCTGGCTCTTCCTCGTTTGCCGCCGCAGGTGGCAAACGGACTCGGGCGGCCCTGGCGGGCCGCGGCGGAAAGGAACTGCGGCGCGGATGCCCTCGCGCCACCCCCTGCGGCAGGTGAGCGGGCCGATTCGCGCCGACCGCCCATTCTGCCACACCCCCGCCCCCCAGCCCAAACCCCCCGCGCAGCCGCCCCGGCGGGCTTTGGCCGATGCCGCCCGGCCTGGCCGGCTGGCCCCTGGCCGCCCCCGCAAGCTCTTGGCCGGCTAGGCGGGCGCGCCCTGCCAGACGGTGTCGAACGGGGTGCGGCCGGGCACCCGGGCCTCGATGCCCCGGGTGACGAAGGCCTTGGCCAGGCGCACGGCGGCGGACACGGTGGCGCCTTTGGCCAACTCGGCTGTCAGCGCCGAGGCGAAGGTGCAGCCGGCCCCGGAGACCCGCTCCTGGCCGATCTTCGGCACCGAGAACACCTCGACCGCCGCCGCCCCGCCGGCCGGGCCGCGTTGGACCAGCACGTCGACCGCATCCGGGCCGGGGAAGTCGATGCCGCCTTTGACCACCACCGCGCCCGGGCCCAGCGCCAGGATGCGCCGGCCCGCCTCGGCCAAGTCCTCCACCGTCTCCAGGGCCGCCAGGCCGGACAGCGCGCAGGCCTCGAAGTTGTTCGGCGTGACCACTGTGGCCAGCGGCAACACCTCGGCTTTGAGCGCGTTGTCGGTGTTCAGCGCGGCGCCGGGGGCTTGGCCCTTGCAGATCAGCACCGGGTCTAGGACCACCTGGCGCCAGGGCTTGGACCGGATGGCCGCCGCCACCGCGCCGATGGTGGCGGGCGTGCCCAGCATGCCGATCTTGACAACGTCCAAATCCTGGGACGCGGTGGCGGCCTCGAACTGCTCGGCGATGATCTCAGGGGGGATGGGGCGGAAGCGGTGGGCCCAGCCGTTGGCCGGGTCAAAGGACACGATGCAGGTGATGGTGCCGATGCCGTAGACGCCAAGCTGCTGGAATGTCTTCAGATCGGCTTGCAGCCCGGCCCCCCCGGTGGCCTCCGAACCTGCGATGACATAGGCGAACTTCACTTCCGCGCTCCTAACGCTGTCTGCGCGGTCCCGCCTCGGCGGGACCGCGACTGCCTGCGGGCCGTCGGCAGTCTACAGGCAACCCCGCGCCGGGCGCGGCGCCGTCAGCGGCGGCGCGCGGCCCGGTAGTAGGCCACCAGGCCGGCCGCCGATTGGTCTAGGCCGGCCAGCGCCTCGGCCTCGCCCGCCAAGGCCGGGGTGACGCGGGAGGCGAGCGCCTTGCCCAGCTCGACACCCCACTGGTCGAACGAGTCGATCCCCCACACGGCGCCCTCGACAAAGGTGATGTGCTCATACAAGGCGATCAGCTGCCCCAGCACGCGCGGCGTCAAAGCCGGCCCCATGATGCTGGTGGAGGGCCGGTTGCCGGTGAAGATGCGGGCCGCCACCAGGTGCTCCGGCGTGCCCTCGGCGCGGACCTCGTCTTCGGTCTTGCCGAAGGCCAGGGCGGAGGTTTGGGCGATGAAGTTGGCCAACAGCAGCTCGTGGACATCCTGGTGGCCGTCCACCAGCGGCACCGACGGGTTGGCGAAGGCGATGAAGTCCGCCGGGACCAATTGGGTGCCCTGGTGGAGCAGCTGGTAGAAGGCGTGCTGGCCGTTGGTGCCCGGCTCGCCCCAAAACACCTCGCCGGTGGCGGTGGTGACTGGCGCGCCGTCCCAGCGGACCGACTTGCCGTTGGACTCCATCGCCAACTGCTGCAAGTAGGCCGGGAAGCGGCCCAGATTCTGCGAGTAGGGCAGCACCGCGTGGGTGCGGGCATCCCAGAAGTTGACATACCAGACGTTGATCAAACCCATCAGGGCCGGCACGTTGCGGTCGATCGGCTCCAAGCGGAAGTGCGCGTCGAGCGCCGCGAACCCGGCCAGCAGCTCCCGGAAGACCTCCGCCCCCAAAGCCACCGCCAGCGCCGTGCCGATGGCGGACCCGACCGAGTAGCGGCCCCCCACCCAGTCCCACATGGCGAAGGCGTTGTCCGGGTCGATCCCGAATGCCGCCACCTGGTCTTTGGCCGTCGAAACGGCCACAAAGTGCTTCGCCACCGCCTCGGCGGCGGCCGGGGCGCTGTCCACCACGCCGCGCGCCCCCAGCATCTCCAGCAGCCAACTGCGGGCCAGGCGGGCGTTGGTCAGGGTCTCCAAGGTGGTGAAGGTCTTGGAGGCGACAATGAACAAGGTGGTCTCCGGGTCTAGCCGGGCCAGCGCGTCGCCCAAATCCGATGGGTCGATGTTGGACACGAAGACCGCTTGAACCGGCCCGTGGTAGGCGGTCAGGGCCCGGTAGGCCATGGCTGGGCCCAAGTCGGAGCCGCCAATCCCAATGTTGACCACCGTTTCGATTCGCTTCCCGGTCACCCCCAGGTGCTGGCCGCCGCGCACCGCCTCGGCGAAGGCGCAGAACTTGTCCAACTCGGCTTTGACCGCTTGGGACACGTTTTGCCCGTCCACCACAAGGTCGGGGGCGTCAGCCGGGCGGCGCAGGGCGGTGTGCAGCACCGCCCGGTCCTCGGTGGCGTTGATGTGGGCGCCGGTGAACATGGCTTCGATGCGCTGGCGCAGCCCGATCTGCTCGGCCAAGGCCACCAGCAGCCGCAACGTGTCCACCTGGACCAGGTTCTTAGACAGGTCAACCCGCAGATCGGCGGCGGCGAGGGTGAAATCGGCCGCCCGGTCGGGCTGCTCGGCGAACCATCGGCGCAGGCTGATGCCGTCCGCGCCGAGTTGTTTGATGTGGTCTTTCAGCGCCTGCCAGGCCTGGGTGGCGGTGGGGTCGACTGGACTGTTGGTCATGGCAGCCCACACTATCGCGCCCGCCTTCCAATTGGCCGCTCCCGGCCGCCGCCGGCGCCGCCCAGGCGCTTTGGGCCCCGCCGCCCGGCGCGGGCGGCGGGCGGGCAGCGATATGTTTGAGGCGGGCGAATTGCGCCACCGCCAGCCCACCCAGGCCACCGCCGGGGCCTCTAGCTGGGCGGCGGCCTGGGACAAAGGATCGAGGCGGAGAAAAGATTTGAGCGCCAATCAGGCCGGCCGGCCCGCGGCCCAAGCCGGGGCGGGAGGCGGCTACCCCTCCTTCAGCTACCGGCAGATCATGCGGATAATGTCCGGCCTGCTGCTGGCCATGTTCGTCTCGAACGTGGCCGGCACGGTGGTGGCCAACGCCCTGCCCATCATCACCGCCGATTTGGGCTCAACCCAGCAGCAGTACACCTGGATCGTCACAGCCACGCTGCTGGCCTCCACCGCCTCGACCCCGATCTGGGGCAAGCTGGCGGACCTGTTCAACAAGAAAACCATGTTCCTGGCGGGCTTGGCGGTGTTCATAGTGGGCTCGGCGCTGGCCGGCGCCAGCCCCAGCACGGTCTACCTGATCGCTTTCAGGGCGGTGCAGGGGATTGGCCTGGGCGCGATGATGTCGCTGACGCAGGCCATCTTGGGCTCTGTCATCCCGCCCTTGGAGCGGGGCCGCTACATGGCCTACACGGGCGCGGTGATCGCGGTGGCGACCGCTGTGGGGCCGCTGATCGGCGGCTTCTTGGTGGATGTGAGCTGGCTCGGCTGGCGCTGGTGCTTTTGGTCGGCGGTGCCGTTTGCGGCGCTGTCCGGCGCGGTGCTGCATTTCCAGCTCAAAATCCCCTCCGAGCCGGGCCGGGCCGACACCCGGATCGACTGGCTCGGCTCGGCCCTGGTCACGCTCGGGGTTTGCGCCCTGCTGATCTGGATCTCCTTTGCCGGCCACTCCTTCCCCTTCGCCTCGTGGCAAACCGCGGCGCTGCTCAGCGGCACCGCGGTGGTGACCGGCCTGTTCATCTGGGTCGAGTCCAAGGCGGCCAACCCGATCATCCCGCTGTGGCTGGTGCGCCAGCGCACCACGGGCCTCGCCATCGTCGCCTCGATCGCGGTTGGGATCGCGATGTTTGGCGCCTCGGTCTTCCTTGGGCAGTACTACCAGGTGGCTCGCGGCTACTCGCCAACCGCCGCCGGGCTGATGATGGTCCCGATGATGCTGGGCTTGCTGCTGTCCTCCGTCTTCATCGGCCGGTGGGTCTCCCACCTGGGGCTGTGGAAACCGTTTGTGCTGGCCGGCTCGGTTATTTTGGTGATCGGCTGCGCCCTGTTGGGGACCATGCGGTTCAACACGCCGCTGACGCTGATCGCCGTCTACGGCCTGGTGGCGGGCCTGGGCGTGGGCATGACCATGCAAAACCTGGTGCTGGCGGTGCAAAACTCGGTCTCGGTCCACGATGTCGGCGCGGCCTCGGCGGTGGTGACCTTCTTCCGCTCGCTGGGCGGCACTGTCGGCATCCAGGTCCTGGGGTCGGTGTTCGCCAGCCATGTCTCGGAGTTGATGCGCCAGCGCGTCGCCGCCCTGAAGAACGTCAACTTCCCCACCGCCGGCATAGGCACCGACGCCAACTCGATGAGCTTGGACATGTCCTCGCTGCCAGCGCCGGTCGAGCGGGCCGTGCGCGAGTCCTACGGCGACTCGGTGGGCGAGTTGTTCCTCATCGCCGGCGGGGTTGGCGTGCTGTCTTTGATCGCCGTCCTGCTGATGAAATCCACCCGCCTGCGGGCCAAGTTCGACACCTCCCAGTCCGGCGACGCCCGCCCCAGGCGCTGACCCGGGCGCCCAGCGCGGCTGGCAGGCGGCCCGCAGCAGCCCCCTCAGCTCGCCCGCAGGGCCGGCGGCGCCGGGGGCGCCCCGCCCGCCGCCCCGCCCGAGCGCGCCAAGCGGACCGCCAGGCGCGACCCGCCCCGGTACAAAGCGGCCTGCAGCATCAGCACCCCCACCAGCGGCGGCACCACCGGCAGCAGGTAGATGACGGGCAGGCCGACCAAGTTGTGCAGGGCCACCAGAATGTCCGCGCCCTCCGGGTCGAAGAAGTAAAAATAGTTCGCCTCCGGCAGCAGCGTCAGCCGCAGCGCCAGGTTGAGCCCCGCCATGGCGGCCGCCAGCGCCAGGAAATAACCCAAGGTGCGCAGGGCGCCGCGGTAATCCGGCCGGTACAGGCCCAGACCCGCGATCAGCGCCCCGATCACCACGTTTAGCCCGTGCGACCCGAAGAACCCGATCGACAGCGGTGAGAACACCCCCACCCCCTCGATCCCGGTGGCGGGCGAGAACAAGGCCAAGAACCCGGCCAGGCAGCCAATGAAATAGCAAAAGCCCCGCAGCGCCCGCGAGTCCACCAAGATCGCCGGGATCAAGCAGAACGTCACCAGGGAGCACAGCTGCAGCGGCATGTTGTAGATCACGTGGGCGGGGAACAGCCCGGTGGCGACCAGCCCATACATGTACAGCCCGAAGCAGGCCAAGTTGGCGCAGGCCGCGCCCACCAGCAGTTTCTGCCGCCCCCGCCGCTCCAACCGCCGCCCGATGGCGTACAGCCCCGCCGCCGCCAAAGCCAAGGCCAGCAAGAAGGCGGCCCACGGCGCCGAGAACACGTAAATCGGTGGGTTCATGCCTCCAGCCACGCTTTCGACGGGCTCGCCCCGCCCAGCGAGCCATTACACCTCGATCCATCGATCCCCGCCCGGGCGGCCGCCGGCGGATCGAGCTACACAACAAACCGAACTATACGTGCCCAGCCCGCCCGCGAACAGACGGCGCGCCGCCAAGGCGCCCACCGCCTCCAGCCGCGCCCCGCGCCCCAGCGGGCGCCGCCCGGGGCGCCTCCCCGGGCGGCGAGCCGACGGCATCGTGCCCCGCCTGGCGCGCCAAGCGGGGCGGGCCGGGCCGGCGGGCTAATCGTCCTCGGCGGCGAGGTTGCGGGTCTTGGTCATATCGAGCGGGATGCCGGGGCCCATGGTGCTGGACAACGCGCCTTTCAGCAGGTAGCGGCCCTTCGAGGTGGACGGCTTGAGGCGGATCACCTCGTCGAGCGCGGCGGCGTAGTTCTCAACCAGGTTCTGGTCGCTGAAAGAGACCCGCCCGATCACAAAGTGCAAATTGGCGTGCCGGTCCACCCGGAAGTCGATTTTGCCGCCCTTGATCTCCGCCACAGCCTTGGCCACATCCATGGTGACCGTGCCGGTCTTCGGGTTCGGCATCAGGCCGCGCGGGCCCAGCACCCGGCCCAGCCGGCCAACCTTCCCCATCAGATCCGGTGTGGCGACGGCGGCGTCGAAGGCGGTGTAACCGCCGGCCACTTTCTCAATCAGGTCGTCGGCGCCAACCTCGTCGGCGCCGGCCTCGATCGCCTGCTCCGCCCGCTCGCCCTGCGCGAAGACAACCACCCGGGCCGTCTTGCCGGTGCCGTGCGGCAGGTTGACGGTGCCGCGGACCATTTGATCCGCCTTGCGGGGGTCGACCCCAAGCCGGATGGCGACCTCGACCGTCTCGTCGAACTTCGCCTCCGAGACCTTCTTGGCCAGCCGAATCGCGGCCAGCGGGGAATAGCGTTCGGTTCTGTCGACTAGGAGGGAGGCCTTCTTGTAACCCTTGGAGCGCTGCGGCATCTGCTTGTCCTTCAATCGTTGACTGGTGCAGTCGTGGTCTGGGCCAGCGCGGCCCCACCACTGCTTGGTGTTTGATTCAGTTATGGCGGCCGGGGGCCGTTTGCGGTCAGTCCGCCACGCTGACGCCCATGGACCGCGCGGTCCCGGCGATGATCTTGGCGGCCGCGTCTAAATCGTTCGCGTTCAAGTCTGGCATCTTGGTCTGGGCGATCTCCCGCACCTGGTCTCGGGTGATGGTCCCCACCTTGACCGTGTGCGGCGTGGCCGAGCCTTTGTCCAGGCCCGCCGCCTTTTTGATCAGCTCGGCCGCCGGGGAGGTCTTCAGCACAAAGGCGAAGCTCCGGTCCTCGAACACGGTGATCTCGACCGGCACCACGTTGCCGCGCATCGACTCGGTCTGCGCGTTGTAGGCGCGGCAAAACTCCATGATGTTGACGCCGTGGGCGCC
>JAITIG010000168.1 GCA_031279575.1 Bifidobacteriaceae bacterium
GGCGGGCCCTCGGCGCGAACCCAAAACGCTGGCCGCTCTCGGGTGGCGCGACGGCTTGCTGTACGGCTTGGCGCAGGCGCTGGCGCTGATCCCGGGGGTCTCGCGCTCGGGGGGGACCATCACCGCGGGGCTGGTGATGGGGTACTCGCGCGAGGCGGCGGCGCGCTACTCGTTTCTGCTGGCCATGCCGGCCGTGTTCGGGGCGGGGGTTTTGGAGCTGGTCAAAGCCCTGGGCCAGGAGGCGGAGCTGGCGGCCGGGTGGGGCAACACCCTGGCGGCCGGCCTGGTCGCCTTCGCGGTCGGCTACGGCGTCATCTGGGCCTTCTTGAAAATCGTCGCAACTTACTCCTACAAGCCGTTCGCCTACTACCGGATTGGGCTTGGGGCGGTGGTGATAGGCCTGCTGGCGGGCGGCGTCTTGTACCCTAGCTGAATGCGCTCGTGGACCGGCCCAACCGTCAGCGTCATCCCCGGCGCCGGCGGCCTGCCCCAAATCCGCGACGACATCACCGGCCAACTGGCCCCGTCCGCGCTGGGGGAGACCGCCCGGCTCTATGTTTGCGGCATCACCCCTTACGATTCGACCCATTTGGGGCACGCTTTCACCTACTTGGCCTTTGACCTGCTGGTGCGCGCCTGGCGCGATTTGGGGGTGGCCGTCCGCTACGCGCAGGGGTTGACCGATGTCGACGACCCGCTGCTGGAACGGGCCCGCGCGCTGGGCCAGGACTGGCGCAAGATCGCCGCCGAGCAGAGCGCGCTCTACCGCTCCGACATGGCGGCGCTGCGCGTCATCGCCCCGGACTTCTACTCTGGTGTGGTCGAGTCGGTGCCGTTGATAGTGGCGGCGGTCGAACGCATGATCGATGCCGGCCAGGCTTACCGCGTGCCGCCGGCCCAGCCCGCTCCGGGCGCGCTGGGCGATGTCTACGCCGACCTGGCCTGCGACCCGCTGTTCGGCAGTTTGACCAACCTGCCCTACGCCACCCAGGACCGGCTCTTCGCCGAGCGCGGCGGCGACCCGGAGCGGCGCGGCAAGCGCGGCCGGCTCGACCCGCTGCTGTGGCGCGCGGCCCGCCCGGGCGAGCCCTGGTGGGATGGCCGCACGCTCGGGCGGGGCCGGCCCGGCTGGCACATCGAGTGCGCTGTGTTCGCCTCCGACCAGATCGGGGCCCCGATCGATGTGCTGGGGGGCGGCTCCGACTTGGCCTTCCCGCACCATGAGATGTCTGTCTCCCACACCCGCGCTCTGACCGGGCTGGACCAGCCGGCCCGCCTGGCCATGCGCACCGGCATGGTCGGGTTGGACGGCGAGAAGATGTCCAAATCGCGCGGCAACCTGGTGTTTGTCTCCGACCTGCTGGGCCGCGGGGTCAACCCGGCCGCCTTGCGCCTGGCCTTGATCTCCCACCACTACCGGGAGGATTGGCAGTGGCGCGGGCGGGAGCTGGCGCAGGCGGAGGCCCGTTTGGGGCGTTGGCGGGCGGTCATCGGCTCGGTCAAGCCGCAGGGGCAGTCGGCCGATGCGATCGCCCGCATCCGGGCGGCCATGGCGGATGATTTGGACGCCCCCGCCGCCATCGCGGCGATCGACCAGTGGGTCAGCGCCGCTCCGCTGGCCCGCGACCGCGTCCCCTACGCCGCCGCCGACCTGCGCCGCGCCATCGACGCCCTCCTGGGCGTCAAACTCTACTAAGGGATTGTGTGTAAATAACTCTTGCCCGGTTCGGCGTGTCGTGTTGGGATGGGTGTTCGAGGCTTTGGGGGTTGGGCGGCGTTTGCGGGTTCGGCGGGGTGTGTCTGCGGGGCGCCTTGCGCATGGCCGGCCTGCCCGGTGGCCTCGGCGGCCTCCAGCGCGAGCCGGTCGGCGTCGTCGAGGGCGTCTTGGACGGCTTGGCCCGTTCGGGCGGCTTCGGGGGCGGGGTGGAGGGTGTAGACCCATTCGGGGTGGAAGCGGGGTTTGGAGATGGGCAGGGCGGCCATCTGCTGGTCGGTGGCCTTGGCGCCCAGGGGGTAGTCGCCGTCGTCGAGTTCGGCGTGGACGGCCAGCCCGGTTTTGGTGGTGGTGGCGGAGATCAGGTCGATTATGACCTGGTGGGAGACGAGGGGGACAGCGGCCCAGTTCTTGGTGGTGAACGAGAACATCTTGTGTTCAATCTTGTTCCACTTCGAGGTGCCGGGCGGCCGCCGCCAGGCGCCCGCGCCCGCACCCGCGCCGGCGCCGGCCCGCCCAACTCTTTGACGCCCCTCGTGATCGTGTCCCTCGCCACGCCCGTCGCCCCCGCCAGCGCCAACACCCCGCCCCGCCCGAGCTCGGCCGCTTCCGCTCCCAGCAGAGCCCGCCGCTGCGACTCGTCCAACCGGCCCCTCAAAACCGCGTAACGCCGCGCCGCCGCCTCGACCAGGCCCGAATCCATACCACGGCACTACCCCCAAAACCCAGAAATGTCGAGCTTAGTTACCTACAGTCACTAACCCCCCGAGGCCGATGCCGCCGCCCGCCGCCGCCGCGTTGACGGCTCGGGTAGGGTGCGAACGTGATCCGGGTTGGCGTCGTGGAGGACGACCCGGCCAGCGCGCAGTTGCTGGCCGGCTACCTCCAGCGGTTCGAGCGGGAAACCGGCCAGCCGGCCCAGGTGGCGCGCTTCGCCAACGGTTTGGCGCTGCTGGCCAACTACCGCCCAGACTTCGACCTGCTGCTGGTGGACATCCAAATGCCGGGGCTGGACGGCTTCAGCGCGGCCCAGCGGATCAGAGCCGTCGACCAGCGGGTGATGATCGTGTTCGTGACGGCCACGCCGCAGTACGCCGTGCGCGGTTATGAGGTCGACGCCCTCAGCTACCTGGTCAAACCGGTCGCTTACACGGCCTTCGCCAGGGATTTGACGCGCTGCGTGGAGCGGATGAGGCGGCGCGGCGGCGACTGGTTGGTGGTGGCGACGCCAGGCGGGGTGGCCCGGTTGGACACAGCCGAGGTGGTCTACCTCGAATCGGACAAGCACAGGGTTGTGATCCACACCAACGGCGACAGCCTGTCCCAGGCGGGGCGCTGAAGAACTTCGACGAGGAGTTGGCGGGCAAGGGGTTCTTCCGTTGCAACAGCGGCTACCTGGTGAACCTGCGTCACGTCTTGGCGGTCCGCGATGGCGTCTGCCACATGACGGGCGGCCACCGGCTGATCAT
>JAITIG010000055.1 GCA_031279575.1 Bifidobacteriaceae bacterium
CCGCTCGGCGCTGATCGGCAGCCACTCGTCGCTCGCGCCCTCGACCGCGTCGACGTCGAGGCCGAGTTGGCCGAGGAACTGGTTGCGGGTGTCCGAGGAGGCGTAGACCCCCGCCTGCCCCTCGTAGAAGAAGCCGACCGTCGAGCTCTTGCCCGCCCACTCGGGGTGGGCCTCGCGCACGGCGGCGAACTTGGCCTCGACCTCGGCGGCGATCTCCGCGGCCTTCTCAGAGGTGCCGGTGGCGGCGCCCAAGATGGCCAGCTCGTCTGCCAGCGTCACGCCCCACTCGACTGTCGGCTGGCCGGCGGAGTCGGTCGCCGGGCGGGTCACCACGGGCGCGATGCCGGACAGCAGGGCGTACTCCTCCTCGGTCATCTCGTGGTTGGGGTAGGTCGCCACGATCAGGTCGGGCTCGAAGGCGGCGATGGCCTCGGCGTCATAGGCGCTGGAGCCCGGCTCGAAAGTCTCGGGCTCGGCGCCGGCGGCGAGGCGGTCGGCATCGGCCCACGGGCCTGTGCCGTTGTCGTGGCCCTGCCAACTGACAGGCACGGCGACCGGGGCCACGCCCAGCGCGTAAAGGTACTCGTGCTCGTGCGAGCCGAGGGTGACCACCCGCTGCGGCTGGGCCTCGATCACAACCTCGCCCATGACCGTGTCCAGGGTGGCGGGGAAGGCGGCGGCCTGCGCCGAGGTCCCAGGCGTGGTCTCGGACCCGGTGGCCGGCTGGTCGGCCGGCTCGGCGGCGGAGGTGCAAGCGGTCAGCGAAAGCGCCGCGGCGGCGACCGCGCACAGCGCGCGGGCGGTGCGGGCGAGTCTGGCTCTCGGAGTAGTCGGATGGTGCATGGGTGTTTCCTTTCCTTGTCGATGGTGTTCAGGTCTTGGCGCGGGCCAGGCCGGGGCAGGCTGCCCCCGGTTGGCGCGGGCGCTCACCAGGCGCCCCCCGGCCTGCGGGCGGGGACGATGATCGGGGTGCCGGTCACCGGGTCGGGCACAATGCGCGCCTCGATCTCGAACACCCGGCTGATCAGCTCCTCGGTGAAAATGTCCGCCGGGGGGCCGGCCGCGGCGATTTCGCCATCGCGCATGGCGACGACGTGGTGGGCGTAGCGGGCGGCCTGGTGCAAGTCGTGGACCACCATGACGATGGTGCGGCCGTCTTGCTGGTTGAGGCGGTGCAGCAGGTCCATGACCTCGTACTGGTGCGAGATGTCGAGGAACGTGGTGGGCTCGTCGAGCAGCATCAGCGGCGTGTCCTGGGCCAGCGCCAAGGCGATCCAGGCCCTTTGGCGCTGGCCGCCGGACAACTGGTCGACAACCTCGTCTTCGATGGCGCTGAGGTTGGTGGCCCGCAGCGCGCCCGCCACCGCGGCCTCGTCCGCGCGCGTCCAGGGCCGCAGCAGGCGCTGGTGCGGCGTGCGCCCCCGGGCCACCAGCTCCTTGACGGTGATGCCGGCCGGGGCGATGGGCGCCTGCGGCAGCAGCCCCACCATGCGCGCGACCTGCCTGGTGGGCAGCTTGTGGATGATCTCGCCATCGAGCGTCACCACGCCTTGGGTGGGGACGAGCAGGCGGACCAGGGCGCGCAGCAAGGTCGACTTGCCGCAGCCGTTGGGGCCGATGATGGCGGTGATCTGGCCGTCGGGGATGGCGACATCGGCTCCGCGCACAACCGGGCGCCCGCCGTAGCCGACCACGGCGCCGCGGGCGGCCAACCTGCTCATGAGAGACCTCCTTTGGCTGCCCGCCGCACCAGCCACATCAGGTATGGGGCGCCGACGGCGGCGGTCAGAATACCGACCGGGAATTGGACCGCGCTGGGCAGCGCCTGCGAGATCTGGTCGGCGGCCAGCAGCAGCAGGGCGCCGAGCAGCGCGGAGGGGATGGGCGTGACGCCCGCGTTGCGGGTCAGGCGCAGCGCCAGCGCCGGGGCGACCAGCGCGATGAAACCGATCGGGCCGGTCGCCGCCGTCGCCGCGGCGGCCAGCAGCACCGAGCAGGCCGCCAGCACCAGGCGCGAGCGCGACACCGCGATGCCGAGCGCGCGGGCCGCGTCCTCGCCCATCTCCATGGTTCGAAGGGCCCGGGTCTGCCACAGCGCCAGGGGCCCGAGCACGGCCAAGGCGGTGGCCGTGACGGCGACGTGGGTCCAGGTGCGGCCCGCGGTCGACCCGACCAGCCAGGCCAGGGCCGTCCCGGCCTCGTGCACATCCATGCGGGTGAGCAGGTATTGGGTGGTGGCTTGGGCCAGGAAGCCCAGGCCGATCCCAGCCAAGATCAGGCGCAGCGGCACGATGCCGCGCCGCCACGACAAGGCGAACATGGCGCCCGCGATGGCCAAGGCGCCCGCGGCCGCCCCCGCGGCGGTGACCCACAGCGAGGTGGCGGCGGTCAGCCACATGGTCGCCACCGCCCCCGCCCCGGCCCCCGCGCTGATCCCGATGAAGTCGGGGGAGGCCAGCGGGTTGCGGGTGAGGGATTGCAGGATGGCGCCCGCCAGGCCGAGCATGGCGCCGACCAGGATTGCGGTCAGGGCGCGCGGGGCCCGCACCTGGCCCACCACGAAGTCGCCGGGGGCGCCCACCGGGATGCCCACCAGGGCGCGCAGCGAATCGAGCACGCCCACCTCGGCTTTGCCGCTGACCAGCGCCAAGGCGGTCAACGCCGCCAGGGCGGCGAGCAGGGCCAGGCCCACCCCGAGGGTGCGCCCGCGCACCGCCGCCCCCATGGGGCCGAGGCGGACCGTCCTCACAGCTCCACCACCTTCATCCGGCGCGCCATCAGGGCGAAGATCAGCCCGCCGAGGCAGGCGGTGGCGATTCCGACCCCGATCTCGGACGGCGGCGCGACAACCCGCCCCACCACGTCGCACACCAGCACCAGCGCCGCGCCCCCCAGCGCGCTGACCGCCAGCAGCCACGGCAGCGACGCGCCGATCAGCGCCCGGGCCAGGTGCGGCACAGCCAGGCCCACAAACATCAAAGGCCCGGCCGCGGCGGTGGCGGAGGCGGCCAGCAGCGTGACCAGCACAATCACGATGGCGCGGGTGGAGGTGACGTTCACCCCCAGGGCGCTGGCCACATCCTCGCCCAAGGCGACCGCCTGGAGGCGGCGCGAGGCCAGCAGCGCCGCCGCCACCGCCGCCAGCACCAGCGGCACCAGCGCGGTGATGTCCTCCGCCTGGCGTCCCGTCAGCGACCCGGCCACCCACAGCCGGTATTGCTCCAAGGTGGCCTCGTCGACCAGCAGCACGGCGTAGGTGGCCGAGGTCAGCAAGCTCGCCAGCGCCACCCCGGCCAGCGCCAGCCGGACGGGCGCGCCGGCCGCGGCGCCCCGCGCGCCGATGGCGTAGACCGCGACGGCCGCGCAGCCCGCGCCGGCGAAGGCGAACGGCACCTGGGCCGCGAATCCGCCCACCCCGAGCGAGAGCGCCACCACCACGGCCAGCGAGGCGCCGGCGTTGATGCCGAGCAGCCCCGGATCGGCGAAGGGGTTGCGGGTGACGGACTGCATCAGGGCGCCTGCCACCGCCAGCGCGCCGCCCGCCAGGACACCGATGATTGTGCGGGAAAGGCGCAGGTCGCGCACTATCAGGTGCTCGGGGTTGGCCGGGTCCGGGTGGAGCAGGATCTGCCAAAGCGTGCCCAAGTCGATCGCCCGCGCCCCGATGGCCAGCGACAGCCCGATGGCGCCCAGCAGCGCCAGGGCGGCAAGGACCGCGATGGGGGCGCGTCGAGGCAATCGTGCTCCTGTAAGTAGGCGTGGCTAACCTAACCTAGCGTCATGGCCCCGGTCGGGCAACTCCGCGCCGGGCGGCGGGCGGCTGGGGGCGCCAGCGGGCGGCGCGGCATTTGGCTGGGGCGTGGCGGGCGCGGCCGCCTTCCTGGTGGGGTTCTCCAAGACGGCCATCGCCAACGTGGCGCTGCTGTCGGTGGCGGCCATGGCCGCGATGCTGCCGACCAAGGAGTCCACCGGCGCCATCCTGGTGATGTACCTGGTGGCGGACCTGGTCGCGATCTGGGTTTACCGCCAGCATGTGGACTGGCGGCTGATCGGGTCGCTGGCGGCGCCGGTCGCCTTGGGGATCGCGCTGGGGGCGCGGCTGGCCCAACCAAGCCTCGGGTGCTGCCAGGCGAGCGCGCGGCGGCGCTATTCGGCGGCGAGTTGCCGGCGCAGGCGCCGCTCCTTGGCCTGGACCTCTTGGGCTTGGGCGGTCTGGAACTCCCCCAGGGCGGCCCGGACGGCATCGGCCTCCTGGCCCTGCCCCGCCGCGATGATCCGCCCCGCCAGCAGCCCCGCGTTCTTCGCCCCGTCGATGCCGACCGCCGCCACCGGCACGCCCGCCGGCATCTGGGCGATCGACAGCAGCGAGTCCAGCCCGTCCAGCGCTTTGAGCGCCACCGGCACCCCCACCACCGGCAAAGGCGTGACGGCGGCCAGCATGCCGGGCAGGGCGGCCGCGCCGCCGGCCCCCGCGATGATGGCCCTCAGCCCGCGCCCGGCGGCCGCCCGGCCGTACTCGATGGTCTGGTCCGGCAGGCGGTGGGCCGAGATCACCCTGACCTCGTAGCCGACGCCCAACTGCGCCAAGGCCTCTGCGGCCGCCTTCATGGTGGGCCAATCCGAATCGGAGCCCATAACGATGCCAACGCGAACAGATGCGGTCACAGTCCCCCAGCCTACGAACCCCTGCGCCCCGAACACAACCAAAGCGGGTTCCCGGGCTCCTTGGGCAAGGCCCGCGCCAGGCCGCCGCCCGGTCTCACCGGCTGTCCGGCCCCGCCCCCGCCGGCGCCCCCGCCTGCGAGTCCGCCTGCGACCCGGCCGAGAGGAAGACCGTGAAAACCGGCGGCCGGCGCTGCGACAGCTCGAGCCGGCCGCCATCGGCCGCCATCAGATCGCGCGCCAGGGCCAAGCCCAGCCCGGTCGACCCCCCGGTCGAAAACGAGCGCTCGAAGATCTTCGGCGCCAACTCCTGGCTGACCCCCGGCCCCTCGTCTGTCACCTCGACCGCCACGCCGCCTTGCACCTCGCGCCCGCGCAGCGTGGTCACGCCGTCGCCGTGGGCCACCGAGTTCTCCAGCAAAGTGGCGATCACCTGCACCAGCGACCCAGGGCTGGCCGCCACCGAGAGCGACTCGTCGACCTCCGCCACCAGCGTGCGCCCAGCCTGGGCGAACACCGGCTGCCACTCCTCGCGCTGCTGGTGGAACACCTCCGAGAGCCGCAGCAGCCGCCTGGGCGCCCCGGAGCCGCCCGCCTTTTTGCGCCCCAGCAGCTCGTCAATGGTGGTCGCCAGCCGCTCAATTTGCTCCAAGGCCACCCGCGCCTCTTCTTGGACCCCGGGCTCGGTGGCGATCAGCTCGATCTCCTCCAAGCGCATCGACAGCGCCGTCAGCGGCGTGCGCAACTGGTGCGAGGCGTCGGCCGCGAACTGCCGCTCGGCCGCGAAGCGCTTCGCCATCCGCCCGCCGGAGCGCGCCAACTCCTCGGCCACCAAGTCGATCTCCTCGATCCCCGACTTGGGCGGCTCGATCCGCATCTGGCCGGCCCCCAGCTGCTCGGCGGTGGCCGCCAAGTAAACCAGCGGGGCCGAGATGCGCCGCGCCTGGCGGGCCGCCAGCCCCATCCCCGCGGTCATCGCCACCAAGCACAACACCAGCACGATGCCGACCGCCGGCAACGCCCTGACCTGCAGCTCCCAGCGGGAGATTTGGAAGCGCACAACCGTTGCGGTCAAAGGCGAGGCCTCCACCTCGGCCACCGGCCCGGCAATCTGATCGCCCGCGGTGATGGTGTGGCCGTCCGATAGATCGACCTCGATGCGGACCTGGAGTTGGCGCTGGGTCTTGGACAGGTAGCCGTCCACCACCGACTGGGTGACGGGCAGGCGCCCGGACTCGTAGCTGTCCAGCTGCGAGGCCAGCAAGTCGGCCCGCAGCTGGACCTCGGCCCGGGCTTGCGAGGTGGCGAGCTGGCTGGCGAAATACCCCAGGGGCAACCCCAGCAGGATAACCGCGACGGCCACCGCCCAGGTGGTGGCGACCATCAAACGCCGGCGCACGTCGGGCTAGCTGGAGGTCTCGAACCGGAAACCCATGCCGCGCACGGTGGAGATGTAGCGCGGGGCGGCGGCATCGTCCCCCAGTTTGCGGCGCAACCACGAGACGTGCATGTCGAGTGTCTTGGTCGACCCGGCCGGGTCGGAGCCCCACACCTCCCGCATCAGGTCCTCGCGGCTGACCACCGACCCGGCCTGGCCCACCAAAGCCTGCAGCAGGTCGAACTCTTTGGCCGTCAGGTGCAGCTCGCGCTCGCCGTGGAAGGTGCGGTGCGCGGCCACGTCAAGCCTGACGTCTTGGGCCCGCAGGTCCTCCCCGGCGCCGGCGTCCCCGCCGGAGCGGCGCAGCAGCGCCCGCACCCGGGCCAGCAGCTCCGCCAGGCGGAACGGCTTGGTGACGTAGTCGTCGGCGCCGGCGTCCAATCCGACCACCAAGTCGACCTCGTCGGCGCGGGCGGTCAGGATGAGGATCGGCGGCAGCGGGCCGCGGGCCCGCAGCGCCCGGGCCACATCCAAGCCGTCCATATCCGGCAGGCCCAGATCCAAGATCACCAGGTCGGCGCCGGCCGGGGCGTCCAAAACCTGCTGCCCGGCGCCGAAAACGGACACGTCGTAGCCCTCGCGGGTCAGGGCCCGAGCCAAGGGGTCGGCGATCGCCGTGTCGTCTTCTGCCAGTTGAATGCGCGCCATAGGGGGAATTCTAGGGCAAGAGCAGGTAAAGAGCAGCGCCACTTTGACCGATTCTTGACTTGTCCGCCCACCCGGGCGGGCCCGCGGCGGCTCAGCTCGCCGCCTGCTCGGCCTCCATCGCCAGGCGGGCTTGGGCCCTGGCCCGGTGCAGCCGGGAGCGGACGGTGCCCAACGCCACGCCCAGCCGCTCGGCGATCTCCTTGTAACTGCGCCCCTCGACATCGCACATCAGCAAGGCCTGGCGCAGATCCGGGCTGAGCCGCTGCAAGGCCGCGGCGACCTCCGCGTTGGCCCGCAAGGCCAGCGCCAGCCGCTCCGGGCCCGCCTCCGGGGAGGCGACTTGGGCGGCGGCGTCATCCAACGCCTCCAGGCGCACCCTGGCCTCGCGGCGTTTGGCGTCAAGGAACAAGTTGGTGGCGATGCGCCCCAGCCAGGCCTCGAAGCTGCCGCCCGCCTGGTAGGCGCCAACCGAGCGGAAAACCCGGCAGAACGTCTCCTGGGCCAGATCCTCGGCGTCCGCCGGGTTGCCCGTCAGGCGGTAGGCGACGCGGTAAACGTGCGGGTAGTGGCGCTCGGCCAGCTCCGACCAGGTGGCTTGGGCGGGGTCGAAGGGGAAGGCCCCGGCGCCGGCCTGGGCCGGGGCCTGGGCCCCGCGCGAGCGGTCCGTCAGTTGCTGCATGCGCGCCTCCCTGGATGAATCGGGCAGGGCTCCCCCCCGCCTCCAACCTACCCGCGCCAAGGCCGCGCCCGGGGCCAAAATAGTCCCGGTGTGACGAATCTCACATTCCCGGCGTCGAGTAGCATCGTGGGCATGGCTCCGAGCGTCGACTATGTGGCTAACTGGGTTTTTGCGGAGGACTTCATGCCCGAGTCGGAAGCCTTGGCCCACGCCCGCTGCCGCGCCCGCGAGCTTGGCGCCCCGGCGCCCGGCCCCGGCGAGGGCGCCTTGATCGAGGTCGTGGCCGCCGCTTTGAAGGCGGCCAGCGCGGTCGAGATCGGGACCAGCGCGGGCGTTGCGATTGTCCACCTGCTCCGCGCCATGCCCGAGGGCGCGATTGTGACCTCGGTCGATGTCGAGGCCGAGCACCAGCACGCCGCCCGCGAGGCGCTGCGCGAGGCGGGCATCCCCCTCAACCAGGTCCGCCTGATCAACTCCCGCCCGGCGGAGGTTTTGCCCCGTTTGGCCGATGCCGCCTACGACTTGGTGCTGCTGGGCGGCAACAAGCTCGATTACGCCGACCGGCTGGCGGACGCCATCCGCGTGCTCAGGCCCGGCGGCGCGCTGCTGGTCAGCGGCGCCCTGGCCACCGGGCGGGTGCCGGACCCGGCCCGGCGCGACCCGGTCACAGTCGCCGTGCGCGAGGTGGGCAAAGCGCTGCGCGCCCGCGACGACTTGACGCTGGCCTTGAGCGCGGCCGGCGACGGCCTGCTGATAGCGGTCAAGCGGCCCCGCGCCCACTGACCCCCGGCGGGCGCGGTCCCTCGCAGGCGGTGATGCGGTAGACGGCCGCCCCGCCGCCGGAGTCGACCAGCTCCAACTTGCCCTCCAGGGCCAGCCCGGCGGTCATGGCGGCGAACTCGTCCGAGCCGCGGAAGGTGGCGCGGTCCAGGTAAAGGTAGCGGGCGTGGAGCTCTGCCAGGGCGGCGCAAACCTTGGGGTCTTGGCCCAGGTCCGCCAAATGCTGCTTGAGGTAGCGCCGGGGGGCGTCCCAGTTCCCGGTCAGGTGCGGGAAGACCACCGGTTGGCCGGCCACCGAGTAGAGGAAGGCGGAGCCGTTGGCCGGGTCGCCCACCACGGCCGCGCCGGGCTCCAACTCGCCGCCCAGCCGGCGGATCATGGCCAGCTCGTCGCGGTCGAAGAACCAGCTGTCCGCCTCCGCCTGGGCGGCCGGGTCCAAGGCGAAGTAGACGGCGTGCATCCGCCAGGGCCGCGCCGCCGTCACCGCCAAGGCGCTGGCCAGGCCAACTGCTGCCGCCAAGGCGATCCAGCGGCGCGCCGCCGCGCCCCGGGGGCGCCGGCGCCAAACCCCTTGGGCCCAGTCCAACCCCCACAGGACCAGCGGGATCCCGGCCAGGGCCAGCAGCGGGCCGAGCCTGGTCCGGTCGGAATAGAACAAGCCGGTCAGCGGCTCCAGCGCCTTGAGCTTCGCCACCGCGCCCGCATACAGGACCAGCACGGCCCCAAACGAGACGATCAGCCAGCGCCGCCGCCGGCGGCGCACCGCCCAGACGGCCCCGGCCGCCAGGCCCGCCAAGGCCAGCAGATTGGGACCGGCTTGGAACAAGGTGGTGGAGTCTGTCAGCGCCAGCGCCACCGCCGCAAACACGTTCGACGAGCTGTTCCAGCCGCCCAATCCGACCACGGACCTGACCTCGGGCACAGCGTAAAGCGCCGCGGCGGCGCCGGCCAGCAGGGCGGCCAGGCCGGCCAGCGCGGCCGCGGTGGCGGCCCGGCGGCCCCGGGCCCAGGCCCGCCGCGCCACAGTGGCCAGGATGTAAAGGGCGATGGGGCTGGCCGCGGCGGCGTAGGAGAACAAGGCCGCGGGGTGGGCCAAGGCCGCCCCGGCCAGCCCCACCAGCAGAATCAGCGAGCGCGCCACCCGGCCCGGCGCCGCCACCGCCACCACCCGCGCCAGTTGCACCGACCAGCCCACCAGCGCTGGCAGCAAAGCCACCCCCACCGAGTTCGCCACCAGGAAGAACATCGACAAAGGTTGGGCCTGGTAAAGCAGGCCCAAGGCGGCCGCCGCCTGGGCGAAGCGCGGCCGGCTGGGAAACAGCACCCGCGCCAGGTAAACCAGGCCCACCACCCACACCACCGAGCCGGCCAGGAGCCACACCAGGTTCAGCGCCGGCCAGACCTGGGCCTGGCCGGGCGCCAGCGCCGCCACCGCGTGGACCGCCGAAGGGTAGTAGGCGCTGGCCGCGCCAGGCGAGTTGAGGGTGCCGGCCTGCCACGGCGAGGCGTTGCCGCCCTCCAAGACGAACCGCACCAGGTTGCCGTGGAAGACCAGGTCGCCCCGCTGGGCGATGCCGCCGGCCCCGCCCATCCCCGCCAGGGCCAGGGCCAGCATCGCCGCCGCGGCGGCGCCGGCCGCGCCCAGCACCTGCGCCCAGGCCCGCGCGGGCCAGCGCGGCAGCAGGCGCGGCGCGCGCAGCGGCGCGGCCCGCCCAACCCCGAAGGCCACCGCCCAGCCCAGCCCGGTGGCGGCCAGGGCTGTCAGCCAGTTCCAGTCCAAACCGGCCAGCGGCGCCAAGATGGTGCCGCCGCCGAGCGCGGCCAAACTCAGCGCCGGGGCCAGCGCCACCCACGACAGCCCCCGCATGCCCACCGCCCGGCCCACCGCCAAGCCGGGCGCGAACAGCCAAAACGCGGCCGAGGCGGCCGCCAGCCAGGCGGTCAACTGACCCCGCCGGGCGCCTCGCCGCCAGCCGCGGGGCCGGGCGGGGCGCCGCCGGCGGCGGGCGGGGCGGCGCCGGCGGCGCGGTGCGGCGGGGCCTCGGCCAAGGCCAGGCGGCGGGCGATGGCCGTGATCTGGTCGACCGCGCGGGCATCGCGCAAATGGCGCGTCGCGACATAGGAGAAGAACACCACGATCAGCGCGTACAGCAGCAAGTCCGCGCCGCGCCCGACGTTGATCTTTTGGGCCAGCCAGGTCAGCCAGTCCGGCTGGACAATCGAGGCCACCGCGATCAGCGCGAACACCGCCAGCCCCAGGCGGCGCAGGGCCTGGCGGCGGGCGCCGTGCCCCCGGATCAACGCCCCGCCCACCAGCAGCACGGCCGCGATCAAGAGCGCTTTGATCAACATCGCGCCCTCACCTCACCAGCAGGTCAACCAAGATGTTGACCGAGTTCAGCAGCGACTGGCCCTTCGACTTGGAGTACTCCGAGTAGCGGATCTGGACCGGCGCCTCGGTGTAGGCCAAACCCTGCGAGCGGATGCGCTCAAGGATCTCGGTGGCGTGGGCCATGCCCTCCTGGGTCAGCTTCATGGCCGCCACAGCGCGGCGCGTCAAGGCCCGCAGCCCGTTGTGCGTGTCGGTCAACTCCAGCCGCGTCGACAACCGGGTGTAGGCCACCGCCAGGCGCAGCACCAGGCGTTTGAGCCGCCCCATGGCCTCGGCCGAGCCCGCCGCGCCGGGCCCGGGCCCGGCCGGGCCGCCCGGCCCGGCCAAGAAGCGGGACCCCAGCACCACGTCGAAACCGCCGTCCAAGCAGCGGGCCAAGCGCACGGCATCGTCCACCAGGTGTTGGCCGTCGGCGTCGAAGGTGACCACGCGGGCCATCAGCGGGTCCGCCAAGGCGTATTCGAAGCCGGTCTGCAGGGCGGCCCCCTGGCCCAGGTTGACCGGGTGGGCCACCAGGCGCGCCCCCGCCGGGGCGAAGTCGCGCGCGATCGAGGCCGAGGCGTCGTCCGAGCAATCGTCCACCACGCAAACATGCGGGAAAGCCGCCGTCAGGTCGCCTAGAACCCGCTCCAGGACGCGCGCCTCGTTGAAGACGGGGACAACCACCCACAGATCGTCGAACTCGCCGGCGCGCATGCCACCAACGCTAGCCGTTCTCAAGCCTCGGGGATCAGGCCTGGCGCGGGCTCAATCAACCACTTGGGCCAGCGCGTCGCGCAGTTCGACCGCCTCGGCCGGGGAGAGTTCCACCACCAAGCGCCCACCGCCTTCCAACGGCACCCGGATGACTATGCCGCGGCCTTCTTTGACCACTTCGAGCGGCCCGTCGCCAGTCCTCGGTTTCATGGCTGCCATGTTTGCTCCCCTTCCCGGACGCCTTGAGGCAAATGCTGGGCCTATTCTAGTGCCCGGCCCAAAAACCGGCGGTCCGCCCCCAGGGGCGCGGCGGGCAATCTATTCGGGGGGGCCGGGCGCCTCGGCGGCCTCGCGGCGGCGGCGCAAAGCCTGGCGCAGCTCCCGTTTGGCCAGCGGGTCGCGCAAGCCGATGGGCCACCGGCCGTCAATCGCGCGGCCGGTCAGCCAAACCAGCGGGGCCAGGCAGGCCAGCAGCGCAATTGGCGCCGGGGAGGCGAAGCCGCCAAAGAAGGCGCCCAGCGCGCCGAGCCAGTCAATGCCGTCCATCGCGCTCCAGCCTAACGCCCCCCAAACCGCCCTGGCGCGGCGTGGCGGCGGCGGCGCGGATCACCCGCAGGGCCTCGGCCGGGGTGTCCACCACGCTGAACAGGTCCAAGTCCGCCGCTTTGACGGCGCCGGCCGCGACCACCTGGTGGCGCAGCCAACTGGTCAGCCCGCCCCAGTAGCCGGCGCCCATCAGGACAATCGGGAAGCCCCGGATCTTGTCGGTTTGGACCAAGGTGAGCGACTCGAACAGCTCGTCCAAGGTGCCCAGCCCGCCCGGGAAGGCGACAAACCCGGAGGCGTATTTGACGAACATGACCTTGCGGGCGAAGAAGTAGCGGAAGTCGACCCCCAGGTCCACCCACGGGTTCAAGCCCTGCTCGCGGGGCAGTTCGATGCCGAGCCCAACCGACAGGCCGCCCGCCTCGTGGGCGCCGTGGTTGGCAGCCTCCATGATGCCGGGGCCGCCGCCGGTGATGACGCCGTAGCCTTCGGCCGCGAGCAGGCGGCCCAGCTCGCGGGCGGCCGCGTAGGCCGGGTCGCAGGCCTTGGTGCGGGCCGAGCCGAACACCGAGATGGCCGGGCCAATCCCGTCCAAGGCGTCGAACGCCGCCACCAGTTCGGCTTGGATGCGCATCACCCGCCAAGGGTCGGAGTGCTTCCAGCCGGCCTCGGCCGGGCCGGCCCGCTCGGTCAGGAAGGCCTGGTCCTCGGTTAGGGCGGGGACCTGCTGGCCGCGGTAGAGCAGCGGGCCGGAGCGGTACTGGGGCTCTAGGGGCTCTAGGGGCTCTAGGGGTTCGCTGGCGTCTTCGGGTCTTAGCGGTGCCACCCCGCCAGGCTACCGCGAGACCCGCCGCCGGGCGGCGGACCGGTCAGGCCGGGGCCGCCCCGCCGCCGGGCGCGGCCAAGAAGGCGCCCAGGATCGCCGCCACGCGCTCGATTTGCTCCGCCTGGCAGCTCTCCTGGTCCTGGTGGGCCAACTCCGGGTCGCCCGGGCCCAAATTGACGGCCGGCATGCCGCAGGCGGCCAGCCGGGCCACATCCGTCCAGCCCAGTTTGGCCCTGGGCGCCGCCGCGCCCCAGGCGGCCGCCACCCGGGCCAGGCGGGCCGCCAGCGGGTGGTCCAGGCCGGGCCTGGCGCCCGGCGCCGAGTCCAACACCGAAACCCGGTAGCCCGCGAACAGCCCCTCCAAGGCGCCCAGCGCCTCCGCCTCCGTTTTGGCCGGCGCGAAGCGGTAGTTGACCAGCAGGCGGGCGCGGTCGGGAATGACATTGGGCGCGCCGCCGCCCTCGATGCCGACCGCGCTGAGCGACTCTTGGTAGTCCAGCCCGTCCACCCGGACGCGCGCCGCCTCGAAGCCGACCAGCCGGTCCAGCGCCGGGGCCAGCCGGTGGATGGCGTTCAGGCCGGTCCAGGGCCGCGCCGAGTGGGCCGCCCGGCCCTCGGCCGCCACCGCCACGCGCAGCGAGCCGTTGCAACCGCCCTCGATAGAGGCGTTGGTCGGCTCGCACAAAATCCCGAAGTCGCCCGCCACCCAACCCGGGTGGCGCGCCAGCAGCCGGCCCAGCCCGGAGCGCGCCCAGGCGACCTCCTCTTGGTCGTAGAACACCCAGGTGACATCGCAGGCCGGGGCGCGGGTGGCGGCCGCGGCCGAAAGCATGGCCGCCAACCCGCCCTTCATATCGGCCGAGCCGCGCCCCCACAGCTTGCCCGCCCGCAGCCAGCCCGGCAGGTTGCCTTTGACCGGCACCGTGTCCAGGTGGCCCGCCACCACCACCCGTTGGCGGCGGCCCAATTCGGTGCGCGCCACCACGGCGTTGCCGTCGCGGTCCAGGCGCAGGTGCGCCAGGGCGGCCAAGGCGGCCTCGACGGCATCGGCCAACTGGGTCTCGGCGCCGGACACGGAAGGCGTGTCCACCAGCGCCAACGCCAGTTGGGCGGGCGGCTGGGACAAATCAAGGGTCACCTTGGCAGCCTACCCGCCCCGCCCGGCGGGTAGCCTTGTGCCCCATGACGGGACGTTTCGCGATCGGCTGGGGCCGGGCTTGGATGGACCAGCGGGGGCAGGCTTTGGAGGCGGCCTTCCGGCGGTTCGAGTTGGCCCCCCGGATGCCCGATGCCGCGCCCGCCGCCAACCACGCCGCCGAGGTCGACCGCGAGCGCGGCCTGGTGCGGCGGGCCGTGGCGTTGGCGATCGACCTGGACGCGGCGCCGGCCGGGCCGGCCGACGCCTACCTGCGGCTGCACCTGCTCTCCCACCGGCTGGTCCAACCGAACCAGTTGAACCTGGAGGGGATCTTCGGCGTCCTGCCGAATTTGGTTTGGACCAGCGCCGGCCCGTGCCAGGTGGCGGATTTCGAGACCGTGCGGGACCGCCTGGAGGACGCCGGGCGCGGCCCGGTGCGGGTCTTCGGCGTGGACAAGTTCCCGGCCATGACCGATTACGTGGTGCCGCCGGGGGTGCGAATCGCCGACGCCAGCCGGGTGCGCCTGGGCGCGCACCTGGCCGCCGGCACCACCGTGATGCACGAAGGCTTCGTCAACTTCAACGCCGGCACCCTGGGGGCGGCCATGGTCGAGGGGCGCATCTCGCAGGGCGTGGTGGTCGGGGAGGGCTCGGATGTGGGCGGCGGCGCCTCGATCATGGGCACCTTGTCCGGCGGCGGCCGCCAGCGCATCCGGATCGGGGCGCGCGCCCTGCTGGGCGCCAACAGCGGGGTCGGGATCTCGATCGGCGACGACTGCGTGGTCGAGGCCGGCCTCTACCTGACGGCCGGCGCCAAGGTGGCCCTGCCCGGCGGCGCCCAGGTCAAGGCCGCGGCGCTGAGCGGGCGGCCGGGGCTGTTGTTCCGGCGCAACTCGCTCACCGGGGCGGTCGAGGCCCTGCCCCGCCGCGCCGGCGACCCAGCCGGCGCCGGCGGCGGCGCCTTGAACGCGGCCCTGCACGCCAACTGAGCCCTCCCGGGGGCAGGCGGCGGGCTGGTCCAATGCCTCCAGGGGGGACCTCGGCTAAGGTGGCAGGAATCTGGGGCGGCACTCGGCCGTCCAGGACGCGAGGAGGCGCGCGGTGAGACGGATGGCGGCGGGGCTGGCGCTGGCGGCGGGGGCCGCCGTGCTGGTGGGCGGCGCGGTGGCGGCGCTGCGCGTCTGGTCCCCGCCGGGCCACAGCGCCGTCGACGAGCGCTGCGTCGCCTCGACCGAGGCCGGCCGCGCCAGCTTGGACTCGGAGCAGGCCGCCAACGCGGCCCTGATCGCCGCCGTCGGCCAAAACCTGGGCATGAGCCCGCGCGCCGTCACCATTGCGCTGGCCACCGCCATGCAGGAGTCGAAGCTGCGCAACCTCGACTACGGCGACCGCGACTCGCTGGGGCTGTTCCAGCAGCGCCCGTCCCAAGATTGGGGCACGCCGGAGCAGATCATGGACCCGCTCTACTCCGCCACCGAGTTCTACCGCGAGCTGGCCAAGGTCGACGGCTTCGAGTCGATGCCGATCACCGAGGCCGCCCAGGCCGTCCAGCGCTCCGCTTTCCCCGACGCCTACGCCCAGCACGAGGCCGCCGCCCGGTCTTTCGCCTCAGCCCTGACCGGCTACTCCCCCGCCGCCCTGACCTGTGTTTTCGCACCCGCCGAGGCGCGTTTGGAGCCGTCCGGGCTGCTGGCCCAGTTCCGCGCCGAATGGGGCGACCAGCGGGCCGACCAGGCCCTGGTGGCCCAACCCAGCCAAACCGCGCCAGATGAGGGCGGGCGGGTGACGCTGCGCGGCGCCAGCCCCACCGAGGCTTGGGCCCAGGCCGCCTGGGCGGTGGCCAAAGCCGGCCAGCTGGGCGTCAAGTCGGTCACCGTGGGCGGCCAAACCTGGACCCGGGCCGCCGGCCAGTGGTCCGCCGCCGAGCCGGCCGCCGAGGCGGCCGAGGCGCTGGTGGTGCTGGCCTGAGGGCGGTTGTCAGCCGCGAGCCTCTAGCGGCACGTAGTCGCGCTCGGCCGGGCCGGTGTAGACCTGGCGCGGCCGGCCGATCTTGCCGGCCGGGTCGGTGATCATCTCGCGCCACTGGGCGATCCACCCGGGCAGGCGGCCCAGCGCGAACAGCGGCGTGAACATCGAGGCCGGGAAGCCCATGGCGCGGTAGATGATGCCGGTGTAGAAGTCCACGTTGGGGTAAAGCCGGCGCTCGGCAAAGTAATCGTCCTCCAGCGCCACCTGCTCGACCTGGTAGGCGATGTCGAGCAGCTCGTCTTTGACCCCCAAAGCCGCCAGCACGGCATCGGCCTGCTGTTTGACGATGGCGGCCCGGGGGTCGTAGCTCTTGTAGACGCGGTGGCCGAACCCCATCAGCTTGACGCCGGCGGTCTTGTTTTTGACCAGCGCCATGAAGTCCTTCGGGTCGATGCCGTTGTCGCGGATGTAGACCAGCATGTCCAGGACCGACTCGTTGGCGCCGCCGTGCAAAGGGCCGCTCAGGGCCGCCACGCCGCCGGAGACCGACATGTAGAGGTTGGCCCTGGCCGAGCCGATCATCCTGACCGAGGAGGTGGAGCAGTTCTGCTCGTGGTCGGCGTGCAGGATCAGCAGCGTGTCCAGCGCCCGGTAGAACGCCGGCGGCACCTCGAAGCGCTCGCCGGGCAGCTGGAAGGTCATGCGGGCGAAGTTCTCGACGTAGCTTTGGCCGTGCTGCGGGTAGAGCAGGGCGTTGCCCTGGGCGCGGCGGTAGATGTAGCTGATGATGGTCGGCATTTTGGCCAGCAGCAAGGCGGTGGCGAGCCGGACCGCGGACGGGTCCAGCGGGTCGAGCGACTCGGGGTAGAACCCGGCCATCATGTTGATCGCGGCGCCCAGGGTCGCCATCGGGTGGGCCCGGCGGGGCATGACGGAGAAGATCTGGCGGAAGTCGTCCGAAAGGTACATGTGCTTGTCGATCCGGGCCTCGAAGGCCTCCAGCTCTTGGCGTGTCGGCAGCTCCCCCCGGATCAGCAGCAGCGCCACCTCCAGGAAGGTGGACCGCTCGGCCAGTTGCCCGATGGGGTAGCCGCGGTAGCGCAGGATGCCTTCGCCGCCGTCGATGAAGGTGATCTGCGAGGTGCAGGCGGCCGTGTTGAGGTAGCCCGGGTCGAGCGAGACCAGGCCGGTCTGCGCCATCAGCGGCGCCAGGGCGATCCCGCAGTGGCCCTCGGTGGCGGGGATGACCCCGAGTTCGAGCGTCTTGCCGCCGGCCTCGAGGCGCACCGGCGCCTGGTTTTTGGCTGCTGCCATGCCTTGGCCTCCTTAGCCTGCCCGGGGCCGGTCCATGACCCGATCTTTAGCCCCGCTTGGCCAATTATGCACCAACCCACCCAGGACCCAGCGCCCGACCGCCCCGCCCCCGGCCTCAAGGTGACAGCACAGGGGTACAATGCTGTCACTCGACGGAAGGCTAACCGATGGCGGTGTTGACAATCAGAAGCGTGCCTGAGCACGTGCATCGCGCCTTGCGCTCGCGCGCCGCCCGCAACGGGCGCAGCACCGAAGCCGAAGTCCGCCAAATCTTGGCCGAGTCTGTGGCGCCGGGCGGACCGAGCGGCATCGGCGAGGCCCTGGCGGCCATAGGCCGCGACCTCGCCCTGAGCGACGAGGACATAGACCGCATCGAAGCGATCCGCGACCGCGCCGCCGCCACGCCGCTGGCGTTGCCATGATTGTGCTGGACACCAACGTGGTCTCCGAGGCCATGCGACCGGCCCCCAACCCCGCGGTCATGGCCTGGTTCAAGGCCCAAGCGCCCGACACGCTCTACCTTTCGAGCGTGACACTGGCCGAACTGCTATTCGGGTTGGCAAGCCTGGCGGAGGGGCGGCGCGAACAACGCCCGGGGCAGTTGTTGGACAAGCTCTTGGGTCTTTTCGCCGGCCGCGTGCTGGCCTTCGACCAGGAAGCCGCGCGCCGCTACGCCCAAATGGCGGTGGCGGCCCGGCAGGCCGGTTCGCCGCTGCCGATGGCGGACGGCTACATCGCCGCAACCGCCGCCGCCAACGGCGGCGCGGTCGCCACCAGGAACTCGCGGCACTTCGCCGACAGCGGGGTGCCCGTCATCGACCCCTGGTCGGGTCCGGCCTGACGCCCTAGAGCCGCTGGGTGAGGGGTCAGGCGGGGGCGAGGCGGGCGGCGGCCTCGGCGGCGGCGGCGTCGGTGGCGGTCAGGGCCAGGCGGGCGAAGGGCCGGCCGGCCTGGCCGTAGAAGGCGCCGGGGGCGACCAGAATCCCCAGTTCGGCCAGGTCGGCGGCGGTTTGCCAGCCGTCCTGGCGGTCCGGGGTGGTGAACCACAGGTACAGCCCCGCCCCCGACCCGCGCACCTCGTAGCCCGCCTGGACGATGCCGCGCAGCAGTTCCCGCCGCCGCCGCCCGTAGGCGGCCCGCGCCCGGGCCACCTCGCCCGGCGCGGCCAAAGCGGCCGCCAAAGCGGCCTGGACCGGCCCGGTCGCCATCAAACCGATGTGCTTGCGCAACTCCCCGATTGGTTTGACCAGGGCTGGGTCGCCGGCCAGCCAGGCCGCCCGGTAGCCGGCCGCGCTGGACTGCTTCGAGATCGAGTACAGGGCCAGCAAACCGTCCCAGGCGCCGCCGGACACCCGCGGGTCCAGCAGCGACGGCACGCCGGCCGCGGCCCAGGGCTCGTCCCAGGCCAGGGCGGCGTAGCACTCGTCGCTGGCGACCACCGCGCCCAGCGGGCGGGCCCAATCCACCCAGGCGCGGAGCTGTTCGACCCCCAGCACCTCCCCGGTGGGGTTGGCGGGCGAGTTCAACCACACCAGCTTGACCCGCCCGGCCACATCCTGGGGGACCCGCTCGGGCGAGTCGGCTGGGACGGGGGCGGCCCCGGCCAACCGGGCGCCGACATCGTACGTCGGGTAGGCGATCTCGGGGTGGACCACCGCGTCGCCCGGGCCCAAGCCGAGCAGCGAGGGCAGCAGCGCCACAGCCTCCTTGGAGCCGATGGTCGGTATGACGCCCTCGGCCGGCAGCCCCGCCACGCCGCGCTGGGCGGCGTAGTGGTCGGCGATGGCCTGGCGCAGCGCCGCCGAGCCAACGGTGGGCGGGTAGCCGGGCGCGTCGGCGCCGGCCCGCAGCGCGTCTTGCAGCGGGGCCGGGGTCGGGTCGACCGGCGAGCCGACAGACAGGTCGATCAGCCCGCCCGGGTGGGCGCCGGCGCGGCGCCTGAGCGGCTCGAGCGAGTCCCACGGGAAGGCCGGGACGCGGGCCAGGTCGAAGCCCATGGCGGCTACGCCATCGGCGGCAGCATGGCCACCAGCGGCGGGTCGCAGGGCGCGGGACCGGTCTTGGCGGCGCCGCCAGGCGACCCCAGCGACGCGAAAAATTCGGCGTTGGCCTGCTTGTACGCCATCCACTGCGGCGGGATGTCGTCTTCGTAGAAGATCGCCACCGTGGGGCACACGGGCTCGCAGGCGCCGCAGTCGACGCACTCGTCGGGGTGGATGTAAAGCGAGCGGAGGCCTTCGTAAATGCAGTCGACGGGGCACTCGTCGACGCAGGCGCGGTCTTTGACGTCGACGCAGGGCTGGGCGATCACGTAGGTCACCCGGTTAGCCTACGGCCCGCCCCAAACCAACGCGAACCCCAATCCGTTTCGCGCCTGGCGGCGAGCCGGCTTCAGCCGGCGGCGCCCGCGGGGCAGACGATGGCGTTCATCGGGTCGTAGCGCCAGTGCCACTCCTCTTTGGGCTGGGCTTGGCCGTCCGGGGCGGTCTTGACGCGCCAGTAGTCGACCTGGAAGCCAGAGCCGCCGGCCGCCTGCGGTTTGCAATCGGCCGCCTTCGACTCGATGGTCCGGGGCGCCGCGTAGGCGTAGGGCTGGCCGATCTCCGCCTCCACCGTCCAATACGCCGTCGACCACAACTCCACCCAAACCCGCAGGCCGTCGGTGACGCCGGCCCGCAGCACCACGCCGTAGGGGGTGTCGTTGCTGAATTTGTTGTCGATCTGCCCCTCCCACAAGGTCGCCTCCCGGCCGCGCGGGTAGCGGGAGAAGTAGTTGGAGTGAGGCGTGTGCTCCACGTCCACCATGCCCGCCAGGTGGGCCGCGTTGTACAGCGTGGTGGAGAACTGCGACAGCCCCCCGCCGATGCCGTCTTGGCTCACCCCGGCGATCACCACGCCGGCCTCGAACCAGCCGGTTTCCGCCGAGCGGTGGCCCAGGGCCGCGTCGAGCGAGAAAGTCTCGCCCGGCCTGACCAGCGTGCCGGTCACAATCTCGGCCGCCTTGCGCAGGTTGCGGGTGCGGTTGGAGTCGTTGGTGGCCTGGGTCTCGAACCGGCCGACGATTTCTTTGACGCCCATCTGCTCCAGTTCGGCCCGGCCTTCGGCGGGGTTGGACTCGACCAGTTCGGCGGTGGCGGCGCGGGCCTCGCCCTGGCTCAAGGCGGCCTGCGTCATCGAGGCGGCCAGGCTGGCGGCGTCCAGGGCGGTGCCGGGCGTGCCGTCCACGATCACCACCTGGTCGCCCTCGAAGCCGAAGCGGGCGTCGGCCGGATTGGTCACCGTCCCGGCCGGCAGCCGGCTCGCGACTGAGGCGGCCAGCAGCTCCTGGTCCCAGGTCAAGGCCAGCTCGGCGGCATCGGCGGCGGGTCCGGTCACGGCCGCGGCGGCGACCTCTGCCACCGGCAACTCGACCGCGGCCTGCCCGGCCCGCACCTGGACCGGCCCGGACAGCAGCGGCTCGGCGATCTGGGCCACCGCCCGGTCCAACTCCGCCTGGCCGATGCGCGGCGCCACCGCCTCGGCCGGCAGGCGCCACGGGGCTGCGCCCACCAGGTAGTTTTGGCGCGCGTAGGCCTGCGCCCCGGCCAGGTCCAGGGCCAGCCCGGCGGACGGCGCGGTGGTCACCGGGGCGCCTGTGGCCACGCTCAACGTGGCGTCGACCGGCGCGACGGCCGCGGCCGCGGCCAACTCCGCCAGGTGGGCCTCCAGCGCGGCCTGGTCCACCACCAGCGCGGGCGGCGCCGCGCCGACCCCGCTGACCTGCCGCCACAGCCAGGCCGGCCTGAAGTCCAACCCGGTCAGCTGGCCGACCGTGCCGGCGGCGGAGAAGCCGAGCCCAGCCACCACCGGATCGAACGCCAGTTCCCGCTCTCCCACCACCACCGGCACCGGTTGGCGAGCCCGCTCGGCCAGTTCCGCCTCAAGCCTCAAGGTGGCGTCCGATGCCGTCAACCCCCCGATCTCCACCCCCGCCACACTGGCCCCTTTGGGCACCCGGTGGGCAAAGTAGTAGGCCGCGCCAACATACCCGGCGGCCAGGACCACCAGCAGCGCCAGGGCGGGCACCGCCCAGCGGGCGGCCCGCCGGCCGCTGGCGGCGCCGGCTTTGGCGTGCCGGCGCAAGGAGCGCATGTCGTGCGGGCGGGTGCCGGCGCGGCTGGCCGGATCCCCTAGAACCGGCGGCTGCTCAGCGGTCGCCTGGAGCGGCCAGTCCGGCCCGGCGGCGGCCTGGCGCGGCCTTGGCGGCTCGCCCTGGCCCTGCCCTTTGGCCCGCTGGGCCGCCGAGACCCGCCGAACCGCGCTGCCCGCATTGCCCGGGCCGCCGGAGCCGTCCGGGCCGCCGGAGCCGCCGGGGCCGCTGCGCGGCGCCTCTGGAGAATGCTGGGCCGGCTGGTCCAAGCTCCCACCTCCGTTCTGTCGCGCCCCCCAGTCTAAGTCGAACCGCCAACCCGGTCCTCCTGCGCCAGCCTCGGCTAGGGCTCGGGCAGGGCGGCCGAGGCCTCGGCGGCCAAGATTCGCCTCGCGCGGCGGCCCGCCACCAGCATGTAGGCGGCGAAGGCCGCCAGGGCCAGCGCCCCGACCAAGATCTTCAACCAGTGGGGCAAGTCCGAGGGGGTGACAAAGCCCTCGATCACCCCGCTCAGCGCCAGGGCGGCGCTCAAACCCACCACCGCGGCGGCGGCCGCCTTGCCCTCGTTGGCCAGCGCGGCCGGCCGAGTCCTAGGGCCGGGCGCAATCCAAGCCCAAAACAGGCGCAAACCCACCGCGCCAGCCATAAAAATGCAGGTCAACTCCAGCAAGCCGTGCGGCAGAATGAGGCTGAAAAAGACCCCGCCGGCCCCGTGGGACCACATCAGCCCGGCCGTCGCTCCGACCCCCACCGCGTTCTCGAACAGCACATAGGCCGGGAAGATGCCGCTGATGCCGCCAGCCACGCACAGCGCCGCGATCTTGGCGTTGTTGGTCCACACCAGGGCGGCGAAGCTGGTGTGGGCGTACTCGGAGTAGTAGGCCGCGAAAGCCTCGTTGACGTATTCCTCCTGCTCCTCCGGGGTGCCCATGATGGCCAGCACCTCGGGCTGGGTGTTGACCCAGACCCCCGCCGCCACCGCCACGGCCACGCAGGCCAGGGCGCAGCCCAGGGCCCACCAGCGCAAACGGTGCAGCGACTCGGGCACGGTCAGCTCCACGAAGCGGCGCAGCGCGCCGGTGGAGGTGTCGTGGGCGCCGAGGATGCGGGCCCGCGCCGCGCCCAGCCGGGCCGAGAGCGCTGAGACCAAGGCCGGGTCGGGCGCCTCGGAGCGCAGTTGGGACAGGTCGGTGGCGGAGCGCTCGTAGAGCCAGACCAGCTCGTCGGCTTCCGCGCCGCTCAGGAGGTGCCGGCCGGCCAGCTCCTTCAGGCGCTCCCAGGCGGCGCCCCGCTCAGCCGCGAACGCTTCGATGTCCACCCGGCTACCCTAATGGAATGCGCGGCGATGAGATTGTGGTGGGCGAGGCGGTCAAGCTCGAGTTGCGGCCCGCCTCGTTCGCCGCCCGCCTGCTCGCCCTGCTGTTGGACTTCGCCATCATGTTGGTCGAGACCTTTATCCTGCTGGAGATCATCGGCGCGGCCGGCCTCGCCGAGTGGAGCCAGGCCGCCCAGACGGCGGCTTTCTCGGTGGTCGCCGCGGTGGTGCTGCTGGTGGCGCCAACCACCGTGGAGACTTTGACCCGGGGGCTTTCGGCCGGCAAGCGGGCGGCGGGCCTCAGGGTGGTGCGGGACGATGGCGGCCCCGTCAAGCTGCGCCAAGCCCTGACCCGCGCCCTGCTGGCGGTCTTCGAGGTGTGGGCGCTGATGGGCATACCCGCCTTTGCCGCGATGCTGTTCAACGACCGGGGCAAGCGCGTCGGCGATTTTCTGGCCGGCACCTACGTGATGCGGGCGCGCGGCGCCCGCATCCAGGTCTTCTCCCTGCCCATGCCGCCGGAGCTGGCGAGTTGGGCCCGCCTGGCGGACATCGGGCGGCTGGGCGACGGGGTGGCGCTGCGGGCCCGGCAATTCCTCTTGCGGGCCGGTTCCCTGACGCCGCAAAGCCGGGCCCAGCTTGGCGCCGCCCTGGCGGCGGAGGTCGCCCGCGGCGTCGCCCCGCCGCCGCCCGCCGGCGCCCACCCGGAGCGGTTCCTGGCCGCGGTGGTGTGCGAGCGGCGCGACCGCGAGATGGCCGCCGCCCCCGCCCGCGCCGCCCGCTCGCAAGCCCTGACCGGCGCCGTGCGCCGCCTCCCCTACCAGATCCCGGACCCGGCCAGCTAACCGCCCAGTTGCCCGGCGGCGGTGCGGGTGGCGCGCAGGTAGCGGTCGCGCCCGTCCAGGTCGCGGCCGGTGGCGGCGGCCTCGAACAGGCCGTCCTGGCGGGCGGCCGCCCGCAGCGCCGCCGCCTGGGGCGGGCCGTGCTCAAGCACCACCACGCCGCCTGGGCGCAGCAGCCGGGCCGCCGCCGCCAAAAACACCAGCGGTGCCTCCAGGCCGGCCGGGCCGCCGCCGAACAGCGCGGCCGGCGGCTCGTGCTCGGCCACCCCCGGGCCGAGCACGGCATCGGGCGGCAGGTAGGGGGGGTTGGCCGCAACCACCGCCACCGCCCCCGCCAACTGCGCCAACGGGCCCGCCGGGCGGGCGATGGCGGCGGCGTCGGCCCCGACCACCTCGACCCCCAGCGGCTCAAGGTTCGCCCGGGCCTGGCCCAGCGCCGCCCAAGCCCGCTCCACCGCCCAAACGCGGGCGCCGGGGACCTCGCTGGCCAAGGCGGCGGCGATGGGGCCGGCCCCCGTGCCCAAGTCCACCGCCAACCGCCCGGCCCGGGGCGCCTGGGCCAGGGCCGCGATGGCCGCGCCCGCCACCACCTCGGTCTCGGGGCGCGGTATGAAAGCCCCCGGGCCGATCTTCAACTCCAAGGCCCGGAACGCCGCCCGGCCCAGCAGGTATTGCAACGGCTGGCCGCGCTCCAGGCGGCGGGCCAAGCGCTCGAACTCAGGCGGCAGATCCACCGGGCCGGCCAGGTGGCGGGCCCGGAACTGGCCCAAGGTCAAGCCCAGCAGCCCGGCGGCCAGGCGCTCGTGGTCGGGGCTGGCAAAGCGCATCTGGCAATGCCGCCCGCCGCTAGAGCGCCGGCCCGCGCCCGGCGCGGGCGTCGCGGGCGGCCGCCAGCTTGGACTGCATGCCATACAACTCGATGAAGCCGCGGGCCTGCGACTGGTCAAACGAGTCGCCGTCGTCGTAGGTGGCCAGGTTGAAGTCGTACAGCGAGGTCGGCGAGCGCCGCCCCGCCACCACCGCCCGCCCGCCGTGCAAAACCAGGCGGACCTCGCCGTTGACATATTCCTGGGTCTCGGCGATGAAGCTGTCCAGGGCGCGTTTGAGGGGCGAGAACCACTGCCCGTCGTAGACCAGCTCGCTCCAGCGGGCGCCGGCCAGCCGTTTGAACCGGGCCAGCTCGCGCTCCACCGTGACGCCCTCCAAGTCGCGGTGGGCCTCGATCAAGGCCATGGCGCCGGGCGCCTCGTAGACCTCGCGCGACTTGATCCCCACCAGCCGGTCCTCGACCATGTCGATCCGCCCCACCCCTTGGGCGCCCGCCCGGCGGTTCATCTCCTGGACGGCTTGCAGCGGCGTGACCGCCACCCCGTCCAACGCCACCGGCAGGCCCCGGCTGAACTCGATCACCACCTCGTCCTCGACCGGCGGGAAGGCCGGGTCGTCGGTGTAGGTGTAGACGTCCTTGGTCGGCCCGTTCCAAATGTCCTCCAGGAACCCGGTCTCCACCGCCCGGCCCCACACGTTCTGGTCGATCGAGAAGGGCGAGGACTTGGTGGTCTCGATTGGCAGCGCGTGCCGCTCGGCGTAGTCGATGGCGGCCAGGCGGGTCAGCGCCAAATCCCGCACCGGCGCGACGCACTTCAGGTCTGGCGCCAGGGAGGTGATCGAAACCTCGAACCGCACCTGGTCGTTGCCTTTGCCGGTGCAGCCGTGGGCCACCGTGCCGGCCCCGAACTGCCGCGCCGCCCGCACCAGGTGTTTGACAATGACCGGCCGGGACAGCGCCGAGACCAGCGGGTAGCGGTCCATGTAAAGCGCGTTGGCGGCCAGCGCCGGCATGCAGTACTCGGCCGCGAACTCCTCCCGCGCGTCCGCCACATAGGCTTCGACCGCCCCGCAGGCCAGCGCCCGCTCGCGGATGGTTTGCAGGTTCTCGCCGCCTTGGCCGACATCGACGGCCACGGCCACCACCTCGGCCCCGGTCGCCTCCCCGATCCAGCCGATCGCCACCGAGGTGTCCAAACCGCCCGAATACGCCAACACCACGCGCTCAGTCATGACCGTTCTCCTTCGTTTGCCAGTTGCGCGAACCGCGCCGCCATCTCCGGGCCGCCCCTCGCGCCGCTTGTCACCATGATGATTGTGTCGTCCCCCGCGATGGTCCCCAGCACCTCGGGGAAAACCGATTGGTCAATCGCCGAGGCCAGGAAGTGGGCCGCCCCCGGCGGTGTCCTGAGCACCACCGTGTTGCCGCTGCCGTCCGCGCTGACCAGCAGCTCCGCCGCCAGCCGGCGCAGCCGGGCGGCCAGCATCTCGGTGTCGCGCCCGCCTTCGAGGCTGGATTCGGCGCCTTCGGCCGGGATGGCGTAAATCATCGACCCGTCCGCCAGGCGCACTTTGCCGGCCCGCAGCTCCACCAGGTCGCGGCTCAGCGTCGCCTGCGTCACCTCCAGGCCGGCCGCGCGCAGCCGCCCGGCCAGGGCGGTTTGCGAGGCCACCCGCTCGCCCCGGATGATTTGGCCGATCAGCGCCCGCCGGGCCGTTTTGGTGGCGGGTATGGCGGGCCTCACAAAACCACCCCGCCGCCTGCTGCCGCCTCTGCCAGAAGCCAGATGAGCAGGGCTTTTTGGGCGTGGAGGCGGTTTTCGGCCTCGTCCCAGACGCGCGAGCGGGGGCCGTCGATCACCTCCGGGGCGACCTCTTTGCCGCGGTAGGCGGGCAGGCAGTGCAAGAAGACCGCCTCCGGGCGGGCCAGCGCCATCACCGCCTGGTCCACCCGGTAGGGGACGAACGGCGCCTGGCGGGCGGCGGCATCGCCCTCCATGCCCATCGACACCCAGGTGTCGGTGGCCACCACGTCGGCCCCGGCCGCCGCGCCGGCTGGGTCCGCCACCACCCGGGCGCCGCCGCCGCCAGCGGCCGCCACCTGCTCGGCCTCGGCCAAGATGGCCGCCTTGGGGCCGTAGCCGGCGGGGCTGGCCACCACCACGTCCATGCCCGCCAGGGCGCCGCCCAGCAGGTAGGACTGGGCCATGTTGTTGGAGCCGTCGCCCAGGTAGGCCAGTTTGGCCCCGCGCAGGCGGTCCACCCCGCCCAGGTGCTCGGCGGCGGTCAGCAGGTCCGCCAGGACCTGGCAGGGGTGGTAGTCGTCGGTCAGGGCGTTGACCACCGGCACCCCGGCGTGGGCCGCCATCTGCTCCAGCCGGTCCTGCCCGTAGGTGCGCCAGACGATGGCGCTGACCTGGCGCCCCAGCACCCGGGCGGTGTCCGCGATCGACTCGCGCTGGCCCACCCCGGCCAGCCGCCCGTCCACAAACATGGGGTAGCCGCCCAGCTCCGCCACGCCGACGCTGAAGGAGACCTGCGTCCTCAGGGTCGGCTTGTCGGTCAGGATGGCGACGGCCTTCGGCCCCCGCAACGGCTGGCGGGCCCACCGGTCGGCTTTGACCGCCAGTGCCAGGTTCAAGATCGCGGCCTGCTCGGCCTGGCTGATGGAAGTGTCTTTGAGGAAATGCCGGGGGGTCATGGGGCCTCCTTGAACAGTCCGGGCAGCGCCGCCGTGAACTGGTCGGCTTGGTCTCCAGTCAAGATCAGCGGCGGCGCCAGCCGGATCACGTCCGGCGCCGGGGCGTTGACCAGGAAGCCGGCCGCCTCGGCGGCGCGGGCGGCGGCCGCCGCTTTGGGCTGGTCTAGCACGATCCCGATCAGCAGCCCCCGGCCTCGGACCGCCTTGACGCCCGGGACCGCCGACAAGTCCGCCCGCCAGCGCTCCCCCAGCCTGGCCGCGTGGGCCATCAAACCCTCCCGCTCGATGACGTCCAAGGTGGCCAGGGCGGCGCTGGCGGCCAGCGGGTTGCCGCCGAAGGTGGTGCCGTGGTCGCCGGGGCGCAGCCGGGCGGCGGCGGACTGGTCCATGGCCACCATGGCGCCAATCGGGTAGCCGCCGCCAAGCCCCTTGGCCAGGGTCACAATGTCCGGCCCGTCCCAGCTGGAGGCCGCTTGATTTGGCGCCGGCGCCGCCGCGCCGAACTCGCCCTGGCAGGCCAGCCAGGCGCCGGTGCGGCCGATCCCGGTTTGGACCTCGTCGATCCAGAGCAGGGCGCCGGCCTGCCTGGTCAGGCGGCGGGCTTGGGCCAGGTAGCCGGCCGGCAGGGGGCGCACGCCGGCCTCGCCTTGGATGGCTTCTAGCACCAGGGCGGCCACATCCCCACCCGCCAGGGCGGCCTCCAGGGCCGCCAGGTCGCCGCCGGGCAGGAACTCGGCCGGGCCGGTGAACGGCTCGAACGGCCGCCGGTAGGCCTCCTTGGCGGTCAGGGACAGCGCCCCCATGGTGCGGCCGTGGAACGAGCCGGCCAGCGCCAGCACCCGGCGCCGGCCGGCGCCGGCCCGCAGGGCGGCTTTGAGGGCGGCCTCGTTGGCCTCGGTCCCGGAGTTGGCCAGGAAAACCCGGCCGCCCGGCGCCGCGCCGGTGATTTGGAGCAGGCGCTCAGACAACTCGATCTGCGGCCGGGAGGCGTACAGGTTGGAGATGTGGGCCAGTTGGCCGGCCTGGCGGGCCACCGCCTCGACCCAGGCCGGGTGGGCGTGGCCCAAGGCGTTGACCGCGATCCCGCCCAGCAGGTCCAGGTACTCGTTGCCGTCGGCGTCCCACACCCGGGCGCCTTGGCCCCGCACCAGCGCCAGGCGGGGGTTGAACAGCCCGAGCGCCGCCTCCCGGTAGCGCGCCAGCAGCCCCTGCGAGGCCGGGCCGGCCGCTGGGGCTGGGGCTGGGGCTGGGGCTGGGGGGTCAGCGGACGTCATCGGACGCCTTTCCGGGCGGGTCGGTCACCATGGTGCCAACGCCCTCGTCGGTGAAAATCTCCGTCAGCAGCGAGTGCGGCGCCCGGCCGTCGATGACGTGCGCCTGGGCCACCCCGCCGCGCACCGCCCTGAGGCAGGCCTCCATTTTGGGGCGCATGCCGGTCTCCAGGCGGGGCAGCATGGCGGCCAGGTCGCGGGCGGTGATCTGGTGGACCAAGCTGGCCTTGTCCGGCCAATCGGCGTACAAGCCCTCGACATCGGTCAAGATCGCCAGCTTGCGCGCCCCCAACGCGATGGCCAGGGCGGCGGCGGCGGTGTCGGCGTTGACGTTGAGCACCTGGGACGGGTCGTCCAAGTCGGGGGCGACGGTCGAGATGACGGGGATGCGGCCGGCCTCCAGCAAGTCGCGCACGGCCCCGGGGTTGACGGTGGCGACATCGCCCACCTGGCCCACGTCCACCTCCTCGCCATCGACCGTGGCGGTGCGCCGGCGGGCTTGGAACAAGGCCGCGTCCTCGCCGCTCATGCCGACGGCGAACGGGCCGTGCTGGTTGACCAAGCCCACCAGCTCGCGGCTGACCTGCCCGGTCAGAACCATCCGCACCACGTCCATGGTCTCGGGCGGGGTGACGCGCAGGCCGCCTTGGAACTCTGAGGCGATGCCGAGCCGCCCCAGCATTTGGCTGATTTGCGGGCCGCCGCCGTGGACCACCACGGGCCTGAGGCCGACCCGCCGCAGAAACACCATGTCCTCGGCGAAGGCCCGCTTCAGGCCTTGGTCCACCATGGCGTTGCCGCCGTACTTGACCACCACAATGGCCCCGCCGAAGCGCAGCAGCCAGGGCAGGGCCTCGATCAGGACCTCGGCTTTGCGGTCCGGGCTCAACTGCGGGCGGGGGCTCACGAGGGGTACTCCGCGTTGATTGAGACGTAGGCGTGGGTCAGGTCGTTGGTCCAGATGGCGGCGCCGGCCGGCCCGGCGTGCAGGTCCACCTTGACCGAGACCTGCCGCCCGCTCAGGTCGACCGCCTCGCGGGGCTCGCCCGGACCGCCCGCCCGGGCCACCATCACCCCGTTGACCAGCACATCGACCTGGTCGGCGGCGAATGGCGCCTCCGCCGGGCCGACTGTCCCGGCCGCCGCCAGGATGCGCCCCCAGTTCGGGTCGTTGCCCGCGATAGCGGTTTTGAACAGATTGGAGCGGGCGATGGCGCGCGCCACCTTCAGCGCCGCGCCTTGGGTGAGCGCGCCGCTCACCTCGACCGCGATCTCGTGGCTGGCGCCTTCCGCGTCCGCGATCAGTTGGCGGGCCAAGTCTTGGGCCAGATCGGTCAGGTGCCGGGCGAACTCGGCCGGGTCCGGCTGGTGCCCCGAGGCGCCCGAGGCCAGCAGGATCACTGTGTCGTTGGTCGACATGCAGCCGTCCGAGTCGATCCGGTTGAAGGATTGGGCGCAAGCCTCCTCCAGCGCCGCCTGGGCGGCCGGCGGGGCCAGGGCCGCGTCGGTGGTCAGCACCGCCAGCATGGTGGCCAGTTCCGGGGCCAGCATGCCGGCCCCTTTGGCCATCCCGCCGATGGCGTAGGCGCCGCCGCCGCCTCGGCGGACGGCCTGCTTGGGCGCCGTGTCGGTGGTCAAGATGGCCTCGGCGGCGGCCAGCCCGCCGGCCTCCCCCTGCCCGGCGGCCTCCCCCTGCCCGGCGGCCTCTCCCTGCCCGGCGGCTTCGGCTGGTCCGGCCGCCTTGGCGGTCCAGCCTGGCTTGGCCGGCCCGCCGAGGGCGGACGCCGCCAAGCGGACGCCGGCCAGCAGCTGGCCCATGGGCAGGCGCTGGCCAATCAAGCCGGTCGAGCAGACCAGCACTTCGGCCGCCTCCAAGCCCAAGGCGGCGGCCGCGGCCGCGGCGGTGGCCTCGGCATCGGCCAACCCGCCCGGCCCGGTGCAGGCGTTGGCCCCGCCGGAGTTCAACACCACCGCCCGGGCCTGCCGCCCGCCGCCCTGGGCCAGCGCCACGCGCTGCTGGCTCAGCCGCACCGGGGCGGCCGC
>JAITIG010000002.1 GCA_031279575.1 Bifidobacteriaceae bacterium
GCTTTCGCGGAGCCGGGGCGGCTGTCGCAAGCCTTCACCCACCAGGTGCTGGCCCGGACCTCGTCCGCCGCCAACCCGCTGTTTTGGGTTTTGCAGGAGTTCATTTACGGTTGCGGCGCGTCCGGCCCGATCAACTGGGCGGCCCAGCGCGAGTTGGCCCGCCACCCGGAGTTCGCCCCGCAGGCCCGGCCACTGCTGTTCACCGGGGAGATGACGTTCCCCTGGATGTTCGAGCACAACCAGTTGCTGCGCCCCTTCCAACCGGCGGTCGAAGTGCTGATGGGCCAAGCCGATTGGCCCGCCGTCTACTGCCTTGACACCCTGGCCCGCAACGAGGTCCCGCTCCAGGCGGCCATCTACCACGACGACTTGTACGTCGACGCCGGCTTGCAGCTGGCCACTTTGGACATGGTCGGCAACGCCCAAGCCTGGGTCACCAACGAGTACGAGCACGATGGCGTCCAAACCCCCCGCGTCTTCGCCCGCCTGCGCCAACTCCTAGCCGAACGCGGCGGCAGCCTGCCCGCCTGACCCCCGGCGCGTCGCCATCGACAATTCCCCAGGCGCGGCCGCCTTCCGCCTGCTCCAGGCCGCCGAGCGGTCCCTCAAGATTGTGCTCTACCCCTGACGGCGGGCTCCTTGCCGCGGCCGATGCCGTTGGCGGGCCGCGCCGGCGCGGCCGGCTCGGCCGCCAAAGCCGCGGCCACCACCAGCGCGTCGGGCGGCAAGCCGGTTTGCGGGTGGCGGGTGATCTCGCCCGAGGCGGTCAGGGCGTCGACCCAAAGCGCCGCCACCCGCCCGCCGATGACGGCCGCCCCCGCCGTCTCCTGCGGCGCGCCGCCACGGCTGTGGGGGCCCCGGCGCGGCCGGTCGAACCGCCGGCCGGGGACCGCCTGCGGCCAGCGCCCGGCGGGGCCCGGCGCCAAGGCGGGGCCCGGCGCCAAGGCGGGGCCCGGCGCCAAGGCGAGGCCCCGCTGGGCCAAGATGGCAGCGACGGCGGCGAGACGGCATCGGGCTTGGGCTATGACCCATTGGCCGGCGGGGTCGACTTCCACCACCTGGTCTAGGCGGCGCAGGTTCAGCTTTGGCATGGCGGCGGCGATCGACGGCACTCCTGGGGCTGGATCCTGCGGGCCGGAGCGGTATTCTGCCTGGCCGGCCGCGTACAGCGAGGCGACTAGATCCCCCACCGCGGCCGTGTGGCGCCAGTGGCCGGCCACCGGGCTGGCGGCCGCCGCGCGCCTGAACGGGTTTCGGAGCCGGGCCACCCGTCCACCATACGCGCCCTCCGCCCGGCCTCCCAGCCCCCGGCCAGGTCAAGCTCCGGGCGGCGGCGTCTCAACCTCGTGCGTGGTGGGGGCGTCGGTGGGCTCCGGCGTGTGGCTGGGCGTCTCGGTGGGCTCCGGTTCGGGGGTTTCCTGGCTCGGCTCGCCGGACGGCTCGCTCGGGGTGGGGGTGGGCGTCGCGGTGGGGGTGGGCAGTTCGGTGGGGGTGGCTTCCGGAGTGCTGGTCTGCGGCGGCGGCGCCGGCGTCGGCGACTCCGGCGCCGGGGCCGGGGTGGTTGGCTGCGGCCGGTTGACAAAGGTGGTTCTGCGGTCGGAGTCGACGCCGGTCAACTCGTCCGCCAAAGGCTTGCCCAAGATCAGCTCGACAGCCGTGACCACGGCCATAATCAGCAAAAACACCGCGATCCCGAGCGCCACAAGCGTCCGCACGGTGCCATAGCGGGCCAGCATCTGCGCCATCCAGGTGTCGTCGCGCGCGTCCGGCTCGCCTGCGCCGGGATCCTCTTCCTCCCCCGCCAGGCCGGCCCCGCCGCCAGCCTCGGCCTCATCTGCGGCCCGGGCGGCGCCGGCCAACTCGGGGGCGGTCTCCCCGGCGCCGGCGGCCGGCTCGCCGCCAGGCGCGAGGTCCGCCCCAGGCGCGATGCCGCCAGCGCCAGCCGCCGCGCCGCCCGCGCCTGCGGCCCCGGCCAACTCTCCGTCTGCCAGCGAATACGGCAGGGCGCCGCCGGGTGGCTGGGCGGCGGCATCCGCCAGCCCCGCCGCCGCGCCACCCGTTGCCCCGGCCGGCTCCCCGCCGGGTTCCCCGGCCACCGCTGGCGGGCCGGGGGCGGGGCTGGGAGCCTGGGCGGCGGCATCGTCCACGCCGGCTGGGTCCTCGCTGCCGTCCGCGCCGGCTGGGTCCTGGCTGGCGTCCGCGCCGACTGGGTCCTCGCTGCCGTCCGCGCCAGCTGGGTCCTCGCTGCCGACCGCGCCGGATGGGTCCTCGCTGCCGGCCGCGCCTGGCCGGAGTTGCTGCACAGCGGGCAGAACGGCGGTCGCGGCCTGATGGGCCAGGCTTTTGACCGCGCGGTGGGTGCGCAGCAGCGAGCGCTGGTAAATGTAGTTGCCCACCACCGTGATAACCGCGGCCAGGGCGGCGCCCAGAATGGTGCCCGCCACACCCAGGTAGGACAGCGCCAGCGTCGAGGTGGCGGCCGCGCCAGCGCTGGCCAGCACCTGGACAAGCGACAGGTTTGCCGGTCCGCCCTGTTTCTCGCTGGCCACGCGCCCACGTTACCGCAGAGCGGCGGCGCGCCGCTGGGGCATCATTGAGTGGTGTCCCAACGATCGCATCCGCCCGCGGCGCCGCCCGCGGGGCGCGGCTGGTACCCCGTGCTGGTGGGGCTGTTCACCGCCTTGCTGGTGATCTCGAACGTGTCGGCAGTCAAGCTGATCGGCCTGGGGCGAGTCGAGTTGTTCGGCTGGGGCATCGAGGTGACCGTGGACGGCGGCGCCTTCCTCTTCCCCGCCACCTACATCCTGGGCGACGTGTTGGCGGAGGTGTTCGGCTTCAAGGCGACGCGCCGGGCAATCCTGCTGGGTTTCGCCTGCTCGGCGCTCGCGGTCGGCTCGTTTTGGCTGGTCCAGGTCGCGCCGCCGGCCGCCAATTGGGGCGGCCAGGGCGCCTACCAGGCCACTTTGGGGTTTGTGCCGCGCATTGTGGCGGCCTCGCTGGCGGCTTACCTGGCCGGCCAGTTGTCAAACGCGCTGGTCTTGACCGCGATGAAGCGGCGCGCCGGCGGCGGCCCGCTGTGGCGCCGCCTGCTCGGCTCGACCATCGTGGGCGAGGCGGCGGACACCGCGGCCTTCTGCTTCATCGCCTTCTACGGCGTCATCACCGGCGCGCAATTCCTCGGCTACATGGTTTTGGGCTACATCTACAAGTGCCTGCTCGAGGTCCTGCTGCTGCCCGTCACCTACCGGCTGGTGGCGGCGGTCAAACGCGGCGAGCGCCCGGCGCCGCCCAGCTGACCGGCCAGGGCCAGACCCGGCCAGGGCCAGAACAGCGGTGGCAGTTGCCCACTGTCCTGGCCCTGACCTGCGGTTTAGCGCCCCAACAGCAGCTGGCGCCAGCGCTCGCCCCCACGGCGGCCGCGGCCGCCTGGAGGCTAGATGCGACCGGTGGCTATCGGCTGGCCGGAGGCCAGCAGCCCAGCCACCCGGCCGGTTGTCATGGCGCGCCCCAGGCTCATACCCGGGATCACCATCTGGTGCTCCAAGCCGCCGAAGTAGTTGCCCTGGCAGTTGCCCACCGCATACAACCCCTCGATGACCTCGTGGTTCTCATCCAGCGCCTCGCAGTTGGCATTCGTGATGATGCCGTTGAGGGTGCAAAGGATGCCGGGCTGCCGGGCGATGGCGTAGAACGGCCCCTGCTTGACAGCCTTGAGCCGCGCCGCTTGCTTGCCGAAGTCGTCGTCGTAGCCGGCCTCGCACAAGGCGTTGTAGCGATCCACCGTGGCTTTGAGCGCGTCGGCCGGGACCTCGATCAGCCCGGCCAGCTCCTCGATGGTCGCGGCGCTGTAGGCCTTGCCCTCGGCCACGGCGGCCTCGACGCCCTCGACAATGGGCACCGGCGGCTCCTTCTTCATCATCCCGGAGCCCATTTGCTCCCAATCGGTCCGGAAGTTGTCGTCGAAGATCTGGTAGTGCATGTAATCCGGCTGGTTCATGTCCTGCGCCCAAAGCTGGCCGTACTGCACGTCCTCGTTGCAGAAACGCAGACCAAGCTTGTTCACAAAGAGCCAGGGGATGCCGGAGCCCGGCACGTCCGGAACGCCGATCGGCGGGTCGAAGTGGATGTTGGAGCAATGCGGCGACAGCTGCATCTTGCCGCCAACATACATACCCATGTACTGCCCGTCGCCTTTGTTGATGTCGGGGCGCATGTAGGCGCTGCCGAGGCCCTCGGCGAAGGGCAGGTACTCGGCGCGCAGCACCGGGTTGTTGCCGTAGTCGCCCGCGGCCAGAATCACACCATCGGCGGCGTTGAACTTGATGTACTCGCCGGCCTCGTTTAGGCCGATGGCGCCGCTGACGCGCCCGGTGTTTTCGGCATCGCGCACAAGTTGGACGGCCGGGGTGCTGTAGTAGACCTTGCCGCCCTTTTCCTCCGAATAGTCGAGCAGCCATTGGGCCAAGGGGCCCATCTGCCCCGCCCACATATGCACGGTGGGATAGGCGAAGTTCCAGGCGTCGGGGTAATCCATGCCCCGGTTGAGCCCCACAAACACTGGCCCAACCCCTTCGACATCGTTCGTCAGCGCCATCGCCCAGTCCATTGTCGGCCCGGAGTTGTAGATCCAGGTCTTGAGCAGGCTGAGGTCGGCGCGGTTCTCGCCTTGCCGGTTCCACTCGATGACGGCCTCCCACGGGTCGAACTCGTCGCCGCCTTCTTGTTGCGCCTTGGAGTTCCAGGCCCCCGCGCCCGCGCCGTTTGCCACCGCCACCTCGGCTTTTTGCAGCACGGCCACATTCTTGCCCGCCTCTGCCGCCGTCGCCGCCGCCACCGAGCCGGCCACCCCTCCGCCGATGACAACGATGTCAACGTCGATGGTCTCTTTGATTTCCGAATCCGCGATCGGCTTCATGACGGCAATCGAGCCGCCCAAGTCCTCCTCGGCGGCGCCGCCCCCGGTTGGTTCCCCAGAGGCGCCTCCCCCGGTGGACGATGGCGTGCAGGCGGCAGCCAGCCCAGTCGCGGCCACACCCGCGCCGACTAGCGCTGCTCCCTTCAGAAAACTCCGGCGGTCGGTTCCTCTACGCTGAGGCACTTGCATTTGACTTCCCTTCTGTTGTGTTGAATTCCGGAGCCAAGAACTGCCCGCCATAATATCCGCGGCAAACCGCCGGCCACCCGGGCAGAAAATCACAGTTTCGCATCAACCCCAAAAAGGGCCGCGCCCGCAGGCGCCCGCCGCCCGGGCGGCGCCGGGGGCCTGCGGGGGTGGTGCCGCGCAGGCCCCCGGCCGGGGTTGCCGGGGCGGTCAGGCGTTGGCCAGGTCCTCGCCCACCAGGTAGCCGAACGTCATCGCCGAGCCGTGGGAGTTGCCGTTCATGACCACGGGGTAGTCGACGCCGTAGCGGCCGCCGGAGGCGTTGCCCGAGGCGTACAGACCCGGGATCGGATCAAGCTTCTCGTCCAAGACCTGCATCGCCTCGTTGACCTCCACGCCGTTGGGGTGGACCAGGTTGGACGGACCGAACTTGACGGCGTAGAACGGCGCCGTGCGAATCGGGGTCAGCAGCTCAACCCGCTTGTGGTAGTCCCCGTCCACGCCGGAGTCATACCACTGGTTGTACTTGTCGACCTCTTCTTGCAGCACGGCCGCCTCGACGCCGATTTGGGCCGCCAGATCGGCGATGGTGTCCGCCTGGAAGACAGTGCCGTTCTCCAACCCGGCCGCCATCATGCCCGCTGGCGAGAAGGGATCCTCGGGGGTCCCCCAGTCGAAGGGCTGGCCCACCATGTGGCTCATGTTGTCCCAGAACTGGCCGCCGCCGTATTGCAGCGAGTCGATCACCTGCTGCTGGTAGTCGCCGTCGAAGACGCTGTAGGCGAAGGAGTTGTCGCCCGGCTGCTGGAGGATGCGGATGGACTTGGCCTGGATCCAGGTGTCCTCGTTCATGAAGCGGCGCCCCGAGGTGTTGACGTACATGAAGCCGAAGCAGAGCATGGCGTAGCGGATCAGGTGCATCATGCTGGGGGAGCAATGCTCGCCCAGGAACATGTGCGCGCCGGCCCACATGGCCATCTTCTGGCCGTCGCCGGTGTTGGCGCCTGGAGGTGTGTAGGAGAAGCTGTCGCACTTCAACGAGATCGGGTCGCAATAGGCTTCGCGCATTTCCTCGTCGCCGGAGAAATCGCCCGATGCCAGGAGCACGCCCTTCGAGGCGTTGATTTTGACGTAGCTGCCGTCCTCTTTCTTGGCCACAACGCCGGTGACTTTGCCCGAGGAGTCCTGCACCAACTGCTCGGCGGGGGTGTTGAAGAGGAACTGGGCGCCTTTGGCCTCGGCTTGCTTCCACATGAAGTACACCGGGGCGTTGATCATGTTCTCGTTTGCGGGGTAACCCTGGCCCTCCATCATCGATCCGGGGCCGAAGATGACGTGGGTGCCGATGTGCTCGTAGTAGTACGGCCCGACATAGTGGGTGATGATCGGCGCGACGATCAGCCCGCCCTCGGCGAATTCCTTGGAGTAATCCTCCAGCCAGTCGATGACCTCGCCGGAGCGCTCCAGGTAGCGGTAGATGATCTTCTGCTTGGCCCGGTTGCCCTCAAAGCGCAGCCATTCCGAGGCGATTTGGTCCATCGGGTCGTTGGTGAGGCCCTCGCGGGTCATGGCCTTGGTTTGGTAGCCGCCGTAGTGGCCGCCGCGCGAGCTGGGCCAGCCCTGCTTTTCCACCACGACCACCTTGGCGCCAAGCTGGCTGGCCCGGCAGGCCGCGGCGCAGCCTGAGATGCCGGCTCCGACGACGGCGATCTCGGTCTCGATGGTTTCGGAGATGTCCGCGTCAGCGATGGGCTCCGGCGGGGTGGCCCAGCTCCAGCCGGTGGTTGGCGCTGTTTCGCCGCCACCGGTCGGCGCCGGCGTGGTCGAGGTCCCCTCCCCGGGGGACGATGGCGTGCAGGCCGCCACCAGCCCGGTCGCGGCCGCCCCGGCGCCGACCAGCGCCGCCCCTTTCAGGAAACTCCGGCGATCCGTCCTTTTGGGCTGTGATTGCTGCATAATCTTGTTCCCTTCTGTTGTTGTGTTGAATTCCGGGTCCAGGCACTGCCCGCCATAATATCCGCGGTAAACCCCCAGCAACCCGGGCAAATAGTCACAGTTTGGCATCGGCCCGAACGGGAGCGCGCAGCAGGTGGCCGGTTTGGGGCTGAGCTTGATCTGCCGGTCCCGGCCTGCTGGGCGGCTGGCCGGCCAGGCGCGCCGGGCGCCGCCGGCCAGCTGGACAGGCCGGCGGGCGGGAATCGCCGCTTGGCGGCGCCCAGCGCGCCCGTCTGGCGCTGCTCGCCGCGGCGATCAGCGGTGGACTCGGCGACTCGGGGTTGGCTACTTCAGCACGCCTGGGTCCTCCGGGGCGATTAGCGCGAGAATTCGGTTGAGGTCCGCCACGGAGGCGAAGTCGATGGCGATTCTGCCTTTGGTTTTGCCCAGAGCCACCCTGACCTTGGTGTCGAGCCTGTCGGTCAGGCGCTCTTGGAGCGCGTCGAGCGCGTCGTGGCGGGTGCCGCCGCGCACAGTTGGCTGTTTCCGCTTGGGGGCGGCCGGCACCTCGCCCAGGGCCACCAGTTCTTCGGTGGTGCGGACCGACAAGCCCTCGGCCACAATCCGCTGCGCCAGGCGCTCCATCGCGGCCGCGTCCTCCAGGCCCAGCAGGGCGCGGGCGTGCCCGGCTGAGACCACCCCGGCGGCCAGGCGCCGCTGGACCAGCGGCGGCAGTTTGAGCAGGCGCAAGGTGTTGGAGATCTGCGGCCTGGACCGGGCGATGCGGGCGGACAGCTCCTCCTGCGTGCAGCCGAAGTCGTCCAGCAGTTGGCGGTAGGCGGCGGCCTCTTCCAACGGGTTTAGCTGGGCCCGGTGCAGGTTTTCGAGCAGTGCGTCGAGCAGCAGGTCTGAATCGCCGGTCTGCCGGATGATCGCCGGGATCTCGGCCAGCCCGGCGGCGCCGCTGGCGCGCCAGCGGCGCTCGCCCATGACCAACTCGTAGCGCTGGACGGCGCCGGCCTCGCCTGGGTCCGGCGCCGCGGGCCGGACCACGATGGGTTGGAGCAGGCCGACTTCTTTGATCGATTCGGCTAGTTCCGCCAACTCGTCCTCGTCGAAGACCTCGCGCGGCTGCTTCGGGTTCGGCGCGATGGCCGTGATCGGGATCAAGGCGAATTCTGTCCCGGGCACCGCCACCAGCTCCTGGCCACCGGCGCCAGCCGGGCTGGCGGGGGCCGGGGCCAGGCTGGGGCCCGCGCCCGCCGCGGCCGAGCCTGCCCCGGCCGAGCCTGCCGCGGCCGAGCCTGCCGCGCCAGCGGCGCTTGGGGCCGCCCTGGGCGCCGCGGCGGGCAGGGCGGCCCCCTTGCCACCCCTGGGCGGGCCGGCCTCGGCGGCGGTCTCACCGCTGCCCGGGGCCGCCTCGGTCCGCGCCGGCGCGGCGCTTTCAACCCCGAACAGCAGGTCGACTGGCCGGGTGGCGGTGGGGGGGCTGGTGGCCGGCGCCTGCTGGCCGGATGAGTCGGCGGCATCGGCCTGGGAGCGTGGCGGCGTTGAAATGGACGGGATCAGGGCGCCCAGGCCCTTGCCCAGACCGGTTCTGCGTTCAGCCATTGCTTCCTCCTGCGCGTTCAGCTAGTTCCAGGGCCGCCTCCCGGTAGGACAGCGCGCCGGTGGAGTTGCGGTCATAGGTGATGACGGTCTGCCCATACCCCGGCGCCTCCGAGATTTTCACCGACCGAGGGATGGTTGCCTCGAGCACCTGCTCGGGGAAATGCTCTCTCACCTCCCGCACCACGTCGCGGGCTAGGTTGGTGCGGGAATCGTACATCGTGAGCAGGATAGTCGAGACCCTCAGTTCGGGGTTGAGCGCCTCCCGCACGCGTTCGACTGTGCCGAGCAGCTGGGACAGCCCCTCCAGCGCGTAGTACTCGCACTGGATCGGGATCAGCACCTCGCGCGCGCCCACGAAGGCGTTCAGCGTCAGCAGGCCGAGCGATGGCGGGCAGTCGATGATCACGTAGTCGAGCGGCGGCTCGCCCACCCGGCGCAGATCTTGGCGCAGCTGCGTCAGGGCCTGGTGCAGGCGGAACTCGCGCTGCGGCAAGCCCACCAGTTCGATCTCGGCCCCGGCCAACTCGATGGTGGCCGGCACGCACCAGAGGTTGTCGACGTCCGGGCAAGCCTGGACTGTGCGCAGCATCGGCTCGCCCCCGAGCAGGGCTTCGTAGACGGAAGGCACCTCGGGGTGGTGGGCCACGCCGAGCGCCGTGGAGGCGTTGCCCTGCGGATCGGTGTCGATGACGAGCACCCGCAGGCCGGCGTCGGCCAGGGCCGCCGCCAGGTTGACCGCGGTCGAGGTCTTGCCCACGCCGCCTTTCTGGTTGGCCACGGTCAAGACCCGGGTTTGCCCCGGCCTTGGGAACTGTTTGCCTTCCAGCCGCATGCGCCTGGCGGTGTCGCGCTGGGCCTGCGCCCCGAGCGGGGTGTCGCCGCCATCCGGCAAGCACCCGGCCAGCGAGGCGGGCCCGGGCCGCGCCGCCTGCCCGCCGAGCGGCGGGCCGCCGCCACCCGGCAGCCCCCGCGCCAAGTCCGATGTTTCACGTGAAACATTGGCCGTCTGGGGCACCTCGATTCGCACCCCACAAGTATGGACCAGCCCTACGACACTCAAACCCAACCCCCCGCGAAGAGCCGCCGCCGCCACCGTCCCGGCAAGTGTCAAGTCTCGCCATCTTGCTGACGATGGCCATCAAAAAGTCCCGGTGGGTGGCCATCGAAAGTCTGGGCTGGTGGCCATGAAGCGTCACCGCCGGTGGCCACGGAAACTCCCGCAGGCGCCCGGAGCGCCCTGGGAGAGCGGCGACCGGCG